>JAEWGL010000225.1 GCA_023388335.1 Pseudomonadota bacterium | reverse complement strand
AGATCCGCGCCAGGTTCCTGCCCATCGTCAAGCAGGCCACCGACCAGGTCGGCCTGGTCCAGCAGTACAACAGCTTTGCCGGCCAGGCTGCCGTCCTTGGTATCGGTAACGCCAAGACCGCCAACGTCGAGAACTACGTCACCGAGCAAGCGCTCGACGGCCTGTTCAAGATGATCGCCCAGCAAGAGTCCAGCATCCGCGAAAATCCCGCCGCCGCGGCCACCAGCCTGGCCAAGAAGGTCTTCGGGGCGCTTTGAGTTTTTAGCTGCAAGCTGCAGGCCTCAAGCTGCAAGCTGCAAGCTGCAAGAAAAAGCGGGATCGCGAGTCGGCCTTCTTTCCTCGGCCCAACACGATCAGCTTTTGCTTGGAGCTTGGAGCTGAGGCTGTTAGCTCTTGCGCACCCTGAACCAAGCCGCATATAGCGCCGGCAAGAACAGCAGCGTCAGCGCCGTGGCCACGATCAGCCCGCCCATGATCGCCACGGCCATCGGCCCGTAGAAGACGCTGCGCGACAGCGGAATCATCGCCAGCACCGCCGCCAACGCGGTCAGTACGATGGGACGGAAGCGGCGCACCGTAGCTTCGATGATCGCTTGCCAAGGGGCCAGCCCAGAGGCGATGTCCTGTTCGATCTGGTCCACCAGGATCACCGAGTTGCGCATGATCATCCCCGCCAGGGCGATGGTGCCGAGCATGGCGACGAAACCAAACGGCTGGCGGAACACCAGCAGGAACAGCGTGACCCCGATCAGCCCCAACGGCGCGGTAAGAAACACCATCACCGTGCGCGAGAAGCTGCGCAGCTGCAGCATCAGCAGGCTGAGCACGACGACGATGAACAGCGGCATGCCAGCGTTCACCGACCGCTGCCCTCGCTCGGAATCCTCCACGGCGCCGCCCACGTCCAGCAGGTAGCCATCCGGCAGCGTGGCCCGGATCCCTTCCAGGGTCGGCAGGATCTGCTTGACCAGGGTCGCCGGCTGGTCCTTGCCATAGATGTCGGCGCGTACCGTGACCGTGGGCAGGCGGTTACGGTGCCAGATGATCCCTTCCTCGAAGCCGTATTCCAGCGTCGCCACCTGTGACAGCGCGACACTCTGGCCGTTATCGGTAGGCACGGCCAGGCTGCCCAGGTTGGCCAGCTCGCTGCGCTCGCGCTGGGTGCCGCGCAGGAGGATCTCGATCAGTTCGTTGTCCTCGCGATATTGGCTGACGGTCGAGCCGGTCAGCGAACTTTTCAGGAAGCTCGACAGGTGCGCGGTGGTCACGCCCAGGGCGCGGGCGCGGTCCTGGTCGATGTTCAGGAACACCACCTTGCTCGGCTCTTCCCAATCCAGGTGCACGTTGACCACGTGGACGTTCTCACGGACCTTGGCGGCCACTTGGCGAGCCAGGGCGCGTACCCGTTCGATGTGCTCGCCGGTGACCCGGAACTGCACCGGGTAGCCCACGGGCGGGCCGTTCTCCAGGCGGGTCACACGCGAGCGCAGATCGGGAAACTGCTCGTCCAGGGTCGCGATCAGCCAGCTGCGCAGGGCCTCGCGGTCCTCGATGCTGTTGGCCAGGACCACGAACTGGGCAAAGCTGGCCGCGGGCAACTGCTGGTCCAGCGGCAGGTAGAAACGCGGCGAGCCGGTGCCGATGTAGGCCACGTAGTTGTCGATGCCGGCGCGCGCCTTGAGCAGCCCTTCGAGGCGTTTGACCTGCTCGCCGGTGTTGCTCAGCGAGGCTCCTTCGGCCAGCTTCAGGTCGACCATCAGCTCTGGACGGCCTGAAGCCGGGAAGAACTGCTGGGGCACGAACCGGAACAACACAATACTGCCGACGAAGGCTGCTATGGTCAGCAGGATCACCGTCTTGCGCCGCCGCACGCACCATTCCACCAGGCGCCGCACGCGTTGATAGAACGGCGTGGCATAGGGGTCGGCAGCGCCCTCGGCGCTGCCATGGCGGGCCGCGTGGCGCTTGGCCAGGTCCGGCAGCAGGCGTTCGCCCAGGTAGGGCACGAACACCACGGCAGCGATCCACGAGGTGAGCAAGGCAATAGTCACCACCTGGAAAATCGATCGGGTGTATTCGCCGGTACTCGACTGCGCGGTAGCGATCGGCAGGAAGCCCGCCGCCGTGATCAGGGTACCGGTCAGCATTGGGAAGGCCGTGCTCGACCAGGCGTAGCTGGCCGCCTTGAGGCGATCGAAGCCTTGCTCCATCTTGATCGCCATCATTTCCACGGCGATGATCGCATCATCCACCAGCAAGCCCAGCGCCAGCACCAGCGCACCCAGGGAAATCTTGTGCAGGCCGATGCCCAGGTAGTGCATGGTGGCGAAGGTCATCGCCAGCACCAGCGGAATGGCCAAGGCCACTACCAGGCCCGTGCGCATCCCCAACGAGAAGAAGCTCACCAGCAGGACAATGGCCAGTGCCTCGACCAGGACCCTGACGAATTCACCGACCCCGGCCTTCACCGCTGCCGGCTGGTCCGAGACCTTGCGCAGCTCCATGCCGGCCGGCAGGTTGTGCGCCAGCCGGGCGAACTCCACCTCCAGTGCCTTGCCCAGCGCCAGGATGTCACCGCCATCCTTCATCGACACCGCCAGGCCGATCGCGTCCTCGCCCATGAAACGCATGCGCGGCGCGGGCGGGTCATTGAAGCCACGGTGCACCTGGGCCACGTCACCGATACGCAAGGTGCGGTCACCGACGCGGATGGGGAAGCGCTCGATCTGCTCGACGCTGTCGAAGCGGCCGCTGACCCGCAGTTGCAAGCGCTCGCTCGAGGTTTCGAAGAAGCCCGCTTCGCTCACCGCGTTCTGCGCTTGCAGCGCCTGCTGCACGACCTCCAGCGGCACACCCAGGGTCGCCAGCTTGACGTTGGACAGCTCGATCCAGATCTTCTCGTCCTGCAG
>JAEWGL010000186.1 GCA_023388335.1 Pseudomonadota bacterium | reverse complement strand
CGCTGGAGTCGAGCATTGTCTGGTTGGCGGCCAAGCGCGGTGGCACCTGGCGCAGGTATTGGTCGTTTTCCGCGCCGTGCAGGCGCGCCTGGTGGTCGTTGTCCAGCCAATCAGCCAGGGCGTCGGTCAGGCGCTCGGCGGCCATGTCGTCGCCGAGCAGGTAGCGCAGTTGCCGCTCGGCCAGTTCGCCGTCCTCGCCCAGCAGCGCATTGACGTTGAAGCAGGTGTGCAAGTCGCGCACCCGCAGCTGCGCGGCGCCGGCGCCAAAGTCGTAGGTCAGCGGCTGGCCGCGCAGGGCTTGCCAGAACAGCGGGCTAACGCGCCAGGCCGGGTCCCGCAAGGCCTGCTCGGCAAAGGCCAACCCCGCCTGCTCCATGGCCCGTACCTGCACCCGTTGCTGCAGCAGGCGCATGCTGTCGACCTGTCGCCGACCGTCCTGCACCAGCCACGTCAACCCGGCGGCGAGCATCGCCAGGACCACCATTACCATCAGCAGCGCGGCACCACGCTGTTGCTTGCCAGCCATGCTGCGCACCTCGTTGTCAGTCGAGGCGACAGTCAACACCGTGGATGTTTCAGGCGCATGGCAAATACCTCTGCACGTCACGTTGGCGTCATAAACGGCAGGCAGGATGGCCCTTCCTTTTCATGGCCTTGGAGTTGTTACATGGGTGGCATCGGTATCTGGCAATTGGTGATCGTGCTGTTGATCGTGTTCCTGCTGTTCGGCACCAAGCGGCTCAAGGGCCTGGGCAGCGACGTCGGCGAAGCGATCCAGGGCTTTCGCAAGTCCATGGGCTCCAGCAACGATGAGCCCGCCCCGCTCGCCCAGGTAGAGCAGGCTCCGCTGACCGGGCAGACCGCGCCACAGGCCCCAGCGGATCGTCAGGCCTGATGTTCGAGATCGGCTTCACCGAGTTGCTGCTGGTCGGTGTGGTGGCGCTGCTGGTGCTGGGGCCGGAGCGCCTGCCAGTGGCGGCGCGCACGCTGGGTCGCGGGCTGGGTCAGGCGCGCCGGGCGATGCATGCGTTGCGTGCCCAGGTCGAGCGTGAGCTGGATGCGCCGAAACTGGACAGCGCCCCACTGCAGCGCCTGGAACAGGAAATCCGCCAGGGCATCAGCCTGCGGGCGGAGCCGGCCAGTGAGGCCACCAAGGTGGCCCTCGCCAAGGAGAAGGCCTGATGACGGCAGCCGTTGAAGAGGCGCGGATGCCCCTGACCGAGCACCTGCGTGACCTGCGCGCGCGCCTGGTGCGTTGCCTGCTGGTGATCGCCGCCGTGTTCGTCGGGCTGTTCCCTTTCGCTCAGACCCTCTACACGCTGATCTCCGAACCGCTGCGCCGCTACCTGCCCGAAGGCGCCAGCATGATCGCCACCAGCGTGACCTCGCCGTTCCTGGCCCCATTCAAGTTGACCCTGATGTGCGCGCTGTTCATTGCCATGCCGGTGCTGCTGCACCAGGCCTGGGGATTCATGGCGCCGGGCATGTACCGCCGCGAGCGGCGCATTGCCCTGCCGCTGCTAGTATCGAGCATCGTGCTGTTCTATGCCGGCATGGCCTTCGCGTTCTTCGTGGTGTTCCCGATGATGTTCGGCTTCTTTGCCAGCGTGACTCCCGAGGGTGTGGCGATGATGACCGACATCAGCCTGTACCTGGACTTCATCCTGGCGCTGTTCTTGGCGTTCGGGCTGGCGTTCGAGATCCCCGTGGCCACCTTCATCGTGGTCTGGGCGGGGTTTGTCGACGTCGCGACCTTGCGCCGCAGCCGGCCCTACGTGATCGTCGGGTGCTTCGTGGTGGGAATGGTGCTGACGCCGCCGGACGTGTTTTCGCAGACCTTGCTGGCGGTGCCGATGTGGGTGCTGTTCGAGGTGGGGTTGGTGGCGTGTGGGCGTTTGCAGCGGTCCGCGAGCAGCGATTGAGGTCATGAAAGCATCGCGGGCAAGCCTGCTCCAGATCGCGGGGATCCTGGAGCGGGCTTGCCCGCGATCGGGTTCAGCCAGGTCTAGAACTCGGCGAGCCGCCAGACCTCATACGCCGGTGTTTCGTAGGGGTGGCTCTGCTTGAGCGCAGCGACGACCTGAGCGATCAGGTCGTCCGCCACCACCAGCTCCACTCGCCACTCCTCGACCTGTTCGACCACGCCGGTCTGCCCGAGGAACGGCTGGCTGCCGTCCAACGGGCGGAACTGGCCCTGGCCCAGCACCTGCCAGGCGCACTGGTCATAGTCGCCGATGCGTCCGCCGCCAGCGGCGAACACCGCGGCCTTGACGCTGTCGATATGGCTCGGCGGGACGAAGAAGGCGAGCTTGTACACCGTCAGTTCACCCAGACCCGTGCGTTGCGGAACATGCGCATCCAGGCGCCGTCTTCCTGCCAGTCGTCCGGGCGCCAGGAGTTCTGCGCGGCACGGAATACACGCTCGGGGTGCGGCATCATGATGGTCACGCGACCGTCACGGCTGGTCAGGCCGGTGATGCCACGCGGCGAGCTGTTCGGGTTGGCCGGGTAGGCTTCGGTGACCTTGCCATGGTTGTCGACGTAGCGCAGGGCCACACAACCGGACAGGTCGGCCTCAAGCAAGGCCTCTTCGTTGGCGAACTCGGCATGGCCTTCGCCGTGGGCGATGGCGATCGGCATGCGCGAACCGGCCATGCCCTGCAGGAAGATCGAGTTGGACTTCTGCACCTCGACCATGGCCACGCGCGCCTCGAACTGCTCCGAGCGGTTGCGCACGAAGTGCGGCCAGAACTCGGTGCCTGGGATCAGCTCGTGCAGGTTGGACATCATCTGGCAACCGTTGCACACGCCCAGGGCGAAGCTGTCGTTGCGCGCGAAGAAGGCCTGGAAGGCATCGCGGGCGCGGCTGTTGAACAGCGCCGACTTGGCCCAGCCCTCACCGGCACCGAGTACGTCCCCGTAGGAGAAGCCGCCACAGGCGACCAGACCCTTGAACTGCTCGAAATCGACACGGCCGGCGAGGATGTCGCTCATGTGCACGTCGATGGCATTGAAGCCGGCGCGGTCGAATGCCGCGGCCATTTCCACCTGGCCGTTGACGCCCTGCTCGCGCAGGATCGCCACTTGTGGACGCACGCCCTTCTTGATGTACGGCGCGGCAATGTCGTCGTTGACGTCGAAGCCCAGCTTGGCCGAGAGGCCCGGGTTGTCTTCCTCGAGCAGCGCGTCGTATTCCTGGTCGGCGCAGTCGGCGTTGTCGCGCAGGCGCTGGACCTGGTAGCTGGTTTCGGCCCACTGACGCTGCAGCAGGCGACGGTCACCCTTGAACAGCGCCTCGCCGCTCAGACGGATAACCACCTCGCCATTATTGATCGGCTTGCCGATCACCGCGACGCAGTCTTCACCCAGGCCGGCGGCACTGAATTGCGCGAGCACGTCCGGGGTGGCGTCCTGGCGCACCTGAATCACTGCGCCGAGTTCTTCGTTGAAGAGAATGGCGGCGACCTTCTCGCGCTTGCTGGTCAGCGTGTCGAGTTCCAGGTCCAGACCGCAGTGGCCGGCGAAAGCCATTTCCAGCACGGTGGTCACCAGGCCACCGTCGGAACGGTCGTGGTAGGCCAGCAGGTGGCCGTCGGCGTTCAGGCCTTGGATCACGGCGAACAAGGCCTTGAGGTCTTCGGCGTCGTCGACGTCTGGGGCTTCGCTGGCGAGCTTGCCGTGGGTCTGGGCGAGGATCGAGGCGCCCATGCGGTTCTTGCCACGGCCCAGGTCGATCAGCACCAGGTCGGTCTCGCCCTTGTCCATGCGCAGTTGCGGGGTCAGGGTCTTGCGGATGTCGATGACCGGGGCAAAGCCGCTGACGATCAGCGACATCGGCGAGGTGACGCTCTTGTGCGCCTGATCTTCGCTCCACTGGGTCTTCATCGACATGGAGTCCTTGCCGACCGGGATGGTCAGGCCCAGCTCCGGGCACAGTTCCATGCCCACGGCCTTGACGGCGTCGTACAGGCGGGCGTCTTCACCCGGGTGACCGGCAGCGGACATCCAGTTGGCCGACAGCTTGATGTCGGAGAGCTTGCCGATGCTGGCCGCCGCCAGGTTGGTCAGGGTCTCGCCGACGGCCATGCGCCCGGATGCCGGGGCGTCGAGCAGGGCCAGCGGGGTGCGCTCGCCCATGGCCATGGCTTCACCGGTGTAGACGTCGAAGCTGGTGGCGGTGACGGCGCAGT
The DNA here is from genome assembly GCA_023388335.1 of Pseudomonadota bacterium. Lineage (GTDB taxonomy): Bacteria > Pseudomonadota > Gammaproteobacteria > Pseudomonadales > Pseudomonadaceae > Aquipseudomonas. Next base: position 2,922 of record JAEWGL010000186.1, on the reverse strand, counting down.
CGGCCACCGGCACCTGCCAGGGACCGACCATCTGGTCGCGGGCCACCAGGCCGGTGATGCTGCGGTCGCCGATGGTGATCAGGAAGCTCTTGCTGGCCACGGCCGGGTGACGCAGGACGCGCTCGACCGAGTCGGTCAGCTCGAGGGTGCTTGGGTCGAAATCATCGCCCAGCTCCGCTTCGCGGGTGACCGAACGGTGCATGCGCGGCGGCTTGCCGAGCAGCACGTCGAGCGGCATGTCCACCGGGCTGTTGCCGAAGTGGCTGTCGGTCACGGTCAACTGCGGCTCTGCGGTGGCCTCGCCGACCACGGCGAACGGGCAACGCTCGCGTTCGCAGATGGCCTTGAAGCGCTCGAAGTTCGCGGCGTCGACCGCCATGACATAGCGTTCTTGGGATTCGTTGCTCCAGATCTCGTGCGGCGCCATGCCCGGCTCGTCGTTGGGCACATTGCGCAGCTCGAAGCGCCCGCCGCGACCACCGTCGTTGACCAGCTCGGGGAAGGCGTTGGACAGGCCGCCGGCACCGACGTCATGGATGAAAGCGATCGGGTTGGCGTCGCCCAGCTGCCAGCAGCGGTCGATGACCTCCTGGCAGCGGCGTTCCATTTCCGGGTTCTCGCGCTGCACCGAGGCGAAGTCGAGGTCGGCGGAGCTGGCGCCGGTGGCGACCGAGGAGGCGGCACCGCCGCCCAGGCCGATCAGCATGGCCGGGCCGCCGAGCACGATCAGCTTGGCGCCGACGGTGATCTCGCCTTTTTGCACGTGGTCTTCACGGATGTTGCCCAGGCCGCCGGCCAGCATGATCGGCTTGTGGTAGCCGCGCACTTCTTCACCGTGCGGGGTCTGGATCGACTGTTCGAAGGTACGGAAATAGCCGGTCAGGGCCGGACGGCCGAATTCGTTGTTGAACGCCGCGCCGCCCAGCGGACCTTCGATCATGATGTCGAGGGCGGTGACAATGCGCTCAGGCTTGCCGTAGGGCTTCTCCCACGGCTGTTCGAAGCCCGGGATCCGCAGGTTGGAGACGGTGAAGCCGGTCAGGCCCGCCTTGGGCTTGGCGCCGCGACCGGTGGCGCCCTCGTCGCGGATCTCGCCGCCGGAACCGGTGGAGGCGCCGGAGAATGGCGAGATGGCGGTCGGGTGGTTGTGGGTCTCGACCTTCATCAGGATGTGCACCGGCTCCTGCACCGCGCCGTACTGGCGGGTTTCAGGGTTCGGGTAGAAACGGCCGGCCACGCTGCCGACGATCACCGAGGCGTTGTCCTTGTAGGCGGACAACACGCCTTCGCTGTGCATCTGGTAGGTGTTCTTGATCATGCCGAACAGGCTTTTGTCCTGGCTCTGGCCGTCGATGTCCCAACTGGCGTTGAAGATCTTGTGACGGCAGTGCTCGGAGTTGGCCTGGGCGAACATCATCAGTTCGATGTCATGCGGGTTGCGCGCAAGGCCCTGGAAGGCCGTGACCAGGTAGTCGATCTCGTCATCGGCCAGGGCCAGGCCCAGGTCGAGGTTGGCCTTGGCCAGCGCTTCGCGGCCGCCACCGAGGATGTCCACGGCGGTCAGCGGCTTGGGCTGGGCGTGGCTGAACAGGCCGGCAGCGTCTTCCAGCTTGCCCAGCACGCGCTGGGTCATGCGGTCGTGCAGCACGGCGGCGACGCTGGCAGCGTCGGCTTCGCTCAGTTCGCCACCCACGTAGTAGGCGATACCGCGCTCCAGGCGCTGGACGTTGCCCAGGCCGCAGTTGTGGGCGATGTCGCTGGCCTTGCTCGACCAGGGCGAGATGGTGCCCAGGCGCGGCACCACCAGGAACAGGCGGCCGCTCGGCTCCTGCACCGGCACGCTCGGGCCATACTTGAGCAGACGGCCCAGCACCTGCTGTTGGTCGTCGGACAGTTCGCCGTCAACCTCGGCGAAATGGGCGAATTCAGCATACAAGCCAGTAACAGCGGGGACTTTCTGGCTCAGTTGCTCGAGTAATTTACCGTGGCGAAAGGCAGAAAGGGCAGGAGCGCCGCGCAGAATCAACATCGTCGGGACAGCCTCAGGAAGGGGTGTGCTTAGAGGCCGTGCATTCTAGCCTAAATCCGCGGCTTTCGGCACCCGCAACAGGGCATTGCTGCCCGGTGGCGGAACCGGACTTCAGGGTCAAAAAAGACAGCTAGCTTTAGCTGCAGGCTGCACGCTTCAAGCTGCAAGAAAGAGCAGATGGCGCGGGCCGCTTTTTCTTGCAGCTTGGAGCTTGCGGCTTGCAGCTGAAAACCTGCTACCAGACAAGCCAACCGATGTCGAGATATGGCGGGGCCTGTCCTTTGCGTATACTGCAACCTATGTTCGCCCACACTGCTTTGCGCCAGCGCTGCGCCAGATGGCTCTTCGCAACCGGACTCTTGCTGATGCTCGCCGCCTGTGTTGAAAAACCCAGCACCCTCGAGCGCATCAAGGAGGACGGCGTGCTGCGCGTGGTCACACGCAACAGCCCGGCCACCTACTTCCAGGACCGCAGCGGCGAAACCGGCTTCGAGTACGAGCTGGTCAAGCATTTTGCCGACGATCTGGGCGTGGAGCTGAAGATCGAAACCGCCGACAACCTGGACGAGATGTTCAACCAGCTCGGCACGCCGTCCGGCCCGGTGCTGGCCGCGGCCGGCCTGGTCAGCAGCGAACAGCGCAAGACCCAGGCGCGCTTCTCCCATTCCTACCTGCAGGTAACCCCGCAGGTCATCTACCGCAACGGCCGGCCGCGCCCGACTACTCCCCAAGGGCTGGTGGGCAAGAAAATCATGGTGCTCAAGGGCAGCAGCCACGCCGAGCAGTTGGCCGTGTTGAAAAAGCAATATCCTACGCTCGAATACGAAGAGTCTGATGCGGTCGAGGTTGTCGACCTGCTGCGCATGGTCGACGAGGGGCAGATCGACCTGACC
>JAEWGL010000168.1 GCA_023388335.1 Pseudomonadota bacterium | reverse complement strand
GCATGGCGCAGGGCCTGGCCAGCCTGGCCCAGGAAGACCCGTCGTTCAAGGTGGAAACCGAGCGCGACAGTGGTGAAACCCTGGTCTGGGGCATGGGCGAGCTGCACCTGGAGGTGATGGTCGAGCGCCTGCGCAGCGAGTGGAACGTCGACATCGGCGTTGGCGCGCCGCGCGTGGCCTACCAGGAAACGCCGTTGCGCGCGGTGTCCGGTGCGGTTGGCCGGGTGTCAAAGCAGAACGGCGGCCAAGGCCAGTTTGCCCATGTGGTGCTGGACGTGGTGCCGCGCGAGGACGACCAGGTCGTGTTCAACGACCGCATCGTCGGTGGCGTGGTGCCGCGCAGCTTCATCGCTGCGGTGGAAAAGGGTGTGCGTGCGGCGCTGACGACCGGGCCGCAGGGACATCCGGTGGTGGGCATCGAGGTAAGCCTGGTGGATGGGGAAACCCACGCCAAGGATTCCTCGGAAATGGCCTTCCACCGTGCCGGTGGTGAGGCGATCAAGGCGGCGCTGGCGGCGGGTGGTACGCAGCTGCTGGAACCGGTGATGGCAGTGACGGTGCATTCGCCGTCGGCCTCGGTGGGTGATGTGGTGGGCGACCTCAACCGTCGCCATGGCCGCATCGCGCGCATCGACGACCAGGACGGTCGCGCCGAAGTCAGTGGTTTTGCACCGCTGGCCAACCTGGTGGGTTACACCACCTCGCTGCGCTCGCTCAGCCAGGGCCGCGCCAGCAGCGAAGCACACCTGCACGGCTACGAGCCCGTGCGCGCTGCATGATGAGTGGAGCAGGGAGCCCGTTCGCGGGCTCCCTTTTTTCTGTCTGCAGGTGTTGTGCGCATCCACGCATGGCGTGGATCTACTGGTATCTGCACGTGCGATGCGTATCCATGCATGGCATGGATCTACAATGGGGTGGTAGATCCACGCCATGCGTGGATTGGACGTGTCCGTCATTACGCGCGCCGGCTCGCGCCGCACTGCAACAAAACTGCAGAAAAAGCTGGATTAAAGTGATGCCTCACGATAAATTGCGCACCCCCAGTTGATTTGCCGCCGACCGCACCCGCCATGCGTGATGACAATGACCCCGGAACCCTGGAGCTGACCCTGCCGCGCAAGCGCGGCCGGCCGCCCAAGTTCGGGTACGCGATGAGCGATGCGCAGCGCGCTGCGCGCTACCGTGCGCGCAGGGCAGGGCAGGCCAACCACGCCGATGTCCGCTCGTGCAGCGACATGGTGCTGCTGGACAAGATCCGCGCGGCGGTCAGCGCCCGCGACACTGAACTGGCCGGCTTCCTGGTCCATGTGCTGTGGCAGCGCTATCCGCTGCAGCTGAAATAAATCTTCGTCGGGGTGGCTCTTGTCACCCGGCTTGTTGATAATGCGGGGTTCAGGTTGTTCCCGCTGGCGCGCCCGGGATGGCAGGCGTGCATGTTCGACATGGCTTTGACGATGACCACCACCAGCGACACCACCACCGAAGCTGCACCGAGCGGCGCACCCCTGTTCTACACCCGCCCGGTGCCGCTGCAGGCCGACCGGCACGCTGACGTGCGCATCCTGCCGGGCAAGCTGGAGTTCGCTGCCAGCAGCAACTCGATCCCGCTGGTGCTCGGCGAATTCTCGCTGGCACTGCACCATTTCCCGATTCTGTTCGCTGGCCCGACCGCCGTGCCGATGGCGGCCGTGGGCGTGACCACCGACAACCTGTTCATCACCGATGGCCTGTGGGCGGACGACACCTACATCCCGGCCTACCTGCGTCGCCACCCCTTCATCTTCATCGATACGGGCGAGGGCAACGATTTCCTGCTGGGCATCGACGAAGACAGCCCGCGCATTGCGCGTGGTGGCGATGAAGGCCAGCCGCTGTTCGTGGACGGCAAGGCTGCCGACATCGTCCAGCAGGCGCTGGATTTCTGCGGCCAGTACACCCGCGAGCACGCGCAGACCCAGACCTTCTCCAAGGCACTGTTGGACGCCGACCTGCTGGTCGAGCGCAACGCCACCATCCGCCTGCCCGATGGCCGTGAGTTCAACCTCAACGGCTTCTTCGTGGTGGACGTGGAGAAGTTCGTCGCACTGCCGGAAGCCACGGTGGTTGAGTGGCACCGCAGCGGCTGGCTGGCGCTGATCCACCAGCACCTGATGTCGCTGGGTCGCTTCAACGATCTGACCCGCCGCCAGGCCGAGCGCGACGCCGCCTGAGCTGGGCCTCTGGCGCGGCGGCCCGCCTGCCGCGCCGGATAGTGCTTCGGCATCGTCGCGCATCCACGTGGTGCGCGACGATCCTGATGGCGCAGGGCGTGTGTTGTGCCGCCTGGCCACTCAAGCAACTACCCATCGGCTGCGATTCCCGGGCCGGCAGCGTGCTGGGCGATGCCTGGCACAGCGGCAAATGGATCTGTACGGATTTTGCGATCATCGCCAAGCGCGCTGGCGTTGGCGATGCGGCGTGGGCGTTGAATTCTGAGGGCCAAGACCCTGGTTGAGTGCTCAGATTTCAAGAGATTTTTGCCTATTAACGTGACGCATCACGGTCGAGCGACTGGAAGGCTCACGAGGAGGCAGCATGTCTGTTCCAATCCGTTGGTGCGTGGCGGCGTGTGTGCTGGTGCTTGCGAATGGCTGGGGTGTGCCCGGGCGTGCCCAGGAGGCGTCGGCTGAAGATCAGATCGAGGCAGTCGGCGTCATGGAGATCATCCCGGCTGGCCGAACGCTGGGATCCATCCGGCTGGATGACGGACGTTGCTTTGATCTCGCGTTGCCTGGGGACGTGTTGAAGCAGCGGCGACGTTGGGACGGAAAGCGCGTCGGTGTTCGCGGTCCGCTGATGTACCGGCCACAGGGCCTCATCGAAGGGATGATGTGGTTCGACATCAAGGACCGGAAGGTCGAGGGGTTCGGATGCTCGGAGAGCATCATCTATGTGGAGGAGATCAGGAGGTTGTAGATCCTGGCTGGGGTGTAGCTCGCTGGAACATAATATACATTATGCGAAATTAAGGGTGGCCCGCGCTGTGAGGTTTGTGGCATCCGCATGGCAATTGTCGGCGAGCGCCCACGCAAGAAGACAGCGATCACCCTGGCCGAGCTGGAGGCCATGTTGGCCACTTGCGACGACAGTCTGGAAGGAATTCGGGATCGCGCCCTACTCTGCTTCGGGTTTGCCAGTGGTGGCCGCCGGCGCAGCGAGATCGCTGCCGCCGACCTGCGCGACCTGCGCCGCATCGGTGAAGCGCGCTATATCTACCGGCTGGAGCACAGCAAGACCCAGCAGGCCGGGGTTACGGCCACATCGACCCCGGATAAGCCGGTGCTCGATCGGGCCGCCCTCGCGCTTCAGGGCTGGTTGGAGGCCTCTGGCCTCACCGAGGGGGCTATCTTCCGGCGGCTGTGGAAGCAGCGGGTCGGCCCTGCCCTGTCCCCGGCCGCCGTCGGCGAGATCGTGCGACGGCGCGCACGCCTGGCCGGATTAGAGGGGGATTTCGGCGGGCATAGTCTCAGGTCCGGGTTCGTGACCGAGGCCAGCCGCCAAGGCGTGGCGTTGCCGGCAATCATGCAGCTGACCGAGCACCGGTCGGTGTCGAGTGTTGTCGGCTACTTTCAGAGCGGCGGAGCCTCAGCGAATCCAGCTGCTCGCTTACTGGAGGACTAGCCGGCTAAGGCTGCAGGACATCTAAGCGAGCCATGGTAATGTCGCAGCGCCTGAGACTTGTCCATGTTGTAGTGTGCATTGCAAAAGCACCTAGGTGGCGCCTCATTTGCTGATGCGCGCCTTTCAAGGCGATCAGTGCTAGATTCTGTCAGTGCTAGATTCTGTCGAACTCCAGTCTGAAGCGGCTTCGGCCACATGCACGATCAGCTCCGCCCTTAATTCGCAGCTTACTTAGGAAGAGCCCAGCCGTGAGGCAACTGGAAATTGAGAACGAGCTCAGGGATGTAATCAGCCGCATCATCACGCAGGTTGAGCTATCGACTAAACAGGGAAGGTTGGACGTCAACCTTTCCCTGGAGGATGCGCTGATTCCGATCTTGCGGGCGACTTACAACTTGCCACAGCTCGTTAATCTCAATCGACGGCAGAAGAACTTCCCAGGTATTGACTTGGGCGATGACCATGATCGCGTTGCGTTCCAAGTTACCTCGACGACGTCTTTGGAGAAGGTCAAGAAGACCTTGGTGACCTTCATGGACAACCAGTTCTTCAACACATTTGACGAGCTGTTTGTGTTGACGCTGACGAAGAAACAGTCTTCGTATAGTCAAGCGTCGTTGGATCAGATCACAAGCGGTCGCTTTGGATTCATCGCCCAGAAGCATGTTATCGATCTGGGCGACGTGCTTGCCAAGGTGGCCGGCCTTCGAATTCCCGCGCAAGAACGCGTATTGAATGATTTCAAAATAATTTTAGGTGACGTCAAGGCATACCTTGATTATACATCCAGTGACACACCACCTTCTCACGCGCTTACCACGAATCTGATTCCACTGCGGCCGCCCACAACGGTATACGTGGCAGAGGTTGTGCTGGACGAAAAAAAGGTGGTTCACGAAGCTCGCCAAAGCCTAGGCTTCAAGAAAAATAGTGTTGGAAAAACGCTCTCGGTGAAGCTAGCCCTTCTCCTGAGTGGATGTGAGGATGATGCCTGGGTCCGGTTTGAGAGCCGGATCTTCGCCTTCGACGATATCGGCCGTAGTGCATTATCCTCAGTAGTCGACGTCGGATCGATCGAAACCCTAGATTTTGAGGACTTGCTGGCCTCTGGCGTGGAAGACAACGTAAACCTCGCCAAACAGCTGCTCACTGCCTACGTGAAGCAGGCGTTGAAGCCGCATGGTGTGTACTTCCATCGCGAAGACCGGTGCTTCTTCTTTAAGCCGCATGGCCCTGATGACCTCCAGCGCAAGGAGGCGTGGCGCGGGAAAAAGATGTCCACTCGGCGAGTCTACGAGCGGGTAGCCTCACAAAAGGATCCCGCCAGAACGGCCCATCACGTCCACCTCTGCTTTGGGCTCTCCTTCATCCCCATTGCTGGCGTCTGGTATGCGATGGTCGTCCCAAGCTGGCTATACACCTATGATGGTCATCGTAAGTCGCACTTTCACGACAAATTGCTCTCTAAACAGAAACGGCTGGAATTCAATCAAACGGTTCGCAACATGGTTAGATTCCTTGCTTACTTCCTCGGCTCGGCCGAGATCCCCGGTAAGGATGATCGCCTATTCGGCGAGCTGATCGAGCTTACCTGCGATGATGCCCTGGTCGATGGCCAGCCACTCGAGGTTGAGGCCCAACAGGAGCAAGACGATGAAGGTTAAGTTACTCAAGGAGCCGCTGCTAGAGTTCGGCAATGGAGCGCATATCTGCCCCAGAACAGGCATTGAGACGCTTGGGGTCTACGACAAGCGCGATGAGCTAAGGCGAAGTGAGCTCCGAATTGGAATCGTAGGTCGGGGCGAAGGCGTTGACCTTCTTGATGAATGGCTGGACCACTGCAGGCGCGGGATTCCGTCCAAGGCAGATAACAAGTTTCCAAACTTGTTCAAAGGCTTCGGCGGGATCAGCGAGCATTATGGCTTTTTCACCCGCCTGCTTTCTTCACCTCAGTACACCAGAACGCTGCAGAAGTCTGAGATCAACAAGATTTCCCAAGTCACCTCTCGCGAAGACCGGGTTGTCAAATGCGTGGATCTCTACTACGAGCAAGCCAGATTCATTTCGGAGAATCGGTCAGTCGATGTAATCATTTGTGTCGTTCCCAATGACTTGTTCGATTCGCTGACCAAGGCCAGTGGCAGCCAAGATACTGAGCTGCTGGACAGCTATATGGAGCACAATTTCCGCCGTTTGCTAAAGGCGCGCTGCATGCATCTTGGGATTCCGCTACAACTCGTCCGTGAGAAGACGATTATTTCACTTAAGCCTTCTATCGACCAGCAAGACTTGGCTACGAAAGCTTGGAACTTCTGTACCGCGTTGTACTACAAGGGAAATCGGACCGTACCCTGGCGTCTCGTGGAAGACAAGTTCAAGCCGAAGACCTGCTACATCGGTATCGGTTTTTACAAGAGCCGCGACGGGGAGACGATTTCAACAAGCTTAGCGCAGGTGTTCGATGAGTTCGGGCACGGCGTGATCCTGCGAGGCGCACCTGTGTCTATCGATAAAAATGACCGGCACCCTTACATGGATGAAGCTCAAGCCAGCGACTTGCTCCAGAGTGCCTTGGCGGAGTATGAGAATGCGCTCATGCAGAGGCCGGCCCGAGTGGTAATTCATAAGTCGAGCCGGTTCAGGCCTTCCGAGGTTGCAGGATTCAGCAAGGTGCTGGATGCAAAGGGAATTGCCACTCGAGATTTTGTTTCGATCAGCTCGACGGACATCCGACTCTTCAGTGCAAAGGAGTATCCGCCCGCTCGGGGAACACTCCTCAGCCTGACAGAGCGCGATGGCGTGCTGTATACCAAAGGGATCGTCGACTTCTATAAGACCTATCCTGGCATGTACATCCCAGGCCCCCTGCGTATTGAGATGTTCGCTAGCGACTCTTCCCTAGAAGACGTAGCGAAAGAAATCTTGGGGCTAACAAAAATGAACTGGAACAATACGCAGTTAGACGGGCGACTGCCCATCACGCTGGAGTGCGCCAATAAAGTCGGCGATATCATGAAATATGTTGACGCATCAGAGAAGCCGCAGGTCAGCTTCAGCTTCTATATGTAGCGCCACTTCTGCCTGAAAGTAGTCATCTCTGCAAGTCTCAGCCTGGCAAAGTTATGGATAAAATGCATTATCCGTTGTCAATGAGCTTTCGCCGCCTAACAACGGAAGTACAGCCGGACGCAACGCCAGGCTCGGCGGCCGTATCAATGTCTGCAGGGCCGCATTGCACCCCGCGGACATTAGACGACGTCCAATATCGGAGTTAAGCCGTGCCGCGAAGCGGCATCGGCTTGAACGAATTATTGGAACGACTCCCGACGCACTACGGTTTAGATTGAATTGTTAGCGGCTAGGCCACTACGAAGTGCTGCAACTGATCGCTGCCACCCGCGTAAGTGTCCATTTTTCCTGTGGCAAGCCGGGTGTAATCTCCGGACAAGATTTTATCCAAAAGACTCGCCTCAAGCGCCGGCAAATTTCCTTGGAATCGCCGCATATCCCGGCCGAAAATCTTGGCGAGTGGGATCTCGTCGCCGGCAGAGAATTCCCGCAATTTTTTCGCGAGAAGAGCGTCAAACTGATCAAAGCTCTTAATTATCGTATCAAGCCGTCCATCTGCCTCGTTGTCAAGAATGTACAGAGTGACGAGTAGGTGCTCAATTATGCGAAGTGCTATCAGCAGATTTGCTGTCTTTGCTGTTTTTATATCATGCGCAGCATCATTGCCCAGGAAGCGGATCGCATGCAAGCGTTCGGCATCCTTGTGCGAAATGAGCCCCGCTTTCGCCAGTCCGTCAATTCTCTTTTCCAGGCTTCGGCCTGATATTGATCGGTCATTGCAGATTGACTCGACGGTCGCTCTAAGGCCTATTCCCGCCAGTATATTTGCATCATCGCGAATCGCTTGGACCGATTGAGAGTAGATGTCTCGCACTGGCTGCGGGACGTCAGCGATATCTTCGAGTTCAGAGTAGCCCTCAAGCACGCGAGGATAGCAGGTGACTTGCTCAGGACATTGCCACTCGTCTTCATGGTCGAAGTATCCGCTCTCAATATCTATTACGACCTTCCGAAAGCTTAAGGTATGGCATCCGCGACACCTTAGCATTTCGTGCACGGTATCCATTCGATACTCGTACTCAGAATCAGTGTGCTTATGCAGAACTTCGTGAAATGTCTTTCGGTCGCAAGAGGCACATGGGTGCCAAATACTCGGATCCTCTGCAGATTTCGACATACGCCCCCTTGGTTGGCAACTGCCTTTTAGACGGACCCGGGAGTCCGGTTACACGGCTTACCATCTTAGGGTGGCGGGGTCCGGCTAACAAGCCAGCCCATAGC
>JAEWGL010000155.1 GCA_023388335.1 Pseudomonadota bacterium | reverse complement strand
ACATCGTTGAACTCGCTGTAGCACATGTGGGTGTGGATCTGGGTCTCGTCGCGCACGCCCGAGGCACCCAGACGGAAGACCTCCGTCGCCCAGTCCAGGTATGACTGCCAGTGCGCCCGGCGCAGCGGCAGGCCTTCGCGGAACGCTGCTTCGTCGATCTGGACGATGCGAATCCCCGCGGCCTCCAGGTCGACCACCTCGTCACGGATGGCCAGCGCCAGCTGCCGGGCCTGGACTTCGCGGGTGACGTCCTCACGCGGGAACGACCACATCAGCATGGTTACCGGACCGGTCAGCATGCCTTTCATCACCTTGTCGGTAAGGCTCTGGGCATAGCGGATCCACGCTACGGTCATCGCCTTCGGCCGACTCAGGTCGCCGTAGATCACCGCAGGCTTCACACAGCGTGAACCGTAGCTCTGCACCCAGCCGAAGCGGGTAAACAAGTAGCCATCGAGCTGCTCGGCGAAATACTCGACCATGTCGTTGCGCTCGGCTTCACCGTGGACCAGCACGTCCAGGCCCAAACGCTCCTGCACCTGCACGGCGTGCCGGATCTCGCTGTGCATGGCTTCGGTGTACTCGACTTCGGTGAGCTTGCCCTGCTTGTACGATTGGCGCGCCAAGCGAATGGCCGCGGTCTGTGGGAAGGAGCCGATGGTGGTAGTCGGGAACAGCGGCAGGTCAAAACCGGCGCGTTGGCTGGCAATGCGCTGGGCGAATGGTGACTGACGTTGGCTGTCCTGGGCGCTGATCGCCGCGACCCGCGCCTGCACCGCTGCCTTGTGAATGCGCGTCGAGGCAGCACGGCTGGCCTGCACCGCGCGGCTCTGGGCCAAGGCTTGCAGCACAGCAGGTGCCTCAGACTCGTTCACCGCGCGGGCCAGCAGCGCGACTTCTTCGCATTTCTGTACGGCGAACGCCAGCCAACTCTTGAGCTCAGCGTCGAGCTTGTCTTCGCGCTGCAGGTCCACCGGGCTGTGCAGCAGCGAGCACGACGGTGCGACCCACAGACGATCACCCAGCCGCTCGCTGGCGTGCTGAAGTACCTCCCGGGCTTTTTCCAAGTCGCAGCGCCAGACGTTGCGGCCGTTGACCAGGCCGAGCGACAGTACCTTGTAGCCCGGCAAACGGTCGAGAATGGTCGGGTATTGCTCCGGCGCACGCACCAGGTCGATATGCAAGCCGTCGACGGGTAGGTTGGCGGCCAGTCCCAGGTTCTCTTCCAGCCCGCCGAAATAGGTGGCGACCAGCTTCTTGAGAGGATCACGCTGGATCAGGTTGTAGGCACGCTCGAAGGCGCTCTTCCAGTCCTGGGGCAAGTCCAGCACCAGAATAGGCTCGTCGATCTGCACCCATTCCACCCCCTGCGCCGCTAGCCGCTGGAAGATCTGGCCGTACAGCGGCAGCAGGCGTTCGAGCAGTTCGAGCTTGTCGAACTCAGCGCCCTTGGTCTTGCCCAGCCAAAGGTAGGTCAAGGGACCGATGATCACCGGCTTGACCGCGTGACCCAAGGCCTTGGCTTCCTCGACTTCCTCGAACAGCTGCTCCCAGCCCAGCTGGAAGTGCTGGTCAGCGCTGAACTCGGGCACCAGGTAGTGGTAGTTGGTGTCGAACCACTTGGTCATTTCCTGGGCATGGGCGCCGCCACAGCAACTGTCGCTGACGCCTCGGGCCATGGCGAACAAGGTGTGCAGGCTGGCCTGGCCGTTGGCCGGGCGGAAACGTTCAGGCACCACGCCAAACATCAGGGAGTGGGTCAGCACTTGGTCGTACCAAGCAAAGTCGCCGACCGGCAACAAGTCGATGCCAGCTGCCTTCTGCACGTCCCAGTGAGCCTTGCGCAGGGTATGACCGACGGCGCGCAGGCCAGCTTCGTCCAGTTCGCCTTTCCAGAAGGCTTCCTGGGCTTTTTTCAATTCGCGATCACGACCGATGCGGGGAAATCCGAGAGAGTGGGCCAAGGCCATGACAATGAAGCTCCATGTGAGTAATGGCGCCATTGTCTTGAAGAACCGCATGCTGAGACAAACTCATAATATTTGAGATCAACTCAAGTTTCACTCATGCAGCAGGGTCAGCGCCACTGGTCGGTGCTTGGCTACATTCCACGGATTGCTCACCCTTTCTGGCACTCAGAATCAGTGAGGAGTGATCAAGGTTATTCGCCCCTCGACTCCTGTACCGGCCCGCTACGCGGTGGGCCCTTTTCCGTGTGCATTGCGCGACAACGAGGAACTTTGTCATGACCTACACACACCTTATGGGTGGCGGCGACGCGACCACTGACTGGCCTGAACTCGACCCCGACCGAAGCACTGACTGGGACAATGACCGGGCCCCCGATCCAGATGCCGATCCAAATGTGACGGACGATGAAGAGAATCGCCCCGGTGTGCCGGCCAGCGACCCGGAATCCGGCGCCTGAAATGAAAACAGCCCGCACGAAGCGGGCTGTTCCCTATGCGCGGCGTAACGTTCAACTCGGCACGGGAGGCTTGTCGGTAGGCGATTCGCTGTTCAGCTGAGCCGGATCGAACGGCTTGGCGGCAAACGCCTGGCCGGTGCCCGAGAGACGCCAGCTGACATCGGTGACGCCATAGCGTTCTGCCAGGGGGCGGCTGACCTTGCGGATCTTTTCACGCCCGAATTTGGGGATGATCCCGACCCCGGCGTCGCAACTGGCCCAATGCCAAGCTTCGGCATTATCCATTTTCTCTTGCCGGATGATGAACGTTCGCTGCTGGCCATGCAGCCGATAATCGATGATATACAGTTGCGGCATTGGCATCGTAGGCCCCTCCTTTCTCCATGACGACAACGAATGGAGTGGACGCAGCCAGGAAAATTCAAAACATTGTCGAACAATACGCATGAGAGGTCTGATGGCAATGTGCTCATATTTCGTCCGGCATGCGACCGGTGGTGAATCTGCCAGTGAACAGTCCGGCGTGCGGTGCGGCCTAACCCAGGCAAGCCCCTTTTATCGCACGGGAGAATGACATGGCTGCTCATCCCCCTGGCAACCCGCCAGGTGATCCCTATGTAGAAGACGTCCCCTACGGCCCGGGCGAAACGCCGCCGGATCCGGATGAGGATCCACAGCTCAATGACATACCCGACGACGAGCCCTCCGAGCCCACGAGTCGTTAACCGCCGGTAGGGTCGAGCTGGATGTACAGGCAATAGCCCGCCAGCACGACCCAGAAGACGCAGAACAGCCACGGGGTGCGGATCGAGAACAGGAGCGATTTACGATACCCCCGGTGGCTGGATTCCACTTCGCTGAACAGCGGCGAATCGTCATAGGCCAGGCCCATGCTCGGTTCGCTGCGCAACAGCTGGCTCTGCTTGAAATGCCAATGGTCGATGATGCCGTAGGCCGCGTGAATGCCCGGCCAGGCGTTGAGGCTGCTCACCACGCCGAGCAGGGCCAGAAAGGTGGGGACCACCAGGGTGAACAGCCTGCCCCATTCTTCGTTCAGGTTGGCCATGCACGAGGCAAAGGCGATGACCAGGAACGACTGCGCGGTGAGATAGGCATCCGTCCGGTTAGCCAGTATGGTCGTCTCGTACTGGATTTCCCTCCGATAGAAATCCAGGCGTTCCTTGGGTGTACCGAACATCAGCGTGTTGTCGCTGGGTTGCAGCGAGTCTGCGTGGACGTCCGTCAGTATGCGTGACATGCGAACTCCTTGAGGAGCGTCTACACCTGTCCCGACTTGAGCCCGGGTACCAGGATGACCTTGCGGCAACGCTCTTGTTTCTCGTCGAACATTTCATAGCCTCGCTCCGCATCTTCGAGGGCGAGCCGATGAGTGACGATGGCCTCCGGATTGAGTCTGCCGGCCTCGATATGTTCCAGAAGCTCAGGTAAAAAACGCTGGACGTGGGTCTGTCCCATCTTGAAGGTCAGCCCCTTGTCGAATGCATCACCGAACATGAAGGCATGCACGAAGCCGGCGTAGACACCAGGCACGCTGACCACACCACCGCGACGCACGGCGGCAATGGCTTGGCGGATGGTCTTGCCGCTGCTGCCTTCGAGCTTGAGCAGGGTGGCCACGGCCTCGGTAGCGCTGCCCTTGGCCTCGAAACCGACCGCGTCGATCACCGCATCCACCCCACGCTTGCCGGTAGTCTGGCGAACGATGGTAGCGGCGGGGTCGTCATCGTCAAGGATGTTGATCGGGATCACCCCATAGG
>JAEWGL010000133.1 GCA_023388335.1 Pseudomonadota bacterium | reverse complement strand
CTGGCCACGGGGATGGTGTAGGCCCAGGCCGGGGTGATCTGCCAGACATTGTCGCCTGCGCGGCTACCGTCGGTGGTGCGCTGGTAGAAGTTCAGCTGGAAGTAGTCGAAGCCGGGAACGTTCAGGTCGAAACCGGGACCGATCAGGTAGGCCTCGGTGTCACCCTCGCCGAACTCGTAGGTCATGGCCAGCAGCACATCCTTGACCGGGCCGAACTCGATCTTCTGGTCGAAGATCTTGCTGAACGACAGGCGCGGGCTGATCTCGCCGTAGTAGGTGTTGGGGCCGTTGCCGGCGTCTTTCTTGCCGTTGTAGAAGATGGGGTCGAAGAAGATGAAGTTGTCACCATACTTCCATTGGTCGGCATGCTCGAAGGTGAAGGTCTGCTGGATCTCGGGGTTGACCGTGAAATCCTTGCCGTAGAGGTAGGTGATGCTGTTGCCCTGCCATTGCAGCAGGTCGCCGGCGAGGCTGCTGCCGGTGGCCAGCAGGCCGCTGGCCAGGATCAGGCTGTTGGTAATACGCATGCGTAGGTCGCTCCCTTGTTGAATCTGTTGTCAGCGCTCGGTGCGGCGCCGTTTTTTAATTTGTCTTTCTGGTCAGCTTTTTTCGATTGCCCACAGCTGTATGGCAAGAGCTGCGCCAACCTTCCGGGTAAGGCACAACCATCCTGCTCGACGTCATTCTGAACGGATGAAAATGGGAATCTCAGGCTGGCAACACGTCGACCAACCGCCCGAATTCATTGACTGAGCGGTCAGTAAACGCGGGCAGGATCCATCCTGCCCTGGTCGAGGGGCGCGCAGATTACTGGCTTGCGCGCCGGGCCTCAAGTGCTCTGTCCTGGAGCACTGTGCTACAGAGTTGGGCGTTCGGTCAGGTTCTCAGAACTGCACCTTTACCAAGGCGCTGGCCACGCTCTGGTTGCTGTCCAGGTTGCCGCGGCTGTCGATGCCGTACTTGTCCTTCCAGTAGCTGTATTCGAAACCGACGTAGAGCTGTTTGTCACCCATGTTCAGGGCCTTGCCCAGGTCGTATTTGACCTGCGGGTTGAAGTGTAGGTTGGCGTGGTAGGTACCGCGACGTGTCTCGTCGTTGTCGACCACCCAGTCCATGTAGCCGTCGATAAGAATGTCGGAGCGGCCTACGGGGATGGTGTAGGAAAACGCTGGGGTAATCTGCCAGACGCGATCTCCCGGGCGGCTGCCTTCAGTGTTGCGCTGGTAGATGTTCAGGTTGAAATAGTTGAAGCCTGGAATCGCCAGGTCAAAGCCTAAACCGATCAGGTAGGCCTCGTTGTCGCCTTCGCCGGACTCGTAGGTCATGGCCAGCAGCACGTCCTTGATCGGCCCGAATGCGATCTTCCGGTCGAAGATCTTGCCGAACGACAGGCGTGGGCTGAATTCGCCGTAGTACGTGGTGACGCCTTTGTTGGCGTCGGCCTGGCCGTTGTAGAAGATCTTGTCGATGAACAGGAAGTTGTCGCCGTACTTCCATTTGTCGGCGTGCTCGAAGGTCACGGTCTGCTGGATCCGCGGGTTGATCTTGAAGTCCTTGCCGTACAGGTATGTCAGGCTGTTGCCCTGCCATTGCAACCACTCGCCGGCCATGGCAGGCAGGGTGGCCAGCAGAGTAGTGCCAAGCAGCAGGGACGAGGTGATGCGCTTCATGTCGTGACTCCCGGTTCTTGTTATTGTTTGCGTTTTTTGGCGCGCAGGCGCCGAGGCCGGCCCCGCTTGGGGGCCGACGGTGTGTCAGGTCATGCTGGGTCGAGCGGGGCGGCAGGACGCCACCCAATGACTCAATGCTGGTGAGCGGCGTCGTTGTGCGCAGCGCGTTCAGCGCCGCCCAGAATGTTGAACAACAGGTTCAGGACCAGTGCGCTAACTGTGGCCATGGCGATGCCGCTGTGGGTGATGGGCTCCATCCACTGCGGCATCTGGGCGAAGAACTCCGGACGCACCACCGGAATCAAGCCCATGCCGACGCTCACCGCCACCAGCAGCTGGTTACGCCGGTCGGCGATGTCCGCCTCCTGGAGAATCTTGATGCCCGTGGCCGCGACCATGCCGAACATGGCGATGGAGGCGCCCCCAAGCACGGCTGGCGGGATCGAGGCAATCAGGAAGGCTGCCTTGGGCAGCAGGCTGAGCAGGATCAGCAACGCACCGGCCACCACGGTGACATAGCGGCAGCGCACCCCGGTCATTTGCACCAGGCCGATGTTCTGGGCGAACGAAGAGTGGGTGAAGGTGTTGAAGAAACCGGCAATGAACGAGGCACCGGCGTCGCACATCAGGCCGCGACGCAGCATGCCGGGCGTCACTTCACGGTCGGTGACCTTGCCCAGGGCGAGGAACATGCCAGTGGACTCGACGAAAATGATCACCACCACCAGGCACATCGACAGGATTGGCGCGAGGCTGAAGGTCGGCATACCGAAGTGCAGCGGGGTTACCACCTGCAGCCACGGTGCTTCATCCAGCCCGGAGAGGTCGACCATGCCGATCGAGCCCGCAAGCAGGTAGCCCAGGCCCATGCCGATCAGCACCGAGACATTGACCCAGAAGCCGCGCATGAAGCGGTTGATCAGCAGGATGGTGGCCAGCACCAGGCCCGCCACCATCAGGTAGATCGGCGAGCCGAAGGTGCTCGCCTCCTGGCCGCCGCCCGCCCAGTTGACCGCAACCGGGAACAGCGACAGGCCGATCGAGGTGATCACGGTGCCGGTCACCAGGGGTGGGAAGAAACGCACGACCTTGGACATGAAGGGCGCGATCAGCATGCCGAAGAACCCGGCGGCGATGGTCGCGCCGAAGATCCCCTGCAGGCCCACGCCCGGCATGCCGGCCATGGCGACCATGCTGCCCACGGCGGCGAAGCTGGCGCCCATCATCACCGGCATGCGGATGCCGACTGCACCGATGCCGAACGACTGGACGATGGTAGCGACACCGGCAACCAGCAGGTCGGCATTGATCAGGAAAGCGACTTCCTCGCGGGACAGCCCCGCAGCCTGGCCGATGATCAGCGGCACGGCGATCGCGCCGCCGTACATCAGCAGCACATGTTGCAGGCCCACCAGGATCAATTGGAACAGCGGCAATGGCTGTCGTGGTGGCGCAACGGGGATGTACGCCTTGGATGACACGGACATGCAGCACCTCGAGTCTTGTTTTTATTCTCGGATCCAAGCTGCGGGGGGCGGGCCATAAGCTTCAAGCTTGAAGCTAAAAACCTGTGTTCCACACCCCTACAGCTCGATGCTTGCTACGTATTTTCTTGCGGCTTGCGGCTTGCAGCTGCTGTCAGTTGGTCGGTGCACCCTTGGCGATCCAGGCGCCGACCAGTTCCCGCTCCTGCTGGGTCATCTGGGTGATGTTGCCCAGCGGCATGATCTGGCTGGCGACGGCCTGGGCCTGGATGCGCGCGGCCTGCTGCTGGATCTGCTGCGGCGTGTCGAAGACAACGCCTCCGGGGGCGGTGCTGAACAGCGGGCTGGTCGGCTTGGCCGAGTGGCACACGGTGCAACGTTCCTGGATGACGTTGTGGATCTTCTCGAAACCGGCGTCGTCCAGCTTGGCGGTGGCCTCGGCCGGTGCTTGCGCGGGTGCCGCTGGCTCAGCCGGCGCGGCAGCCTGCTCGGCGGCTTTCTCGGCGGCGGTCTTGCCACCCAGGGCGGTTTCCGGCAGCGGCTGGTACTCGACTTTCGCGGCCGCCTGTTCAGGTGCGCTCGACATCGGCTTGGGACCGGACACATAGGCCAGGCAGATCATCGCCAGGGCGCCGACGGGCAATGCCCAGGCGTATTTGTTGCTGTCGTGGCGGGTGTTGAAGTAGTGACGGATCAGTACCGCGGCCACCGCGATCCCGGCCAGGATCAGCCAGTTGTACTGACTGCCGTAGGTGCTCGGGAAGTGGTTGCTGATCATGATGAACAGCACCGGCAGGGTGAAGTAGTTGTTGTGGCGCGAACGCAGCAATCCCTTGGCGGGCAGGAGCGGGTCAGGGGTAACGTTCTTCTCGATGGCGGCAACCAGTTGGCGCTGGGCCGGCATGATGATGCGGAATACGTTGCCGACCATGATGGTGCCCATGATCGCACCGGTGTGCAGATAGGCGCCACGACCGCTGAATATCTGGCTGAAGCCATAGCAGGCGGCGATGATCAGCACGAACAGCACGCCACCGAGCAGGGCAGGGCGCTTGCCGAGCGATGAGTCGCAGAGCAGGTCATAGATGAACCAGCCGGCGATCAGCGAGCCAATCCCGATGGCCACGCCTTCCGGACCGCTCAAGCTGCTGCCGGGTGCCAGCAGGTACAGGGTGGGGTTCCAGTAGAACACCACGCACAACAGGGCTACACCCGACATCCAGGTGAAATAGGCCTCCCATTTGAACCAATGCAGGTTGTCCGGCATCTTCGGCGGCGCGAGCTTGTATTTCTCCAGGTGATAGATGCCTCCACCATGGATCGCCCAGAGATCGCCGGACAGGCCATCACGCGGGTTGGCACGGTTGAGGTTGTTCTCCAGCCAGACGAAGTAGAACGACGCGCCGATCCAGGCCACGCCAGTGATCAAGTGAACCCAGCGCACGCTCAGGTTCAGCCATTCCAGCAAATGTGCTTCCACAGTCTTTACCTCCACTGGCGCCCTGTTGCCGGACGCTCAGGTCTTCTCTTATTGGTGGGGGTTGAGGATCAGTTGCTCATCCTCGTTGAAGAAATGTTCGTCGCAGTTGTTGCCAGAACCACTGCGATCAACCACCAGGAAGTCATCCCGCTTTTCGATCGTCAGCACCGGGTGGTGCCAGACGCCGCGATGGTAATTGATGCCCTGCCTGCCATTACTGCGGAAGGCACGGACCAAGCCTGATACAGGTGCATCGCCAACGGGCGCGACCACGATCAGAAAGGGGTTGCCGAGCAGCGGGATGAAAGCCTGGCTGCCCAGCGGATGGCGCTCCAGCATGCGAACGGTCAGTGGCATGTCCAGCGCGTCGGCGCGGAAGATGCTGATGATCGCTTTGTCCTCGGGCTCGGCGGTCTCGACCGTGGCGAGCTTGTGGAAGCGCATGGTCGAGCCGTTGTTGATCATGAAGTGGTCGCTGCCATCGGTTTCGATCACGTCACCGAAGGGGGCGAAGGCTTCTTTGGTCAGGGGCTCAATCACTAAAGTGCGCATGCGGGTTTCTCTTTGTTCTGTATTGGGGAGGGCGGCTGCAAGGAGCATGCCCGGGTGTCACGCAAGTCTTAAAGTTGCAGCAGGCGGAACAGGGCGATCAGGTTGATCTGCGCCAGGGCTTCCTTGAACTCGGCATCGGCATCGTTGTGGATGCGTTTTTCGAAGGCGGCGAGGATCTGGTGCCGGTTACTGCCCTTGACCGCCATGATGAACGGAAACTGGAACTTGGCCTTGTAGGCGTCGTTGAGCTCGGTGAAACGGGCAAACTCTTCGGCGGTGCACTGGTGGATGCCGGCGCCGGCCTGCTCGTTGGTGCTCGATTCGGTCAGCTCGCCCTGGATCGCTGCCTTGCCGGCCAGGTCCGGGTGGGCGTTGATCAGCGCCAGTTGCGCGGCGTGATCGGCGCTGAGGAGGATGTCGCTCATGCGCTGGTGCAGGGCCTCGATCTCATCGAGCTCGCTCAGCTGGCCCAGGTCGTAGGCTTTCTCGGCGACCCACGGCGAGTGCTCGTAGATGTCGGCGAAGGCCGCGACGAATGCATCGCGGTCCAGGGTCGAAGGCGTGAGGGTCTTGAAGGCGGTCATCAGGCGTTCTCGGCATTGAAGGGGTGAGTGGCGTGCCAGTGGCGGGCGATGTCGACGCGGCGGGCGAACCAGACCTGTTCATGGCTCTTGGCGTAGTCGACGAAGCGCTTGAGCGCGGCCAGGCGCGCAGGACGGCCGACCAGGCGGCAGTGCAGGCCGATGGAGAGCATCTTCGGCGCCTCGGCACCTTCGGCGTAGAGCACGTCGAAGGCGTCCTTGAGGTATTGGAAGAATTGCTCGCCGCAGTTGAAGCCCTGAACCTGGGTGAAGCGCATGTCGTTGGTGTCCAGGGTGTAGGGGATCACCAGGTGCGGCTTGCCGGTCGGGTTGTTGGCTTCCCAGTAGGGCAGGTCGTCGTCGTAGGTGTCGCTGTCGTAGAGGAAGCCACCTTCCTCCATGACCAGACGGCGGGTGTTGGGGCCGGTACGGCCGGTGTACCAGCCCAGCGGGCGTTTGCCGGTCAGTTCGGTGAGGATGCGGATGGCCTCGAGCATGTGCTCGCGCTCCTGGGCCTCATCCATGTACTGGTAGTCGATCCAGCGGTAGCCGTGGCTGCAGATCTCGTGACCGGCCTCGACCATGGCGCGGATCACGTCCGGGTGGCGCTGGGCGGCCATGGCCACGGCGAAAACGGTCAGCGGCACGCCGCTGTCCTTGAACAGCTTGAGCAGGCGCCAGACGCCGGCGCGGCTACCGTATTCGTAGAGCGATTCCATGCTCATGTTGCGCGCGCCCTGCAATGGCTGGGCAGCGACCATCTCGGACAGGAAGGCTTCGGATTCCTTGTCGCCATGCAAGACGTTGCGCTCGCCACCTTCCTCGTAGTTGAGCACGAAAGACAACGCGATGCGGGCATTCCCCGGCCATTGCGGGTGAGGTGGGTTGTTGCCGTAACCGATCAGGTCGCGAGGGTAGTCAGCGCTCACTGCAGTCTTCCTTTTGTACGTTAGTGCGGGTGGTGGCCGTCCCGGGTCTGGGTGTCGCGCGCACCGGATGGGTTGATTGTATACAACTTCTGAAATCTTTTGTAAGCCTGTTTTTCCGCATTTCTTCCCTATGGTCATGTGTAAAAACGCTGCAAGAAACCTGCCTGCCCAGTCAGCTAATGACCTGGGCAACGTTATGGGACGTATGTTTGCGATTGAAGGCCAGTGCGTGGGAGAAGGCTACAGGCATCGGGAAGCAGGCGTGAAAAATTGTGTACAATCTTTAGATAAAGTGTCTTAATAACCCCAATCCCGCACACCGCTTGACTCTGCTGCGGTGGTTGGCGTGTATTTTCTGCCCACGGATTCAACAAGAGGCGATTAGCAAATGGGACGTTTGACCACACACGTACTGGATGCCGCTCACGGCTGCCCCGGCAGCTCGATCAAGGTCGAGCTGTACCGGGTCGAAGGCCAGCAGCTGGAATTGGTGAACACCGCCCTGACCAACAGCGACGGCCGCGTTGACGCGCCGCTGCTGCAGGGTGACGACTACCGCAGCGGGGTCTATCAGCTGCAGTTCAGTGCCGGTGACTACTACCGCGCCCGTGGCGTGCAATTGCCTGACCAGGCGTTCCTCGATGTGGTGGTGTTGCGCTTCGGCATCGATGCCGGGCAGGAGCACTACCATGTGCCGTTGTTGATCTCACCGTACAGTTACTCGACCTACCGCGGAAGCTAGTTGGTCGCTAGAAGAATCTTCGTAGGTCCTTGCCCGCTCACACTGCGGGCTTTTTTATTGTTGACGCAGTGCTTTTCCGGTTTTTCGGTCGAGCGCGGAGTCAACTGAAGCAAGCCCAGCCACTATATGTGACATGGTAGCGATTGTAGCTTCCGCCCTACCATGCCGGAGTACGTCCCGCTTGTTTTCTGGTAGACCGGTGTGCTCGAGTTGAGCGGAATCGTACATGCGTTTTTTCCACCATTCCCGACTCTGATTGAGGTGAGCACTGTTGACAGACTGCTCACCCATTGCCGTTATCTGATCGTTTCTCGAGTAGCCATCAGCAACATTGGGGGCTAGATCGCTTCCAGGGTGGCTATTGATGTTGTTGCCGATCATCAGTGCCCTGTTACCGAATATTGAACGGTGTTCTCGTTGCGAAAGATCTGCAAGTAGCTTTGTTCGGATTTCGCTTTGATGGGCTGAGGATGGATTAGGGTTCTGGGTGAACATTGTTTGGGCAACTTTAGGGGCCCGAGCCAAGTCCTTGAGGAACGTGAAAGCAAAGGGTGTCTGCCCGCTTGGGTCTGTGTAGTTCACGGGGTCGTTTTGACAATAGGCGTAGGCATTCAGACCTCCTCGGCCAAAGGGGCTCAAGCTGTCTGGGCCATGGAATCGCATCAGAACAGGATTGAACGCCCGATGGCCGTTGCCTAGTAGGTAGTGGCCGCTCAGCAGGTCGGGAGGCTCGCCATTGAAGCTGAGCCGGCTGACTGGGTTACCTTCCATCGGCTGCTGGCCAAAAGGGCTGTAGGCTATGGAACCAGAGCCTTGGCGGTTATGAGTATGCAGGATGGAATGTTGCTGGTCAGTGCCGAGCAGCGTGCTGGCGCTGTCCGCGTCCCCTTGTGCCAGGGGCAGGCCACCATGGCGCAGCAGTGATACCTGCGTTGCTGGACTCAGTTCAGTTACAAGATGGTCGCCTTGATAGAAGCGCAGTGTTGCAGAGCGATTGCAGGCATTTATGTGCGAACGATCTAAGGGCTCGTCGCTGTCCTGACAGAGCGTGGTGATAAAAGTCATGGCAAAGTCCTTTGGTGGAGTGACAATCCTGACTTTAACTGGAGTCCCGAGGGGGATGACCTGTCATAAATGCCAGGTCACCTCTGAATCACGCAATCAGGGAGAACTACAGGAACACGAACTTGGCAATGAAGATCACGCACAGCACCCACAGGCTTGCGGAAATTTCGCGCCAGCGGCCGGCGCCGGCCTTCAGCGCCACGTAGCTGATAAAGCCCAGGGCAATGCCATCGGCGACCGAGAACGTCAGGGGCATCATGATGACGGTGAGGATCGCGGGGATGGCGTCGGTGGCGTCGTCCCAATGGATGTGCGCCATGCTGCCCATCATCAGCATCGCCACATAGATCAGCGCACCGGCGGTGGCGTAGGCGGGGATCATGCCGGCCAGGGGGGCGAAGAACATCGCGGCGACGAACAGCAGGCCGACCACGACTGCGGTGAGCCCGGTGCGACCACCGGCGGCGACACCCGCGGCACTTTCCACATAACTGGTCACCGGCGGCACGCCGACAGCGGCGCCGAACACACTGGAGGCGCTGTCGGCCTTGAGCGCGCGCGAGAGGTTCTCGATACGCCCGTCGGCACCGACCAGGTTGGCCCGCTGCGCCACGCCCATGAGGGTGCCGGCGGTGTCGAACATGTGCACGAAGAGGAAGGCCAGCACCACGCTGATCATGCTGACGTTGAACACGCCCGCGACGTCCATGGCCATCCAGGTCGGGGCCAGGCTCGGCGGCAGCGAGAACACCCCGCCGTACTGCACCATGCCCAGGCCCCAACCGGCCAGGGTCACGGCGATGATGCTGATGAGGATGGCGCCGAATACGCGGTGGTAGCTGAGCACGGCAATCAACAGGAAACAGATGGCCGCGAGCAGCGGGGCAGGCTCATGCAGCGAGCCGAGCTTGATCAGGGTGGCCGGGCTGTCGACGATGATGCCCGAGGTTTTCAGGCCGATCAGTCCGAGAAACAGTCCGACGCCGGCGCCCATGGCGTGTCGCAGGCTGACGGGAATGCTGTTGAGCAGCCACTCGCGTACGCGCGACAGGGTAAGGATCATGAACAGCACGCCCGAGACGAACACCGCGCCGAGCGCCGTCTCCCAGGTGTAACCCATGGTCCCGACCACGGTGTAGGTAAAGAAGGCATTCAGCCCCATGCCGGGCGCCAGGCCCACCGGCCAGTTGGCGTACAGGCCCATCAGCAGGCAGCCGAGGGCGGCGGCGATGCAGGTCGCGACGAAGGCCGCACCGTGATCGATGCCGGCGTCGGCCATGATATTGGGGTTGACGAAGATGATGTAGGCCATGGTGATGAAGGTCGTCATCCCGGCAATCATTTCGGTCTTGACGGTGCTGCCATGTCGCTTGAGTTTGAAAATCCGTTCCAGCCAGCTCGTTTCGAGCGGTGGAGCGAGATCCAGCGTAGGGGCGTCGGATTTGCGGCTTTCCACAGCGAGTACTCCTCAAGTCTTTTCTTGTTGTTCGGAGCCTTGTCCTGAGCTGTGCACTTGGAGGCTCCGCGAGGGAGGCAGACAACCAGACCGTTTGTTGACTTCAAGGTCAAGAAGTAGCTCGCTGGATTATGCGTTTGTGTACAAATAATGCAAATAATGTTTTATCTTTTGCGCGTACAATCTGACGTACTGTGGCTATATGAACAATCGCCCCCTGCAGAATCGGTTGTGCCTGTGTACAATGCGTCAATACTCTTTTATTTTCTTCCAGGACTTGCCAGCGCCCCTCTGACTGGTATTACAGTCAGGGTCCGACTGGCCGATCCCGTGCACGAGTGCTCATGAACGAACAGCTGCAACCTCTGAAGAAACCTGTGCGGACCGGCAAGGCTGGCCGCAGTGGGACCCAGGACGACATCGTCTACGCGCACATTTTCGAGGCGATTCTCGAGCAGCGCCTGGCACCGGGGACCAAGTTGAGCGAGGAAGCGCTGGGCGAGATCTTCGGGGTCAGTCGCACCATCATCCGCCGCGCGCTGTCGCG
>JAEWGL010000105.1 GCA_023388335.1 Pseudomonadota bacterium | reverse complement strand
CGCAGCCGATCGCGCGGTCCGGCGTCCCGGCACAAGGCGCGCTCCTACAGGGTGGTGCCGCCGCGCTTGCAGGCCTTGTTCTCTGCGCGTCAGCGCAGCCCAAGGGGCTGGGCGATCTCCTACAGGTTCAGCTAAATCAGTGGTTAGCGTTTCGCGATCGGCCGCAGCGCGGCCGCAGAATTGCGTAAATTTACAACATATTCCCTCAGAACGACGACTGAATCTTCAGACCCGCGACCAGCGCGTTGTCGACCTGGTCCACGCCACCAGGGCTCTTGATGTATTGCAGGTTGGGCCGCACGGTCAGCCAGTGGGTGACGTGGAAGCCGTAGTAGAGCTCGGCGTTGTATTCGGTCCGCTGCAGCGGCACGAAGCCTGGGTTGTCGTAATCATCGATGCCGCTCTGGGCGTTGAGCAGCTCGGCACGCTTTTTCACGTCATCGTTGACATGAATGCGGGCGATGCCAAAACCGATGTCGTCCTTGGGGCGGGCATCGAAGGCACCGGTGTAGACCAGGCCAAGCTGCTGGTAGTTGTCGACCACGTTGGTGGCCTTGTCGTGCACGGTGAAGTTGGCGAACAGGCTCAGGCCGCGATTGGCATCGCCGTCGTGCGCGGTGACCTGCTGCTTCGCCACTGCCCACCAGCCATGCTTGCTGGAATGGGATTTGAAGGCGTTGCCGGTCAGCGCCTGGGGTTGGCCATCGACGTCATCGTAGACATCATCGGCCTTGGCGGTGCTGTAGTAGTAGCCCAGGCGGTACACGCCAGGCAGGCCATTGAGCCGTGGCGACCAGACCATCTCCACCGGCAGGATCGCGCCCTTGGTGCCGCTGCCGCTGAGCTTGAAGCCGTTGCCGGTTTCCAGGTTCGAGGGATTCTGCTCGAAGGCCCCGGCCTGGACGAAGAACTCCGGGGTGATGTTGTACCTGACCCGCAGCGCCCACTGGCTCACCGGCCAGTTGTACCAGATACCGCCGACCCAGTTGCCCACTTGGGAGCCGCAGAAGGCCAGGTTCTGGAAGTCGCAGGGGAAGGTATTGAACTCCTCGCCTTCGCCGAAGCGGCCGAATTTCACATCCAGCGCGCCGTCGAAGTACTTCTGCTTGATCCACAGCTGCGTCAGCCGCCAGGTCTGGCCGCGCCCCCAGACCTCCTGCACCGAGCTGAACTGTCCGGCACGCGGGTCGCTGATGCGGTCGTTGGACAGGTTGCGCCCGCTACGCTCGGTGATCCCCAGCTTGAATTCGGTATCGCGCCAGCCGAGGATCTTCTCCAGGTCCAGCTGCATGCCCAAGGCAAACTGGTCGCTGTAGCGCGCCGTCTTGTCGTCGTTGTAACCGCCGTTGAGGTTGCCAGCCACTTCCCCCACGTAGTCCAGGGTGAAGTCGTAGCCTTGGTCCAGCAGCTCGGTGCGGGTGCCGCCCCAGTCGCCACTCATCCATTTGGACTCCGGCGAAAAGGCCTCTGCCGCCTGCGTGGCGCCACTGACGCCCAGTGCCGCGAGCAGGGTCAACGATCCCAGCGACCTGATGCTTTTGCGATGCTCCATCCTTAGTGTCCTCGATTTATTGTTCTTGATGGTTTAGACGATCTACACGGGTTCAGCGGCCCTTGAACAACGCTACGTTGTCCCTGGCGTCATGCGTCCGGGCATGCGCATCCAGGCGCTCGCCACTGGCCGCGTCGAACAGCAGGACCCGCGCCGGGTCGAACTGCAGGGTCAAGGTGTCGCCGATCCGGCAGCTGACATCCGGCGCCAGGCGGCAACACACCTTGGTCTGGTTGAGGGTGACGAACACCAGCAGGTCCGGGCCGGTGGGCTCGGTGATCTGCACCTCGGCGCGCAGGCTCGGCAGGCCATTGCCCTCGCCCGTCGCCAGGCCGATCTGTTCCGGGCGAATACCCAAAATCACCTCCCGCGACTCAAGCTCGGCGCTGCCGCCCCCCAATGGCAACTCGCAGCGCGCCTGGCCACTGTCGAGCAGCGCCAGCAGGCGCCCGTCCTCGCGGGCGAGGCGCACTGGGATGAAGTTCATCGGCGGCGAGCCGATGAAGCTTGCAACGAACAGGTTCGCCGGATCGTTGTAGATCTGCTGCGGCGTGCCGAACTGCTGGATCACCCCGTCCTTCATCACCGCCACCTTGTCGCCCAGGGTCATGGCCTCGATCTGGTCGTGGGTGACATACACGGTGGTGGTCTTCAGGCGCTGGTGCATCAGCTTGATCTCGGTGCGCATCTCGACCCGCAGCTTGGCGTCCAGGTTCGATAGCGGTTCGTCGAACAGGTAGATCTTCGGCCGCCGCGCCAGTGCCCGGCCCATGGCCACGCGCTGCTGCTGGCCACCGGAGAGTTGGCCCGGCTTGCGCGCCAACAGGTGTTCGATCTGCAGCAGCTTGGCTACCCGCGCCACCTCCTCGTCGATGGCCGCCTGGGGCATCTTGCGGATCTTCAGGCCGAAGGCGATGTTGTCGCGCACGCTCATGGTCGGGTACAGCGCGTACGACTGGAAGACCATGGCAATATCGCGGTCCTTGGGACTCATGCCGCTGATGTCGGCGTCATCCACCAGGATCTCTCCGCCGCTGATCTGCTCAAGGCCGGCGATGCAGTTCATCAGGGTCGACTTGCCGCAGCCGGAAGGGCCGACGAGGATCAGGAACTCGCCGGAATCGATGGCCAGATCGATAGCCTTGAGGGTGTCCGGCAGGCCGCTGCCATAGGTCTTGTTGACGTTGCGAAGTTGAAGACGTGCCATGTGTCCTACCCCTTGACCGCGCCGGCGGTGAGGCCGCGCAAGAAATATTTGCCAGCCACGACATAGACCAGCAGGGTCGGTAACCCGGCGATCATTGCCGCTGCCATGTCGACGTTGTATTCCTTGACCCCGGTGCTGGTGTTGACCAGGTTGTTCAAGGCCACGGTGATCGGCTGGGCGTCGCCACTGGCGAACACCACGCCGAAGAGAAAATCGTTCCAGATCTGGGTGAACTGCCAGATCAGGCAGACCATGATGATCGGCACCGACATCGGCAGCAGGATCCTGCCGAAGAGGGTGAAGAACCCGGCCCCATCCAGCCGCGCCGCCCGCACCAAGGCCTCGGGCACGCTGCAGTAGTAGTTGCGAAAGAACAGCGTGGTGAAGGCCAGCCCGTAGACCACGTGGATCAGCACCAGCCCGGTGGTGGTGCTGGCCAGGCCCAGCTTGCCGAGGGTGAAGGATGCGGGCAGAAGCACCGTCTGGAATGGCAGGAAGCAGCCGAACAGCAGCAGGCCGAAGAACAGCTGTGAACCGCGGAAGCGCCACATCGACAGCACGTAGCCATTGAGCGCGCCAAGCAGGGTCGAGATCAGCACGGCCGGCACGGTGATCTTCACCGAGTTCCAGAAGTAGCCGCCGACCGCGTCCCACGCCTTGATCCAGCCGATGCCGGTGAACAGCTCGGGCCAGCTCAGCAGGTTGCCGGCGCGGATGTCCTCGGGCGACTTGAAGCTGGTCAGCAGCATCACGATCAACGGGATCAGGTACAGCGCGCAGGCCAGCAGCAAGGTGCCATGGATGGCCAGGCGGGCGGGGGAAAACCAGCGAGCACTAGTCATGACGCTTGTTCCTCAGTTCCGAATACAGGTAGGGCACCAGGATTGCCAGGATCGCGCCGAGCATCAGGATGGCGCTGGCCGAGCCCATGCCCATCTGCCCACGGCTGAAGGTGAAGGAGTACATGAACATCGCGGGCAGGTCCGAGGCGTAGCCGGGACCGCCGGCGGTCATCGCCGCGACCAGGTCGAAACTCTTGATGGCGATGTGGGCGAGGATCATCAGCGCGCTGAAGAACACCGGGCGCAGGCTCGGCAGGACGATGCGCAGGTAGATGCGCGGCAGGCTCGCGCCATCGACCTGCGCCGCCCGCACGATGGACGGGTCGACCCCGCGCAGGCCGGCGAGGAACAGCGCCATGACGAAGCCCGACGCCTGCCAGACGGCGGCGATCACCAGGCAGTACACCACCCGGTCAGGGTCGACCAGCCAATCGAAGCGAAAGCCCTCCCAGCCCCAGTCGCGCAAGAGCTTGTCCAGCCCCAGGCCAGGGTTGAGCAGCCATT
Source organism: Pseudomonadota bacterium (assembly GCA_023388335.1). Lineage (GTDB taxonomy): Bacteria > Pseudomonadota > Gammaproteobacteria > Pseudomonadales > Pseudomonadaceae > Aquipseudomonas. The sequence goes on along the minus strand of JAEWGL010000105.1, from coordinate 12,977 downwards.
TCCAGGCGGTGCCGGTGACGATCATCGACAGCGCCATGGGGTAGAGGTAGATGGTGCGGATAAAACCCTCGCGGCGGATGCGCTGGTCGAGCAGCACCGCCAGCAGCACACCGATCACCAGGCTGATGCCGATGAACAGGCCGCCGAATACCAGCAGGTTCTTGCTCGCGACCCACCAGCGATCGTTGTCCAGCAGCTTGAAGTACTGGGTCAGGCCGATCCACTTGTAGCTGGGCATGAAGCTGGAGTTGGTGAACGACAGCACGAAGGTCCAGAGGATGTAGCCATAGAAGCCCACCAGGACGATCAGCATGCTCGGTGCCAGTACCAGTTTCGGCAGCCAGCGTTGCAGGGCGTCCAGGGGCGAGGCCCGCAGGGGTGCGGTGATAGTGGTCATGTGTCGTGATCTCAGGTGCGGCGGCGCTGTCCTTCACTGGCAAGCGCACACGGTCTGTGTGGAAGCTGACTTGCCAGCGAAGGAGCGCCGCAAGTCAGATGCCTGGCGCGCTTATTTCGCCGACTTGATCGCCGAGTTCAGCTGCTTGACCGCCTTGTCCGGGACGGCGTTCGGGTCGTTGAGGAAGTTGCTGACCACATCGAAAATGGCCCCCTGCACGGCCAACGAGGACGCCATGTTGTGCGCCATGCTCGGCTGCAGGCCATCACCCTGCTCGGCTTGCCGGAAGTCCTTGGCCGACTGCTGGGTGCAGGCGTCGAAGGCGCTCATGTCCATGTCCTGGCGCACCGGCAGCGAGCCCTTGTTCTGGTTGAAGACGGTCTGGAACTGCGGCTCCAGGGCGACCTTGGCCAGGTCGTTCTGGGCCTTGATGTCGTTCTGGTTCTTCAGCTTGAACATGGCCAGCGAATCGATGTTGTAGGTGAAACTGCCCTGGGTGCCGGGAAACGGCACGCACTGGTAGTCGGTGCCGGCCACCTTGCTGGCAGCCGTCCACTCGCTCTTGGCCCAGTCGCCCATGATCTGCATGCCGGCCTTGCCGTTGATCACTTCGGCCGCGGCGATGTTCCAGTCACGCCCGGCGCGGTTGGGGTCCATGTAGGTGCCCAGGCGTTGCAGGGTCTTGAAGACTTCGATCATCGGCTTGCCAGTCAGGGTCTTCTCGTCCAGCTCGACGAAGGCGGCGTGATATCCCTTGGGCCCCAGCAGGCTCAGCACCAGGCTCTCGAACACGGTGCTGTCCTGCCAAGGCTGGCCACCGTGGGCCAGGGGCTGGAAGCCGGCGGTCTTGAGCTGGTCGGCGGCGATGAAGAGCTCGTCGAGGGTGGTCGGCACCTTGGCCCCAGCCTGCTCGAAGACCTGCGGATTGATCCACAGCCAGTTGACCCGGTGGATGTTCACCGGCACGGCCACGTAGTGATCGTCATACTTCATGATCTGGGCGACCTTGGCCGGCAACAGGGTATCCCACCGGTTGGCAGTGGACACCTCGTCCAGCTCGGCGAGCAAGCCCAAGGCGCCCCATTCCTGGATATCCGGGCCCTTGATCTGAGCCGCTGCCGGTGGATTGCCGGCAACCGCGCGGCTCTTGAGCACGGTCATGGCGGCAGCACCACCGCCGCCGGCCACGGCGTTGTCCTTCCAGGTGAAGCCGTCCTTCTCGACCTGGGCCTTGAGGGTCTTGACCGCCGCCGCTTCACCCCCCGAGGTCCACCAGTGCAGCACTTCGACCGTGCCGTAATCGGCGGCGACGGCACTCAGGGGCAACAAGGAGGCGAAGGAAATGACAGCGGCGAGACGATTGATCGCATTCATCGTGGGAAACCTTTTCTTGTTGTTATGCAGAACAAGTCATGGGTGCTTGCGCTTGCACCGGAGTCTAACCAGCCGGCATTGGCTGGCGGGTAACGAAAGGACGCGCGAATGTCACCATCTTGTGACATTCGCCGCTCAATCAGCGGGACGGGGCAGGCTCAAGGTCACCCGCAGGCCGCCCTGGCGCAGGTTGAGCAGACTGACCTCGCCGCCGTGGCTATGAGCGATGTTGCGGGCGATACCCAGGCCAAGGCCGTAGCCCTGTTGCTGGCCCGCCAGGCGAAAGTGCGGCTCGAATACCTGCTCCAGGCGCTGCTGGGGCACACCGGGACCCTGGTCATCGACCTGCAGGACGAAACCGCTGGCGCTGTCGAGAATGCGCAGGTGCGCCCGCTCGCCATACTTGATCGCATTGTCGATCAAGTTACCGATGCAGCGCCGCAGCGCCAGCGGCTTGCCCGAATACGGCGCCTGCGCACGACCCTCGAGGGTCAGGCGACCGCCGCCCAGGTAGGGTTCGGCAAGGTGCTCGAGCACCAGGTTGAGGTCGATCGGCTCGATGTTCTCGTGGATATCGGTGTCCTTCACGCACTGCAAGGCGCCCTTGACCAGCAACTCGAGCTCGTCAAGGTCCCGACCGAACTTCGCTTGCAACTGTGCGTCCTCCAGCAGCTCGACCCGCAGTCGCAAGCGCGTGATCGGCGTGCGCAGGTCATGGGAAATGGCGCTGAACAACTGGCTGCGCTCGGTCAGGTAGCGACTGATGCGTTCGCGCATGCTGTTCAAGGCACGCCCTACCTCCGCCACCTCGCTGCCACCGCCTTCGGTCACCGGTGCCACGTCGCCCCCCAGCGACAGGTCGCGCGCCGCCTGGGCCAGGCGCTTGAGCGGGCGGCTCTGCCAGTGCACCAGCAAGCCGATGAACAACAGCAGCAAAATACTGGTCATGACGATGAAGCCGATCTGCTGGCGCGGCAGGCGTTCGGCTTCCAGGCTGGTATAGGGCTCGGGCATCAGCGAGGCGATGTACAGCCATTCGCCCTCGCCCAGGCGGATCTGCGTCACCAGCACCGGCGGGTTGAGCGGCTCGAGGGTCAGCGAATAGTGCGCCCAGGAGCGCGGCAGTTCATCCAGGTGCAGGCCGCTGTTGAAGATCCTCAGGTCCTGGGGGCTGACGAACTCGACGGAGATGTCCATGTCCTGCCCGAAGCGCGCGTGCAGCACCTGCTCGAACACCTCGATCACCGCCTGCTTGCGCGGGGTGACCGGCAGCACCGTCATGTCCAGCGGCTTGTCGTTGAGCGAGACGACGAAGCGCGTACCGCCCATGCTGCGCAGCTGGTCGAGGACCATGGGCCGATAGGCCACCGGCAAGGAGCGAAAGTAACTGACGCTGGCGCTCATCGAATGGGCCAGGCTGGCAGCGCTGGCCTGCAGGCCCTGCAGCTGGCTGGCGCGCAGCTGCGAGACCCAGATCAGGCTCGACAGCCCTTGCGCCAGCAGCACCACCAGCAAGGTCAGCAGCAGCATGCGGCCGAGCAGCGAGCGCGGCAGCAGGCGCCAGCGCGACTCAGTGCGCGGGGCGGACATGGGCGGCCAGCAAGTAGCCGCTGCCGCGCACGGTGCGGATCAGCCGCGGCGGTTTTTCGGTATCGCGCAGGCGTTGACGCAGGCGGCTGATCGCCATGTCGATGATGCGGTCCAGTGGCATTGGCTCGCGACCACGGGTGGCATTGCCGATGGTGTCGCGGTCGAGGATCTGCTGGGGATGGTCAAGAAACAGCTTGAGCAGGGCGAAGTCCGCGCCAGAGAGCACCACCTCCTCGCCGTCACGGTGGAACAGGCGGTGGCTGACCGTGTCCAGACGCCACTCGTCGAAGGCGAGCACGTCCTGACTACCCGGCGTCTGGCCAAAGCCGGCACGGCGCAGCAACGCCTTGATCCGCGCCTGCAGCTCGCGGGGGCTGAACGGCTTGCCCAGGTAGTCGTCGGCGCCCAGCTCCAGGCCAATGACCCGGTCGGCCTCGTCGGAACTGGCGGTCAGCATGATGATCGGCACCTGCGCCAGGCGCGGATGCTGGCGCACCCAGCGGCACAGGCTGAAGCCGTCTTCATCGGGCAGCATCACATCGAGGATCACCAGGTCGCAGGGCGCCGCCTCCAGGGCCTGGCGGAAACCCTGGCCATCGGGCGCGGCGCGCACCTGGAAGCCGGCACGGCTCAGGTAGGCCTGCAACAGTTCGCGGATATCCTGGTCGTCGTCGACCATCAGGATCGATCTACCGGCGGTGCTCACAACAGTCCCATCCCCTGGTCGACGCGGGTCTGTTGCCCGCTGTTGCTATGGCTTCACTGCTCCAGTACGTGTTGCAGCGCCACCCCTGCCCCGAGCAGGCCGGAGAATTCGGCCGTTACCAGCCATACCGGTACGCCGACGAAGTAACCGCTCATGCAGCCCTTGTCGGCAAAGCTCTCGGCAAAACCGCTGCGCAGGAACAGCTCGGCGAAGCGGGGGATCACGCCGCCGACAATATACACGCCACCGCGTGCCCCGAGGGTCAGTACATTGTTACCGGCCACGCGTCCGAGAAAGCGGCAGAACTGCTCGATCACCGCCAGCGCCAGCGGCTCGCCGTCCAGGGCGGCCTCGGTGATCTGGGCGGGCGTATCATGGCGTTGCTGCTCGCCGTCCAGGGCGCAGATCGCCTGGTACAGGCGCACCAGCCCGCCGCCACTGAGCACGGTCTCGGCGCTGACATGGCCGATCTGACGCTGGATCTGCTGGTGGATCGCCGCCTCGCGTGCGTTGCCCACCGGCAGATCGACATGTCCACCCTCCCCCGGCAGGGCCACCCAGCGATGCTCGCCCAGGCGTAGCAAACTGCCCACACCCAGGCCCGTGCCAGGCCCTATGACCAGCGCCGGACGCGCCGGATCGGCCTGGCCGGCACAGACCTCACGGTACTCGCCTGGTTCCAGGCGGGTCATGCCCAGGGCCATGGCGGAAAAATCATTGATCAGCAGCAGCTGGTCGACCCGCAACGTCTGGCAGAAGGCACGACGGCTCAAGCGCCAATGGTTGTTGGTGAAGCGAAACTCGTCGCCATCCACCGGGCCTGCGACCGCCAGGCACACCGCTGACAACTCGCCACGGGCAATGCCTTGCCCACTCAGGTAGGCCTCGATGGCCTGCTCGGGACTTGTGTAGTCCGCGGTCGCCAACACCTGCACGGCGTGCGGCCGATTGTCCTGCCACAGGGCGAAGCGGGCGTTGGTACCACCGATGTCGCCAACCAGCGCGGCTTTCATCTGAAATTCTCCAGGGCCGAAGTGAAGGCGCTGGCACCCTGCTCGGCCGGGCTCAGGGCCATGCGCATGAAGCCGAAGAGTTCGCGGCCGCAGCCCAGGTCATTACCCAGTGGTGCGGCAGGCAGGTCACGGCTGGCCAGCTCCTGGGCCGAGACCTGTACCTGCAACGTCCCTTCGACGCCGTCCACCCGCACGATATCACCATCGCGCAGCCGTGCCAGCGGGCCGCCATCGAAGGCTTCCGGACACACATGGATGGCCGCGGGAATCTTGCCCGACGCACCGGACATGCGCCCGTCGGTGACCAGCGCCACCTTGAAGCCCCGATCTTGCAACACCCCGAGGAACGGCGTCATCTTGTGCAGCTCGGGCATGCCGTTGCAGCGCGGGCCCTGGAAGCGCACCACGGCGACGAAATCACGCTCCAGCTCGCCCGCCTGGAAGGCATCGGCCAATGCCTGCTGATCATGGAATACCCGCGCCGGCGCCTCCACCACCTGGTGTTCCGGCGCCACGGCGGAGACCTTCATCACGCCGCGCCCCAGGTTACCCTCCATCACCCGCAAACCGCCCTCGGGCGAGAACGGCCGCGCCACCGGACGCAGGATGTTGTCGTCGAGGCTGGTCGCCGGCCCCTCGCGCCAGACCAGCTTGCCGTTGTCCAGGAACGGCTCCTGGGTGTAGCGGCGCAGGCCGTGGCCGGCCACGGTGTTGACGTCCTCGTGCAGCAGCCCGGCGTCGAGCAGCTCGCGGATCAGGAAGGCCATGCCGCCAGCGGCCTGGAAGTGGTTGATATCGGCTTTGCCGTTGGGATAGACGTGGGACAGGGTCGGCACCACTTCGGACAGCTCGGCCATGTCCTGCCAGGTCAGCTGGATGCCGGCGGCCTGGGCGATGGCCGGCATGTGCAGGGTGTGGTTGGTCGAACCCCCGGTGGCATGCAGGGCAACGATGGAGTTGACCAGCGCCTTCTCGTCGACGATCTCGCCAATGGGCATGAAGCTGCCGCTGGCCTTGGTCATGCGCGTGACCTGCTGCGCCGCCTCGACCGTCAGGGCGTCGCGCAACGGCGTGTACGGATTGACGAAGGAGGCGCCCGGCAGGTGCAGGCCCATCACTTCCATCAGCAGTTGGTTGGTATTGGCGGTGCCGTAGAAAGTGCAGGTGCCGGGGCTGTGGTAGGACTTCATCTCCGACTCCAGCAGCTCTTCGCGGCTGGCCTTGCCCTCGGCGTAGCGCTGGCGCACGTCGGCCTTTTGCTTGTTGGAAATGCCCGATGGCATTGGCCCGCCCGGTACGAAGAGCATTGGCAGGTGACCGAAGCGCAGGGCGCCCATCATCAGGCCCGGAACGATCTTGTCACAAATTCCCAGCATCAGCGCCGCGTCGAACATGTTGTGCGACAGCGCTACTGCCGTGGACATGGCGATCACTTCGCGGCTGGCGATGCCCAGCTCCATGCCCGGCTCGCCTTGGGTCACCCCGTCGCACATGGCCGGCACACCGCCGGCGAACTGGCCGACTGAGCCGATTTCGCGCAAGGCCTGCTTGATCTGTTCGGGATAGTGCTCGTAGGGCTGGTGCGCCGAGAGCATGTCGTTGTAGGCCGAGACGATGGCGACGTTGGCCGCGTTCATCATGCGCAGGCTCTGCTTGTCATCGGCCCCGCACCCGGCCACGCCATGGGCGAAGTTGGCGCACTGCAGCTTGGCGCGCATGGGACCGTCACTGGCCGCACCGCGAATCAGTTGCAGGTAGCGTTCACGGGTGGGACGGCTGCGGGCGATCAGCCGTTCGGTGACCTCAAGGATGCGCGGGTGCATGTACTGGACTCCAGGCTAGACAGTGGGGCGATCTCTGCGGGCGTTTCCCTTCCAAACGATTGCGACCTAGGCTCAAGAAAAGCCCTCATGCAGCAATTGGAACGACCCGGCGGATTGCTCGTTGTAGATTAAACAAAATACTGCCATCAAAAAGGCTTGTTTTCTATCTCATTGCGAATAATCTTGTAATTCCAACAACAAAACCGTTTCAGTGAAGCTGTCTCTCCTTTTTGCCACGGACTTCACCCGGTCTGCCAGAGGTAAAGCCATGACCCTTCGCATCGCCATCAACGGATTCGGCCGCATCGGACGCAACGTCCTGCGCGCACTCTATACCCAAGGCTACCGCCAGGACCTGCAGGTCGTCGCCATCAACGACCTGGGCGACAGCGCCATGAACGCCCACCTGCTCAAGTACGACAGTGTCCACGGCACCTTCGATGCCAGCGTCGAAGCCGACCATGAAAGCCTCACGGTCAACGGCGATTGCATCGCCGTCAGCGCCATTCGCAATCCCGCCGAACTGCCTTGGAAAGCTGAAGCGATCGATGTGGTGTTCGAGTGTACCGGCCTGTTCACCGACCGCAGCAAGGCCGCCGCGCACCTGAGCGCCGGCGCCGGCAAGGTGATCATCTCGGCGCCCGCCAAAGGGGCCGATGCCACCATCGTCTACGGCGTCAACCACGATATCCTGCGGCCTTCGCACCAGGTCATCTCCAGTGCCTCCTGCACCACCAACTGCCTGGCTCCCCTGGCCCAGGTGCTGCACCGCGAGTACGGTATCGAGCAGGGGCTGATGACCACCATCCACGCCTACACCAACGACCAGAGCCTGACCGACGTCTACCACAGCGACCCCTTCCGCGCGCGCTCCGCGACCCAGTCGATGATCCCCAGCAAGACCGGCGCCGCCGAAGCGGTCGGCCTGGTGTTGCCGGAACTGGCCGGCAAGCTTACCGGCATGGCGGTGCGCGTGCCGGTGATCAACGTGTCGCTGGTCGACTTGACCGTCAACCTCAAGCGCGAAGTCAGCGCCGACGAGGTCAACCAGCTGTTCCACGAAGCCAGCCGCCATTCCCGCGTGCTCGGCTACAACGCCTTGCCGCTGGTCTCGTGCGACTTCAATCACAATCCACTGTCGTCGATCTTCGATGCCAACCATACCCGCGCCAATGGGCGGATGCTCAAGGTGCTGGCGTGGTATGACAACGAGTGGGGGTTTTCCAATCGGATGCTGGATAACTGTCTGGCGTTGTGCAATGCGCGGTAGCTGCAAGCTGCAAGCTGCAAGCTGCAAGCTGCAAGCTGCAAGCTGCAAGCTGCAAGCAAGAGTCAACGCGAATCGACTGCTCCCCGCAATCCGCTTTAGCTTGAAGCTTGAAGCTTGAAGCTTGAAGCTTGAAGCTTGAAGCTTGAAGCTTGAAGCTTGATCCCCGTCTAAGCCGTGAGCGGCAAACAAGTATCAAGGCGAATCGAATGCACCCCGCGACTCGCTTTTCCTTGAAGCTTGCCGCTTGAAGCTTGCAGCTCAGCCCATCATCCACTTGACCAAACACATAGATGATAAGCATTATCATTCGCTAAGCATTGGTCAGGTACCCCCGTGAGTCAGTCCCGGTTCAACTCAGTCTTCATCAACCAGCGCCTCATCCTGTTGCGCACCCTGCAGCGCATGGTCGACAACCCCAGCACCGCCGAGGACTTGCTGCAGGAGACCTACCTGCGCGTTACCCGGGCCTTGAGCGAGCGTCCCATCGAGCATCTGGAACCCTTCGTCTTCCAGACCGCACGCAACCTCGCCCTGGACCACCTGCGCGCCCGCCGGGTACAAGCGCGCACCCTGCTCGACGACGTGCCTGAACAAGTGCTGCATAATGTCGCCGCGCCGCTGAGCAGCAGCGAAGACGCCGCCCACGCCGAACAACTGCTCAAGCGCCTGAGCGTCAGCCTGGGACAACTTACCCCGCGCCAACAACGCATCTTCATCCTCAGCCGGCTGCACGGTGCCAGCTACCTGGAGATCGCCGAGCAACTGAAGGTGTCGGCCAGCACGGTCCAGAAGGAACTGAAACTGATCATGGCGATCTGCATGGGTGTGGCCGATCGACTCAAGTAGCCCGACCGCTCGACACCTGGCGGGGCAAAGCCCTTGCCATGCTCCGGCACAGCCCCGATCATTCCAAGAAAATGCCCATCGCAAGGATCATCCGTGACCCACTGCCCTGCCCCTCGCCCGTCACCCGCCGGGCCTGACGCCCGCGCCCGTGCCATGGACGAGGCGCTGGACTGGCTCATCTGCCTGCAATGCCCCAGCGAGGACGATACCCGTGCTTTCGAGGCCTGGCTGGAGGCCGACCCGGCCAACGCCAGCGCCTACGTCGAGGCCGAAGCCCTGTGGAACGGCGCCTCGCTGCGCCAGAGCGCGGCGCAACTGCAACAGAGCCACCGCCGCTCGGTGAGCGGGCGTCTGCGCACCTACTGGAAGCCGCTGGCGACCGCTGCCGTGCTGCTGGTCGGGCTGTTCACCTTCGGCAATCTGCCCATGCGCCTGCAAGCCGATCACCTCACGGTGGTCGGCGAGCGCCAGCGACTGCAACTGGATGATGGTTCCAAGGTCCTGCTCAATACCGACTCGGCGTTCGCCAGCGACCTCAAGGGCGAACGCCGTATCGCACGGCTGCTGCAGGGCGAGGCGTTCTTCGAGGTGCCCGGCGACAACCAGCAGCCGCTGGAGGTCGAGGCTGGCCCCCTGCGCGCCCAGGTCCGCGACACCGACTTCGCCGTACGCTACCTCAATGGCGAGGCCCAGGTGCGTGTGCGGCGCGGCGATGTCGACCTGCAATCGGGTGCCGATCAGCGCATCCGCCTGAGCGCGGGCGACAGTATCAGCGTCGGGCCACAAGGCTTCGGTCAGCGCGGTCGCCTCGACGCGCACAAGGACCTGGCCTGGATCGAGGGCCGCCTGGTCTTCGAAAACTGCCCGCTGAGCCAGGTCCTGGCTGAGGTGCGGCGCTACTACCCAGGCTGGATCATCAACCGCAACGAGCACCTGGAGCAGGTCGCGGTGACCGGCAACTACCGTCTCGACCAGCCCCTGGAAACCCTGCGTGCCCTGGCCCATATCACATCGTCGCAACTGTACGAATACCCCGCCGTGGTGATTCTCAACTGAGCTAAAAGTTTTTTTACGCGATAGCCACACCCCACTCGTCTCGTTATAGCCAATGCAACTGATTCTTGTTTTGATCAGGCATTTCTCATAACAGTGCGCGACAGGGAGCGCTATCCGATGTCCACAGGTTCAACCCGTCCGTCTTCTTTCTCCGCCAGCATGGGTCAGCGCTGCAGCCTGTCGCTGCTGACCCTGGCCCTGCTTGCCAGCGGTGCCTGCAGCCTGCCGGCGCTGGCCGCGGAACCGGCCCAGGCCAGCAGCCCGCGCATGGGCGACTACCGCTTCGCCATTGCCCAGCAACCGCTGGTCGAGGCGATCAATGCCTTCACCCGCGTGACCGGCTGGCAGGTCGGCTTCTCGGCCGAATTGGCCGCAGGCGTGTCCTCGCCAGGCGTACAGGGTGCGTTGCCAGCAGAAGCGGCCCTGCGTCGCATGCTGCAAGGCACTGGCCTGGGCTATCGCAAGATCGGCAATGGCAACGTGGTGCTCGAGCGCCAGGCCTCCAGCAGCGTCATCGCCCTGCAACAAGTCACCGTCAGCGCCACCCGCAGCGCCCGGGACGTCAACCTGGTGCCCAGCACCGTCTCGGTGCAGACCCGCGAACAGCTGGACCGGCAGAACGTCAACAACATCCAGCAACTGGTGCGCTACGAACCCGGCGTGTCGGTAAGCGGCACGGGTCAGCGCAGCGGCCTCAACGGCTACAACATCCGCGGCATCGATGGCGAGCGAGTGCTGACCCAGGTCGATGGCGTATCCATCCCTGACAGCTTCTTCTACGGCCCCTACGCTCAAACCCAGCGCAACTATGTCGACCCTGAAATCGTCAAGCGCGTGGAAATCCTCCGTGGCCCGGCGTCGGTGCTGTATGGCAGCAATGCCATCGGCGGTGCGGTGAGCTATTTCACCCTCGATCCCGAAGACATCATCAAGCCCGGCAAGGACGTCGGCGCGCGCCTGAAGACCGGCTACAGCTCGGCCGATGAAAGCTGGCTGACCTCCGCCAGCATCGCTGGCCGCCACGGCGACTTCGACGGCCTGTTGCACCTGAGCCAGCGCAATGGCCATGAAACCGAATCCTACGGCAAGCACGGTGGCACCGGCCTGGATCGCACCGAAGCCAACCCCGAAGACGTTCGCACTACCAACGTGCTGGCCAAGCTTGGCTGGAACTACGCGGACGATGCGCGCCTGGGGTTCACCTACGAGCGCTTCAAGGATAACCGCGACCAGAACATCCTCAGCGCGGTCGGCGGGCCCTTCGCCAACGGTGCCGGCATGGACATGTACCGCGCCCGCACGGGCAATGACACCGTTACCCGCGAGCGTTTCGGCATCAACCATGCGTTCGGCCTGGATTCGCGGGTCGCCGACCACGTGAAGTGGAGCCTGAACTACCAGATCGCCAAGACTGACCAGGAAACCGAGGAAGTCTACGTTCCGTTCACCCGCCAGGTCCTGCGCACCCGCGATACCACCTACAAGGAACGTCAGTGGGTCTTCGATGCGCAGTTCGACAAGGCTTTCAGCGTCGGCGCTACCGATCACCTGCTGACCTATGGCACCAGCCTCAAGCACGAGAAGGTCACCGGTTCGCGCAGCGGCACCGGCACCTGCCTGGCCGTGGGCATCGGTTGCGCATCGATCGGCGCCGACCGGCCGGCCGACGGCCAGGCGCTGGTCAGCGACTTCCCGGACCCGACCATCAATACCTACAGCCTGTTCGTCCAGGACGAAATCCGCTGGAACAATTGGACCTTCCTGCCTGGCGCACGCTACGACTACACCCGCATGGAGCCGAAGATGACCGACGAATTCCTGCGTGGGTTGCAGGGTTCGGGCAGCGCCACCCCCGTAGAGGTCGACGACTCGGACAAGAAGTGGCACCGCGTCTCGCCCAAGTTTGGCGTCACCTATGCCTTCAACGACAACTACACCTGGTACGGCCAGTACGCCGAAGGTTTCCGCACGCCGACCGCCAAGTCCATGTACGGGCGCTTCGACAACCCGGTCGAGGGCTACCGCGTCGAGGGCAACCCGGGGCTTGAACCGGAAAAGAGCCAGAGCTACGAGACCGGTCTGCGCGGCAACCTCGAGGCCGGCAACTTCGACGTGGCGGTGTTCTACAACAAGTACCGCGACTTCATCAACGAGGACGCCGTGCAATCGGCGAGTCTGGGCCCAACCTTCCAGGCCAACAACATCAAGCACGCCACCATCAAGGGGGCTGAGTTCAAGGGCCGCCTGAACCTGGATCACTTCGGCGCTCCGCAAGGTTTCTACACCCAGGGATCGCTTGCCTATGCCCATGGCCGCAACGATGACAACGGCCAACCGCTGAACAGCGTCAACCCATTGACTGCGGTGCTCGGCCTTGGATACGAGCAGCAGAACTACGGTGGCCTGTTCAGCTGGACGCTGGTCAAGCGCAAGAGCCGGGTAGATGACACCACCTTCTTCGCGCCTGACGGCACCAGCAGCCAGTTCCGCACCCCTGGCTACGGCGTGCTCGACCTGACCGGTTTCTACAAGGTCACCGACGACATTACCGTCAATGCCGGCCTGTACAACCTGACCGACAAGAAGTACTGGCAGTGGGATTCGGTCCGCGGTTATGACGGCCTGGGCGAGGCGGGAGTTACGCAACCGGCCAACCTCGACCGCCTGACCATGCCGGGCCGCAATTTCGCGGTCAACCTGATCTGGGATATCTGATACACCCGCGCGCCTGGCGCCTGTGCTCATGACCAGGCGTCAGGCGAGTTTTTTTTACGCTGAGCCGTCTTCTGGTTCGTCTTGTTTCAAGACACGACCATTTTCCAAGGATCGACCATGACCACCGCCCCTTCCGCAGAACGCGCCAGCCTGCGCTCGCAACGCCTGAATCAGCTGACCCATGCCC
>JAEWGL010000066.1 GCA_023388335.1 Pseudomonadota bacterium | reverse complement strand
ATTGTATTAATAGTTAATTGACTTAACTAAATGACCGGGCTAATGTTTGGTCAACCACGACGATAATCAGTACAAGAGGTGTGTGATGGGCCAATACGACAACCGCTGGCAGACCGTGAAAGTCATTGTCGAGCAAGGCATTGCCTGGGTCAGCTTCAATCGTCCTGAAAAGCGCAACGCCATGAGCCCTACGCTCAACCGCGAGATGCGCGATGTGCTGGAAACTATCGAGCAGGACGCTGACGCTCGTGTGCTGGTATTGACCGGGGAGGGTAGCGCCTGGACCGCTGGCATGGACCTCAAGGAGTATTTCCGCGAAGTGGACGCTGGACCGGAAATTCTTCAAGAACGCATCCGCCGCGATGCCTCGGAATGGCAATGGAAGCTGCTGCGTTTCTACAGCAAGCCTACGATCGCCATGGTCAACGGCTGGTGTTTCGGTGGCGGTTTCAGCCCATTGGTCGCATGCGACCTGGCGATCTGCGCTGATGAAGCCACCTTCGGCCTGTCCGAGATCAACTGGGGCATCCCACCGGGCAACCTGGTCAGCAAGGCCATGGCCGACACCGTGGGCCACCGCGAATCGCTGTACTACATCATGACCGGCAAGACCTTCGAGGGGCAAAAAGCCGCGCAGATGGGATTGGTCAATAAAAGCGTGCCTCTGGCGCAATTGCGCGATGAAGTGGTGCTGCTCGCCCAGGACCTGCTGGACAAGAACCCGGTTGTCCTGCGTGCGGCGAAGAATGGCTTCAAGCGTTGCCGTGAGTTGACCTGGGAGCAGAACGAGGACTACCTGTACGCCAAGCTTGACCAGGCGCAGCTGCGTGACCCGGAGCACGGGCGCGAGCAGGGCTTGAAGCAGTTTCTCGACGACAAGAGCATCAAGCCAGGCCTGCAAGCCTACAAGCGCTGAGCGCTCTCGACCTTCATTCCCGAATAAACAGAAAAGAGGGATGCCCGATGTTCGAGGTGCCATTGTTAATTGGCGGTAAGGCCCGCGCGGCCAGCGACAGCGGCACGTTCGAGCGCCGCCATCCGGTCAGCGGCGAGGTGGTGTCGGTGGTCGCCGCGGCGACGCTGGCCGACGCCGACGACGCCGTCGAAGCGGCCCAGGCGGCGTTCCCCGCCTGGGCCGCGCTGGGGCCAAGCGAGCGTCGCGGGCGCTTGCTCAAGGCGGCCGACGCCCTGGACGCCCGGCGCGACGAATTCCTGGCCATGGCCGGGGAGACGGGCGCCAAGGCCAACTGGTACGGTTTCAATGTGATGCTGGCGGCCAACATCCTGCGCGAAGCGGCGTCGATGACCACCCAGATCCAAGGCAGCGTCATCCCCTCGGACGTGCCGGGCAGCTTTGCCATGGCCCTGCGCCAGCCCTGTGGCGTGGTGCTGGGCATCGCGCCCTGGAATGCCCCGGTGATTCTGGCTACGCGTGCTATTGCCATGCCCCTGGCGTGCGGCAACACCGTCGTGCTCAAGGCATCCGAAGCCAGCCCGGCGGTGCATGGCCTGATCGGCAAGGTGCTACAGGAGTCCGGCTTGGGCGATGGTGTGGTCAACGTGATCAGCAACGCCCCGCAGGATGCTCCTGCGGTGGTGGAGCGCCTTATCGCTCATCCGGCGGTGCGTCGGGTGAATTTCACCGGTTCTACCCACGTCGGACGCATCGTCGGTCAACTGGCGGCGCGTCACCTCAAACCGGCGGTGCTCGAGCTGGGCGGCAAGGCGCCGTTCCTGGTCCTGGCCGATGCCGACCTGGATGCAGCAGTTGAAGCCGCGGCCTTCGGCGCCTACTTCAACCAGGGCCAGATCTGCATGTCCACCGAGCGTCTGATCGTCGATGAAACAGTGGCCGACGCGTTCGTGGCCAAGCTTGGCGAGAAAGTCCGCCGCTTGCGCGCGGCGGACCCTTCGCAGGCCGACGCGCCGCTTGGTTCATTGATCGATGCAGGGGCCGGCGAGCGCATTCAGGGCCTGGTGGATGACGCCGTCACCAAGGGCGCGAACCTGGTGGCGGGTGGCGAGCGGGCAGGAAGCGTCATGCAGCCGGTGTTGCTTGATCACGTCAATGCCGACATGAAGCTCTACCGCGAAGAGTCCTTCGGACCGGTCGCTGTAGTGCTGCGGGCCAGCGGCGACGATGCGCTGCTGGCGTTGGCCAACGATTCCGAATTCGGCCTGAGCGCGGCTATTTTCAGTCGAGACACCCACCGCGCCCTGGCCTTGGCCCAGCGCCTGGAATCGGGAATCTGCCATATCAACGGGCCGACCGTGCATGATGAAGCGCAGATGCCCTTCGGTGGCGTCAAGGCCAGTGGCTACGGCAGTTTTGGCAGCACGGCGGCCATCGATGCCTTTACCCAGCTGCGTTGGGTCACCGTGCAGCATGGCGCGCGGCATTATCCGATCTGAAGTACGGCCATCACAACAACAATAGCGAATGCACCTTCGGGCCGCGTGGCTCGGAGGCGTACCAAGCAGAGGTAGCGCTTTTATGGACTGCGACACCCTTTCGGTTGCCCAGCGTGCGCCATTGCGCGCGGTCAAGATCGGGCAACCTCAGGTGCAGGTGCGCCAATATGGCGACATCATGTACCTCAATCCTGTGGAAACCCTGCACGCCTACCCGGAGCGCTTGATGGAGCGCCTGCTGCACTGGGCGGAGCAGCGTGGCGAGCAGACGTTCGTCGCGCGCCGGGACGAGGGCGGACAGTGGCAGCACATCAGCTACGCCGACATGCTGCAGCGAGTACGCCGCATTGCCACCTGGCTGTTGGACCAAGATCTCAGTCCCGAACGGCCTCTGGTGATCCTGTCCGGCAACGACCTTGAGCACGTGCAATTGGCCATGGCCGCGCTGTATGCCGGCATTCCCTACTGCCCAGTATCGCCAGCCTATTCGCTGCTGTCCCAGGACTTCGGCAAATTGCGCCATATCGTCCAGACCTTGCAGCCGGGCCTGGTCTTCGCGGCCGATGCTGCATATGGCCGAGCCATTGATGCGGTGTTCGAGACATCGGTCACCCTGGTAATGGGACAAGGCGAACTGCAGGGGCGGGCAAGCACGGCATTCGTCGATATCCTCGCCACCGTCGCAGAATCCCGGGCCGACCAGGCCTTCGCCGAGCTGCGCCCGGAAAGCCTGGCCAAGTTCCTGTTCACTTCCGGCTCCACCAAGCTGCCCAAGGCCGTTGTCACCACCCAAGGCATGCTGTGTGCCAACCAGCAGATGCTATTGCAGACCTTCCCGGAGTTTTCCGAAGTGCCGCCGGTGCTGGTGGACTGGCTGCCGTGGAACCATACCTTCGGCGGCAGCCACAACGTAGGTATTGTGCTGTACAACGGCGGCACACTGTATATCGACGATGGCAAGCCGACACCGCAAGGCTTTGCCCAGACGCTGGACAACCTCAAGGATATCTCCCCCACTGCGTACCTGACCGTGCCCAAGGGCTGGGAGGAACTGGTCAAGGCGTTGGAGCAGGATAGCGGCCTGTGCGAGCGCTTTTTCCAACGTATGAAGCTGTTCTTTTTCGCCGGTGCCGGGTTGTCCCAGGCCATCTGGGATCGCCTTGACGCCGTGGCCGTGGCCCATTGCGGCGAACGCATACGCATGATGGCGGGACTGGGCATGACCGAGACTTCGCCTTCCTGCACCTTTACCACAGGGCCGCTGTCGGTCGCTGGCTACATCGGTCTGCCGGCCCCCGGTTGCGAAGTCAAATTGGTGCCGGTCGACGGTAAGCTCGAGGCGAGATTTCGCGGGCCCCATGTGATGCCGGGGTACTGGCGCTCTTCCCAGCAGACTCTTGAAGCGTTCGATGAAGAAGGGTTCTACCGCAGCGGTGATGCGGTGCGCCTGTGCGACCCCAACAATCCGCAGTTGGGCCTGATGTTCGACGGGCGCATTGCCGAGGACTTCAAATTATCCTCCGGGGTGTTCGTCAGCGTCGGGCCGATGCGCACCAAGGTGATCTTGCAGGGCGCCCCCTATGTGCTGGATGTCGTGGTGCTGGGCCCTGACCGCGAATGCCTGGGGTTGCTGATCTTCCCCCGCCTGGCTGAATGCCGGCAGCTGTCCGGGCTTGGGGCGCAGGCAAGCGACACCGAGGTGCTGTCGTCGCCCGCGGTGCGTGACTGGCTGGCCAGCTTGCTGGCCACGCTCAACCAGGACGCCACCGGTAACGCCAGCTACATCCAGTTCGCGGCCTTTGCCAGCGAAGCACCGTCCATCGACCGTGGCGAGATTACCGACAAGGGTTCGCTCAACCAGCGCATGGTACTGCAACTGCGACACGGCCTGATCGACAACCTGTATGCAGGGCCAGGACCGTTGCGTGTAGAAGCCTCATGAAGGCCCGCGGTCAGTTTCGCGCTTTTGCGGCTTCCGCGTTGCTCGACGGGATACGTACGCCGTGGGTCGACCTCAATGGCCCGTTCGGTCTGATCTCGCCTACCGATCTGGGCATCAAGGCCGGCCGTGCTGTGTTGCAGCGGGCCAGGCTGGACACAAGCGAGGTAGACAGCGTGCTGGCTGGATCCATGGCCCAGGCGGACTTCGATGCCTACATGCTGCCCAGGCATATCGGACTCTACTGCGGGGTCGACCAGACGGTGCCGGCGCTCATGGTGCAACGGATCTGCGCGACCGGTTTCGAATTGCTGCGCCAGGCGGGTGAGCAGATCCAGGCGGGGGATGCAGGCACGGTGCTGTGTGTGGCGGCCGAGTCGATGTCACGTAATCCGATCGTTGCCTACACCCATCGTGGCGGCTTTCGGCTGGGCAGCGAAGTCGGCTTCAAGGACTTCCTCTGGGAGGCCTTGTTCGACCCCGCAGTGGGCATCAGCATGATCCAGACTGCCGAGAATATCGCTCGGCAATACCAGATCTCCCGCGCAGCGGTAGACGCATGGGCAGCCCAGAGCTTCTCGCGCGCCATGGCCGCACGGTCGCGAGGGTGGTTTACCGACGAATGCGTCAGCGTCTCCAACGAAGTGTTCGAAGCGCCCGGCTTGCTGCCGCGCGGTATTCGTCTGCCGCGCGGCATTGAAGCCGTCACTGAAGACAGCCATCCGCGTGTCACATCGTCGCAGCGCCTGCAGCAGCTTTCACCGCTTTACCCGCAAGGAGTGCAAACCGCGGGCAATAGTTGCGCGGTAGTGGATGGCGCGGCCGCTGTGCTGATGTGCTCGGCCCAAAGGCTGGCCGGGCGCAAGCCCTTGGCCTGGTTGCGTGCCAGCAGCGTGGTGGGCGTGGCGCCCGATGTGATGGGGCTAGGCCCGGTGCCGGCCATCCGCTTGCTGCTGGAGCGGGCAGGGCACTCGCTGGACGATATCGCCTGCTTTGAAATCAACGAGGCCCAGGGCGCGCAGATCGTGGCGGTCCAGCGATCCCTGGGCATCGCGCCTGAACGCTTGAATGCCTGTGGTGGTGCTATCGCCTTGGGCCACCCACTGGCCGCTACCGGTCTGCGCCTGGTCATCAGCGTTGCGCGACAACTGCGCGCCAGTGGACAGCGTTATGGTGTGGCGTCGGCCTGCGTCGGTGGTGGCCAGGGCATGGCCTTGCTGTTGGAAAATCCGTTGGCTGTTGCCTGAAAGGAGTTTCACGTGCCGACTTATCGCGCTCCGCTGCAAGACATCCGGTTTGTGATCGATCAATGGCTGCAAGCACCGGCGGCTTGGGCCGAATCCGAGCGCTTCGCCGATGTGGACAGCGCCCTGGCCCAGCAGTTGCTGGAGGAGGGCGCGCGCTTCGCAGAAAACCAGCTGCTGCCCTTGAACATGTGCGGCGATCGCGAAGGCTGCCATTTCCAGGACGGCCACGTGAGCACGCCAACGGGGTTTCGCCAGGCCTATCAGGGCTATGTGGAAGGCGGCTGGCCTGGCTTGGCCTGCGCGGTGGAACACGGCGGCCAGGGCCTGCCGCTGCTGCTCGGCGCTGCCCTGCATGAAGTGATCTACGCCTGCAACCATGGCTGGGCCATGTACAGCGGCATCGCCCACGGCGCTTACCAATGCCTGCGTCAGTTCGGTTCCCCCGAGCTTCGCCAGGCATGGCTTGGCAAGATCGTCAGCGGTGAATGCCTACCCACCATGTGCCTGACCGAACCCCAGGCCGGTAGCGATGTGGGTCTGCT
The DNA here is from genome assembly GCA_023388335.1 of Pseudomonadota bacterium. Lineage (GTDB taxonomy): Bacteria > Pseudomonadota > Gammaproteobacteria > Pseudomonadales > Pseudomonadaceae > Aquipseudomonas. Next base: position 7,105 of record JAEWGL010000066.1, on the reverse strand, counting down.
ACGCACTCAGGCGGTGATGGATGAAACAGGCACTTATCGGCTTACTGGCACCAAAGTGTTCATATCTGGGGGCGAGCACGACCTGACCGACAATATCGTCCACCTGGTGTTGGCGCGCCTGCCCGGTGCCCCCGCCGGGAGTCGTGGGGTTTCTCTGTTTCTGGTACCCAAGTTGACGGTGCAAGGCCAGCCCAATGGCGTGCATTGCACTGGCATTGAACACAAGATGGGCATCCACGCCAGTGCCACCTGCAGTATGAGCTTCACCCAGGCCCAGGGCTGGCTGATCGGCGAACCCCATCGCGGCCTGGCAGCTCTGTTCGTGATGATGAACAGCGCTCGTACCTACGTGGGGCTACAGGGCTTGGCCCATGCGGAAAGCGCGGGCCAGCGTGCATTCGCTTATGCGCAAGAGCGCATGCAGATGCGCGCTGTGATCCGTCCCGAAGGTGCTCAGGCCGCGGCTGCGGACCCTGTCGCTTGCCACCCGGCCGTGCGCCAGGTGTTATGGCAGTCTCGAGCGTTGACCGAAGGGATGCGTGCCATCGGCTACTGGTGCGCCCACCTGATCGACCTTGCCGAACAGGCGCAAGGCGTGGCCCGGCAAACGCTGGACGCGCGCATCGCGTTGCTGACGCCAATGGTGAAAGCGTTCTTTACCGAGCAAGGGTTCCAGCTGGCCAGCGAAGCGCTGCAGGTATTCGGCGGTTACGGTTACGTCACCGAATCGGGCATCGAGCAGACCTTGCGCGACAGCCGCGTGGCCATGATCTACGAGGGTACCAATGAGATCCAGGCCAACGATCTACTCCTGCGCAAGGTGTTGGGCGATCGTGGGAAGGCGCTTGAAGCGTTGCTGGACGACGTGCTTGCAGACGCCGCACTGGCGAGCGACGACGACGGCATTCGTTGGGCACAGCAGTTGCGCGTCGCCAGCGACAACTTGCGGTCTTGGGTACGTGGGCTTCATCAGCATGATGACAGGGAATATGCCTACAGAGCCGCTGGTGATTTTCTACAGGCATTGGCGATGCTGCTGTTGGGCCATGCGTGGGCCCGAGCGGCGCGATTGGCACTGATGCACGTGGATCAGCCTTTCTATCGGCGCAAACGCCAGACGGCGGCTTATTTTTTTGACCAGCTGTGGCTGCGTGTAGAGTATCGGCTGCAGCGTCTGCAAGCGGCCGAGCAGCCTTTACCGTTTGTATTCTGACGTTCAGGCGCGCTAATAAGCCTTGCGCAGCAGGGTGAGTAATTGCTGGCGTTCGTCATCGTCTAGGTTGGCAGTCGCGGCACGGTCGCTTTCTTCGGCTATCCCGTAAAGCGTTTTCAGCAGTCTCTCTCCCGCCTTGCTCAGGTACAGGCCATAGGAGCGCTTGTCGGCCTTGCTGCGTATCCGCAATGCAAGGCCCGCTTCTTCGAGTTTGTTGAGCAGTGGCACCACCTGGGGCGGCTCGATGTTCAAGGCCTTGGCCAGCTCTGCCTGCGTGGGGCCTGGGTTTTGCGCGATGATTGCCAACGCGGAAAATTGCGCGGGCCGCAGGTCGTAGGGCGTCAGGCAATCGACAAGGTGTTGAAACACCTTCATCTGCACGCGGCGCAAGGCGTAGCCAACCAGATCATTGAGGTCTGTCGGGGCAGAGGTCTCGCTACTGTCGGCGCCGGATTGGATTGCAGGGGATGTCTTCATGCGATCTCGTGCGTCAGGGATGATAGTGGTCAGCAATAGTTAATAAGTATAACCGATGCTGATCATCTGGAAACAGCTGTGCAAGGCCTTGGGGAACAATGCCTTCGCTGCAGTGGTAAGGGCAATGTTGCCCTCGCAGCCGCTGAGGGTCTGAGGTAGCGGATTCTGGTCGGGAGAACCCACGCTGTAGGTTTCAATAAAAACCACTTCCAATTACTGCCCTTAGAAGGACTGATATCGGCGGTGAATTGAACCGTCGATGCCACAGATTGGCGGATTTTTTCAGTAGGGATTTCGGGGCTGAGTATTGCCCTGCGCTGGTGGTCTGTCTGCTTCGCAACCCCACAGCTGTATAAAAGGCTGGCTGCTGGTGGGCTGTCCGACCCATCGGCTTATGAATTGACAGGTCCCGTCAATGCAGAGCTGGTAGTCGCCAGCCTCGGGGGTTCGTCCCAGATTCAGGGTTTGCAAAGGCGGCAAAAGGCGTTGGAAGTGCCAACTGCCGTTTTCCAGTCGAGCATCATCAGGTATCTCCATTCCCGCACCGTTACCTAGAATCCTGGCTTCTTCCAGGACCAGACCTTTGCCGGTGACGCGATAGTCTTCTTCCCAACGAATCTTTTCGATGCTGTGGTTCCACGCCAGCGTGAAATGGGACACCGGCAGCTGAGCCCAAACGCTGCCGGCCAGACCCAGGCACAAGTCGATCATGCATTGGCCATCCCTGCATGCCTGGCCCGCCAGACATGCTGAAGTAATACCAGAATCCCAAGTACAAAGCCGATTTCATCGGTCAGCGGCATCGCCACGATCAACAGGGCTCCCGCGCCAAGACTCAACAAGCGTTCCCAGATGGCCATTTTCTGTTGCAGATAACCAGTAGACGCCACTCCCCAGAGACCGACCGCCAGAATGGTTTTGATCAGCATGTAGGCAGTCATCCACAAATTGTCACCTTGCAGCATCAACGCCGGGTTATAGACAGCCATGAACGGGATGACGAAACCGGCCAGCGCAATGCGCACTGCCCACAGGCTGATCTTGAATCCGCTTTCTTTGGCGATGGGGGCTGCGGCAAAGCAGGCGAGGGCGACCGGTGGTGTCAGGTCGGCGAGGATGCCGAAATAGAACACAAACATGTGCGACACGATCAGTGGCACACCCAGTTCCAACAAGGCAGGTGCCGCGATCGAACTGGTGATGATGTAGTTGGGTATGGTCGGAATGCCCATGCCCAGCACCAGGCAGGTGACCATCGTCAGTATCAGTGACAGCAGCAGGTTGTCTCGGCCAATGGCCAATATGTAGCCGGCAAAGGTCGAGGCAACGCCCGTGAGCGAAACGATACCGATGATCACGCCCACCAACGCACAGGCGATCCCCACCGGAACCGCATGGCGTGCGCCTTCGACCAGTGCGTGCAGGCAGATGACCAGTGTTTCCCGGCCGCCCTTGATGAACCCGCACACCAACACCAGCACCGCAATGACCGCAAAAATCACAGCGATCCCGAGTTGAAAAAAGCCTGTGCACAGCACGCCCAGCGCAATCCAGAACGCACAGCGCAGACCGAAGTTTTGCACCCTGAGAATGATCGCCGAGCCAAGAATCACAATGGCGGTCAATGCCAAGCCGACCATGCCGGAGAACAACGGTGTGCGCCCGGAAAACAGCAGGTAAACCAGCACCAGCAGGGGAATCAGCAAATACCAGCTTTGCTTTACGGCGCCCAATGCGCTGGGGCATTGATCCTTGGGTAATCCCTTGAGGTTGGAACGCTTGGCTTCCAGATGAACCATCCAGAACACTGAGCCGAAATAAAGGATGGCGGGTATCAGCGCTGCCTTGGCAATTTCCACGTACGGTACATTGATGGTTTCGGCCATGATGAAGGCTACCGCGCCCATCACTGGAGGCATTATCTGGCTGCCCATGCTGGAGGTCGCTTCCACTCCGCCGGCAAACGCGGGCCGATAGCCAAAGCGCTTCATCAGTGGAATGGTGAATTGCCCCGTGGTCACGACGTTGGCAATCCCCGAGCCGGTAATGGTCCCCATCAATGCTGACGAGACGACGGCGACCTTGGCCGGCCCCCCCAGCTTGTGGCCGAACAAACCCATGGCGAAGTCGGTAAACAGCTTGATCATGCCCGCCTGTTCCAGGAAAGCACCGAACAGGATAAATAAAAAGATGTAGGTAGCCGAAACATAGGTCGGTGTCCCATACAGCCCTTCGGTACCAAAGGACAATTGATTGATGATCTGGTCGACACCATAGCCCCGATGGGCCAGTTCGCCGGGTAGGTACTCACCGAACAAACCGTAGGCCAGGAACAGGCCACAGATGATTGGCAGGGCAATTCCCATCACCCGTCGGGCGGCTTCGAAGACCAGGGCGATCAGCAGGATACCCACCACCATGTCTGCGGGTGTCAGGTCGCCGGAGCGCTGGATCAGGTCCCCTTCGTACACCCATTGATACACGGCGGTGACGATGCCTGCCAGGCTGAGCAGCCAGGCCAGCGGTTGCCAGGGACGGGCCTTGCCATAAGCCGGGTAACTCAGAAACACCACCCAGAGCAGGAAACCGACGTGTACCGCGCGTAACACTTGGCTTGAGAGGGGTGAAAAGGCCGCGGTGACGATCTGAAAAATCGAAAACAGCAACGCTACGTAAAACAAGGCTTTTGGCCAGTCCCGCGGGTTCGCGGAAATGCCGTGATGCTCGTCACTCATTACCTGCCTGCCTCATGTCCACACTGGATAGAATCGAGGGCGCAGTGGCAATCGGACCCACTGCGCCTGGCCCGGTTACAGCGCGCCCTTTTCCTTGTAGTAGCGTTCGGCGCCTGGATGCAGCGCGATCGGCAGGTTTTTGGCCGCAGTTTCCAGCTTGATGTCCTTGGCTGCCGAATGTGAGTTACCCAGGCGCGTCAGGTTTTCGAACATCAGTCTGGTCATCTCATGGACGACTTCATCGGGCATGTCAGCGCGGGTCACCAGAATGTTGGTGATAGCGACCGTCGGCACGGCTTCGGTTTGTCCGTCATACGTGTTGGCCGGAATCATTGCACTCTGATAGGCCGGGTTGCCGATTTTCGTTACCACCTCAGTCGGGATAGCGATGTAGTTCAGTGGCATGACAGAGGACAGGTCACGAATGGCCGCCATACCCAACCCGGAAGATTGCAATGTCGCATCCAATTGCCTGTTCTTGATCAGTTCGACCGATTCGGCAAAGGGCAGGTATTGCACTTTACCCATGTCCTTGTAGGTCAGCCCCGCTGCTTTGAAGATCGCTCGCGCGTTCAGTTCGGTACCTGACTTGGGCGCCCCGACCGAGATGGTCTTGCCTTTGAGGTCTGCGAGGGTCTTGATCCCCGATTCCTTGCTGGCAACGATCTGAATGTAATTGGGATAGGCCCCGCCAAGCGCACGCAACTTGGTCAGCGGTGCCTTGAAACCAGCATCTTCCACGCCGTTTTTGGCATCGGCAACCGAGTCACCCAGTGCCAGCGCCAACTCGCCTCGACCGGCTTGCAACAGGTTCAGGTTCTCCACCGAGGCCTTGGTGGCTTGGACCGAGGTCTTCGAGCCCGGAATGCCATCGCTGTAGATCTGCGACAAGCCGACACCAATCGGGTAGTAAACCCCGCTGGTTCCGCCGGTCAGGATGTTGATGAACACCGGCGCGGCCTGCGCGGCGTTGCTGATTGCCAACGTGGCGGCAACCAGCAGGGCGAAGCGTCTTTTTACTCGCATGGGGAACCTCTCCGTCTTGTTATGGCTTTATCCAGAGTGATTTCACTCTAGTTGATCCAGACGCAGAAGGTGGTGGGCAAGAGGGATCAACTCATATCACCGCCGAGGTGACGAACAGGTTCAGGCCCACCGGCGACGTGATCAGGCCTATCCCGGGGTTGGCCACTATGATGATGCCGAGGTATATCGGGTCGATGCCCAGTTTTATGGTGATAGAGAAGGGGATTGGCGCCATTATGAGGATGATGGCCGGCTGCACCATGAACGCGCCGGCAATCATCAGCACGTTATTGACCACTAGCAGGAAGCTCACGGGGGGGCAAGCCTGCTTGGGTTAGGGGCGCTGCTTACCAGTTCCGAAGGGTTATTCAACAGGGTCAAGATCGCGCAGGCAGTCGGCCTGGAACACAACGCTCAGGTATAGCGGACGGATGCGGTCTCATGCACTCTGCAAAATATCCTCCACTTCAATAATTCTCGCGTAGTCCATTGCTAGATTACTTATCGATATGGCATGTACATCTTCTGCATACCAAAGACGCCCGCCAAGGTCCCTCTGATCAAAGGTATAAGTCGCATCCGGAGGCACGATAACGTCAAAGCCCAGATTCCCGCCTGATCGTACAGTGGCTTCGACCGAGTTGTTAGTGGTGACGCCGACGACAACCAATTGCCGAATGGAACGAGCGTGAAGCCAGCGCTCAAGGCCTGTTGCCGTGAATGCATCGGGTACGTTTTTTTCTACGACATGCTCATGCCCCAGGGGGCTAAGCGCTTTCTGAAACTCGCAACCTGGCTGGCCAGGCCAGAATACTGATCCTGGGGTCCTGGAAATGTGCCTGACGTGAACGACGGGACGTTGTGACAGCCTCCAGGCGCCTAGAAGGTCTTGCATCCGCAATTCGGCCTCTGGATTGTTGCGCCGCCCAAGCCTGGGTTGATCCATTCCCTGTTGCATGTCGATGATCACCAAGGCCGCGTCTGCATTCAGAATTTCCATGGCTCGTCCGTTTGCTGAATCAAGTAGGGCCATGCTAATCCGAGATTGAATTGGACGCACCGCTATCCTGTCGACGAGTCAACAACGTCTCGCTTCGTAAAGGCCCAGGCTTTGCTGGCGAATGCTGTTTTCGCCGCGAAACCTATCGGCCAGGAATGTGATAGTAAATAGTGGCCTTTCAGGCCAGATCCCAGTAAAAGAAACCCCGAATCTTCAGATTTTCCTACTTCCCTGTAGTCCGTTTCCCAAACATACTTCTACTGCCTCTCAACCATTGCAGTGATTCCGCGAGCCCACTAGTCTCGCCCAGTCGTTGCCATTCAACGACCGGGCCTGCAAGCCCGCTAGCAATTGGCGCTGAGCGCACCTTCAGTCAATGGCATGTCTCCATGCTGGTGACTCGATCTATGGTGGCTGCGTGCGGGAGGTCTTCGGACCTGCCGGATTTGCCTTTTGCTCCGGTCTTGCAGACCTGCACGTAGCCGCCACCCATTCATTGCAAGGAGTGGGTCGGTGGTTTGGACCACTGCAAAAGGAATTACTCATGCTCAAAATCGTCCCAGACCCCCCACGATCCCCACACACACCACCCCACACCCTGGAAGACACCCTAGTCCAAGCCTCCGAATACCTGGTCTGTGCCCTGACCGTCGC
>JAEWGL010000049.1 GCA_023388335.1 Pseudomonadota bacterium | reverse complement strand
GTCCTGCACGCCCAGCCGCGGGCGCTATCGACCTCGCGCAGCCCGATCCAGCTCGGTGCCGAGCTGTATGGCGATGCAAGCCCGGTCAGCGATGTCGAGGTCATTAGCCTGATGCTGGCCATGCTGAAGCTGGCCGATGTACCGGACGTGCACATGGACCTTGGCCATGTCGGGATCTATCGTGGCCTGGCGCGCGCCGCCGGCCTGTCCGGCGCGATCGAGCAACAGCTGTTCGATGCCCTGCAGCGCAAAGCGCGTGACGAAGTCCACGCGCTGACCGCCGACCTGCCCAAGGACTTGGGCAACATGCTGCGCGCCCTGAGCGAGCTGTGTGGAGGACGTGAGGTGCTGGCCGAGGCCCGTGTGCGGCTGGGTCGCGCGCCAGCCGGCGTACTGGCGGCGTTGGACGACCTGCTGGCGATCGCCGACCGCCTGGCCGCACGGTATCCCGATCTGCCGCTGTATTTCGACCTGGGCGAATTGCGCGGCTACAACTATCACACCGGCGTGGTGTTCGCGGTGTTCGTGCCTGGCGTCGGTCAATCGATCGCCCAGGGCGGTCGCTACGACGACATCGGCGCCGATTTTGGCCGGGCGCGCCCGGCCACCGGTTTCTCCACGGATTTGAAGACCCTGGTCACACTGGGGCGAGCGGAGGTTGTGTTGCCTTCTGGCGGGATCTGGATGCCCGACAGCAGCGATGCAGCCCTCTGGCAGTTGGTCTGCCAGTTGCGCAACGAGGGCCAGCGCGTGGTCCAGGCCTTGCCTGGACAGCCGCTGAGTGCTGCTCTCGAGGCGGATTGTGATCGGCAATTGATTCAGCAAGACGGGCGCTGGCAGGTTCTGCCGCTGACCCAGTGAGTTTTTCCGCCGGCAGTCAGCCGGCACCCAAGATTGCGTGAATGAGGACAAGTGTTATGGGTAAGAATGTCGTCGTCCTGGGCACCCAGTGGGGTGATGAGGGCAAAGGCAAGATCGTTGATCTGCTGACCGAACATGCTGCCGCCGTCGTGCGTTACCAAGGCGGCCACAACGCAGGCCACACCCTGGTGATCGACGGTGAGAAGACCGTGCTGCACCTGATTCCCTCGGGCATCCTGCGTGAAGGCGTGCAGTGCTTGATCGGCAACGGCGTGGTGGTTGCACCCGATGCCCTGCTGCGCGAAATCACCAAGCTGGAAGAGAAGGGCGTACCGGTGCGCGAGCGCCTGCGCATCAGCCCCTCCTGCCCGCTGATCCTGTCCTACCACGTGGCACTGGACCAGGCCCGTGAAAAGGCGCGTGGCGAACTGAAGATCGGCACCACCGGTCGCGGTATCGGCCCGGCCTATGAAGACAAGGTCGCGCGCCGCGGCCTGCGTATCGGTGACCTGTTCCACCGCGAGCGCTTCGCGGCCAAGCTCGGTGAGCTGCTGGACTACCACAACTTCCAGCTGGTGAACTACTACAAAGAGCCTGCCATCGATTTCCAGAAGACCCTGGACGAGTGCATGGAATACGCCGAGCTGCTGCAGCCGATGATGCAGGACGTCACTGCCCAGCTGCACACCCTGCGTCGTGCCGGCAAGGACATCATGTTCGAAGGCGCCCAAGGCTCGCTGCTGGACATCGACCACGGTACCTACCCGTACGTCACCAGCTCGAACACCACCGCGGGCGGCATCGCCACCGGTTCCGGCGTCGGCCCGATGTACATCGACTACATCCTGGGTATCACCAAGGCCTACACCACTCGCGTAGGGTCTGGCCCGTTCCCCACCGAACTGTTCGATGACACCGGTGCCTTCCTGGCCAAACGTGGTCACGAGTTCGGTGCAACCACCGGCCGTGCCCGTCGTTGTGGCTGGTTCGACGCCGTGATCCTGCGGCGCGCCATCGACGTCAACAGCATCTCGGGCTTGTGCCTGACCAAGCTGGACGTGCTCGACGGTCTTGAGACCCTGCGCATCTGCGTGGGCTACAAGAACGAGAACGGTGCCGTCATCGATGCGCCGACCGATGCCGACAGCTACATCGGCTTGGAGCCGGTGTACGAGGAAATGCCGGGCTGGAGCGAATCGACTGTCGGCGCCAAGTCGCTGGAAGAGCTGCCTGCCAATGCTCGCGCCTATATCAAGCGCATCGAAGAGCTGGTTGGCGCGCCGATCGATATCGTCTCCACCGGCCCGGACCGCAACGAGACCATCGTTCTGCGTCATCCGTTCGCCTGATCCCGCCTCCTAAGGGCTGATCGGACGCCGCGCTCCCGCAAGGGGCGCGGCGTTTTTGTTTATAGGCTGGGCAGGGTGTTTTGCAGGTGCAGTTGGCGTGTATGCCTGCTGCCCCGGCACAACCTTTGCTGTAAGAATCCTCACAGGGTGCCATCACTTTAGTGGCGCCAGAAACACGAGGGTTCTTACGTGTCTGCCGTTCTCTCCCTGTTACGAAGCCGCCTGTTGCGGCCTGTATTTGTGGCCTTGGGTATCGCTCTTTTGGTGCAGGTGCTGGTTGCCGTTGCACTGACGCGGAGCACGGTCACCGCGCTGGAGGCCGAGCTGGGCGAGCGGCTTGGGGTCGACAGCCGAAAGTTGTCCGGGGAGCTTGAGCAGGCCGCGGACGAAGTACGCTCCGGCCTCGACAGCCTGTCGGCCAGTACCCGTCAGCGACTCACTGCCGGCCTGTCCTCGCGCCTGCAGAACGAACAGCAGCAGCTGCGTGCCACGTTGGAGCAGAACCTCAAGGACTCGGCCAACGACATGGCCGAGTTGCTCGCCTCGGTCGCCCCTCGGGCCATGTGGGACAACGACGTACCCATGCTCTCGGAGTTCGCCCGGCGTGCCCAGCGCAATCCCAATGTGCTGTTCGTGGTCTACGACGATGCAGAGGGCCAGCACCTCACCCGCTACCTGAATCGGCAGAACCCGATCAACCAGGTGCTGATCGAGAAGGGCGCCGGGACGCGGGCGCTGGACAAGGTGCTGGATGCCGCGCGCAATGACCCCTCGGTGTACTTCGTCGAAGCGTCCATCAACCCAAACGGCGTCGAGATCGGCAAGGTGCTGATGGGCGTGTCCACCGCAACAGTCGATCAGGCCCTGCAGGCCCTGGATCAGCGTTTCTCGGCCCTGATCGCCAGCGGCGACCAGCTCGTGGGCGACAGCCTGGTCGGTGCCGCGGCCGACAGTAGCAAGGCCCTGCGTGGGCGTCTGGAAACCGCCCAGGCCAGTGCTGGGGCGATGCAGGCGAACACAGCGCAGAGCGTGCGCGATGCCGCTGCCCAGTTACGCTGGCGTATCGGCCTGGGCCTGGCCGTGGTTGGCCTGGGTGTGCTGCTGCTGGTGGCCGTGGTGCTGGGTCGACGCGTGCTGAGCAAGCTGCGCCTGCTGATCGCCGCGCTCAACGACCTGGCCGCGGGGGAGGGTGACCTGACCAAGCGTGTGACCCTCGACAGCCGCGACGAGATCGGCGACATGGCCGCGGCGGTGAACCGCTTCGTCGACAAGCTGCAACCCATTGTTCGCGAAGCGGGCGAGGTGGCCCAGCGCACGGGCATCGAGATCGGCAGCATGGCCCAGCGCAGTGCCGGTGCCGATGCCGCCGCCGCGCTGCAGCGCGATGAAGTGGCCGCCAGCTTGCGCGACCTGTCGACCATGGCCGACGCCGCCCAATCCGAAAGCCATGCCATGCAGGCGGCTTTGCAGCAGGTGGTGGACATTCGTCAGGCCACCGACGAGAACAGCCGCAGCTCCACGCAGTTGGCCAACCTGATCGAGAACCTTGCCGGGCAGGTGCAGACCGGCTCCCAGGTCATCGAGCGTCTGGCCCAGCAAAGCGAGCAGATCGAGGTGGTCCTGACGGTCATCCATGGCATTGCCGAACAAACCAACTTGCTGGCCCTGAACGCCGCCATCGAAGCGGCGCGGGCGGGAGAGACGGGGCGGGGGTTTGCCGTGGTGGCCGACGAGGTGCGCGCCCTGGCCAGCAAGACCCAGCGCTCGACCGGCGACATCCAGGCGCATATCGGCGCCTTGCAGCAGGGCGCCAAGGAGGCGGTGGCGGCCATCAGCCAGGCCGGTCGACAGGCCAGCGAAGGGCTGCTGGTGCTGCGCGACAATGCCCGCCTGCAACAGTCGGTGCAGGCCTCGGTGGAGCAGGTGCATACCGCGATCGGCCTGGCCACCCGCGCGGCCGAGCATCAGGCCAGTGGTGCCCAGGCAGTGCGGGGTCGGGTCGAAAACATCCATGCCCAGGCCGAGCGCGCGGCCGAAGTGGTCATGCAGACCACGGCCAGCAGCAAGGTGCTGGATGACCTGGCGGCGCAACTCAAGGCCAGCCTGGGGCAGTTTCGGGCTTGAAAAAGCATCGCGGGGCAAGCCCGCTCCTACAGTGGCTGGTGTTTGTAGGGGCGGGCTTGTCCGCGAGAGCGGCTTATGCCTTGTTCAGGTACATCCGCGTGGTCAGCAGGTACACCGGCAATCCCGAAACCAGGATCAGCAACGCGGCATAAGGCGCCGCCGCGGCGAACTCGACGTTGGCCGTGTGCGCCCAGACCTCGGTGGCCAAGGTGGTCATGCCGGTCGGGCTGAGCAGCAGGGTGGCGGTGAGTTCTTTCATGGCGTCCAGGAACACCAGCGCAAACGCTGCCGCCAAGGCCGGGAAGATGATCGGCAGGGTCACCCGGCAGAAGGCGCTGAACGACGTGGCGCCCAGCGTCCGCGCGGCTTCCTCGAGCGACGGCGAAGCCTTGTTCAGTGCGGTACGCACCGGCGCCTGGGCCAGCGGCAGGAACAGCAAGGCATACGCCAGCAGGAGCAGGCCAGTGGTCTGGTACAGCGCCGGCACATAGTGCAGCGCGAAATACACCAGGGTCAGCGCGATCACCAGCCCTGGCAGTGCATGCAGAAGGTACGGCAGGCGCTCGGCCCAGATCGCCAGGCGGCCTTTGTAGCGCACCACCAGGAAGCTGATTGGCAGCGCCAGCAGCAGGCTGAATCCCGCGCCTCCAAGCGACAGCGACAGTGACGAGAACAGCGCGCGGCTGATCTCGGCCACGGGGAAGGCTGCCGACGCGCCCACGCTCAGCCAGTACCCAAGCATGGCCAGTGGAATGCCACTGCCCAGCAGCGCCAGCACCAGGCAGAACAGCTGCCCCAGCGGCATCCAGCCACGTAGGCGCACTGGCGCTGCGCGGCGGGCGACGCCCTGGCCGATGCGCACGTGGCGGGCCTTGCCGCGCACCCGCAGCTCCAGCCACAGCATCAGCAGGCACAGTGCCAGAAGCACCGCCGAAAGCATGGCTGCGTTGGCGTTGCTGAACTCCAGCTCGAACTGCTGGTAGATCGCCGTGGTGAAGGTCTGCAGACCCAGGATCGACAGCGCGCCGAACTCCACCAGCATGTGCAAGGCGATCAGCAAGGCACCGCCAAGCATCGATGGCCACAGCAGCGGCAGGGTGATCTTGAAGAACACGCCCCGGCGGCCATAGCCCAGGGTGCGCGCCGACTCCTCCAGGGAAGTGTCGAGGTTGCGCAGGGTCGCGGCGACCGGCAGAAACACCAACGGGTACTTCGACAGCGCCATGACCAGGATGGCCCCGCCCAAGCCTTCGAAGCGCGGGCTCAGCGATACCCAGGTGAAGCCGCTGACGAAAGCTGGCATGGCGAATGGCAGGCACAAGATCACCCCCCACACACGCCGGCCCGGCAGGTCGGTGCGTTCCAGCAGCCAGGCCAGCGCCAGGCCCGCCACCAGGCAGGCCACGGTGACACCGACCATCAGCATCAGGGTATTGCGCATCAGCCCCCAGACGAAGGGGCGCCAAAGCAGGCGCAAGGCTTCATGCCAGCCGGCCTGCCAGGTCTTGAGCGCTACATACAGCAGTGGCAGCAGGCTCATGGCTACCAGGAACAGCACCGGCAGCACCACCCAGATCGAGGGGCGCTTGCGGCGAGGCACGAAGCGTATCAGTGCCGGTTCGGGCAGGGCGGCGCTCATCAGAGCAAGCCGACTTCGCGTTCAAGCTCCAGGGCTTCCTCGGCGTTGCCAAGGTCGGCCGGGCTGATCTTGGGCGGACGCAGCTCATCGAACGGCTTCAGGCCTTGGTCGGAAACCATGCCCTTGTGCAGCGGGTACTCGGCGGTGGTCTGGGTGATCACGCGCTGGCCTTCTTCGCTGGCCATCCAGTTGAGCAGGGCCTGGGCTTGCTTCGGATGCTTGCTGGCCTTGACCGCGGCCGCGCCGGAGATGGTCACCAGGCCACCGGCATCGCCGTCGGCCAGGTAGTACAGTTTGGAATCCAGCTCACCGCGCTCGCGCTTGAGGGCATACCAGTAATAGTTATTGACCAGTACCGCGGCGACTTCGCCGTTTTCAACGGCTTTCAGGGCGACCATGTTGTTGGTGTAGGTCTTGCCGAATGCCTTCAGGCCCGTCAGCCATTCCTCGGCCGCGTCACGCCCGTGCAGCTTCAGGATGGCCACGGCCTGCTCCTGGAAGGCACCGCTGGTCGGCACAAAGCCGACACGGCCATCCCACTCGGGGCTGGCGAAATCCATCACCGATTGCGGCAGGTCCTTCTCGTCGATCTGCTTGGGATTGAACACCACCACGCGGGTCCGTGCGGTAACGCCCATCCAGGTGCCGTTGGTGGCAACGTATTCCTTGGGCAGCATCTGCAGGGTGGCGTCATCGATCTTGGCCAGCAGGCCGAGTTCGCCCAGGTTGTTCAGCGGCGGCGACTCTTCGGTGTAGATCACATCGGCCGGCGAACGGTCGCCTTCCTCGATGATCTGGCTGGCGAGCTGATTGCTGCTACCCTTGCGGATATTGATGTGAATGCCGGTCTTGGCCTCGTAGGCTTTGGCGATGGCCTCACCGATTTCCTTGTGCTGGCCGTTGTACAGGGTCAGGGACACTGGGTCGGCAGCCATGGCAGCCGGTGCGCCGAGCACCAGGCCTAATACGGCGGCGGCCAGGGAGCGCATCAGCGGTTTCGGGCGGATCGTCATGCGGGTACTTCCTCGCTTACGGCTACATATTTGGAAACAATGATAAACGATATTGTTTCTCAGGTGGCCGCATGGAGAAAGATTCATGAGCAGCCTATCGGTCAAAGTGGGCTGAAGCATGAAATCACAGGCAAGAAAAAACCCGCTAGCGAGCTAGCGGGTTTTTGAAGATGGTGCCCAGAAGAAGACTCGAACTTCCACGACCGTAAGGTCACCAGCACCTGAAGCTGGCGTGTCTACCAATTTCACCACCTGGGCGTTCGCTGAAGGCTAACACGATGATTCACATCGGTCCGCTTTTCAACTATAACGACGGTGTCCGTCGTCGTGGTGCGCACTATACGGACGGCTCTGGAGGCTGTAAAGCCCCGTGCGAAAAAAAATCTCGAAAATTTCAAGTTGTTGATTCCGTAGGCGTTCGAAGGCGCTGCGGACCCTTTGGCGGGGCTGTCCAAGCCTGACATTTCCGGTTTCAATACGCCTATGCCAAACTATCCCTTATATAGACCAAGGTGAACCCCTACTGATGGCCGATTGGCAATCCCTCGATCCCGAGGCCGCACGTGAAGCGGAAAAATACGAAAACCCCATCCCCAGCCGTGAGCTGATCCTGCAACACCTCGCCGACCGCGGTGAACCGGCTGCGAGAGAGCAGTTGGTGGCGGAGTTCGGCCTGACCACCGAAGACCAGATCGAAGCCCTGCGTCGCCGTCTGCGCGCCATGGAGCGTGATGGTCAGCTGATCTATACCCGGCGCGGCACTTATGCCCCGGTAGACAAGCTGGACCTGATCCTCGGTCGCGTCTCGGGCCATCGTGATGGTTTCGGCTTCCTCATTCCTGACGATCGCAGCGACGACCTGTTCCTGAGCCCGGCGCAGATGCGTCTGGTGTTCGATGGCGACCGTGCGTTGGCGCGGGTCGGCGGCGTCGACCGCCGTGGCCGTCGCGAAGGCGTGATCGTGGAAGTCATCTCGCGCGGCCACGAAAGCGTGGTCGGCCGCTACTACGAAGAAGGCGGCATTGGCTTCGTCACCCCCGACAACCCGAAGATCCAGCAGGAAGTGCTGGTCACTGCCGGGCGTAATGGCGGCGCCAAGATCGGTCAGTTCGTCGAGGTGAAGATCACCCACTGGCCCACCCCACGCTTCCAGCCCCAGGGCGATGTGGTCGAAGTGATCGGCAACTACATGGCGCCGGGCATGGAAATCGATGTCGCACTGCGCAGCTACGACATCCCGCATGTCTGGCCAGAGGCGGTGGTCAAGGAGGCGCGCAAGTTCCGCTCCGAGGTGGAAGAGAAGGACAAGGAGAAGCGCGTCGACCTGCGCCACCTGCCGTTCGTCACCATTGATGGCGAAGACGCCCGCGACTTCGACGATGCCGTCTACTGCGAGCCACTGGGCAAGCTGCGCATGTTCTCCGGCGGCTGGCGCCTCTATGTGGCAATCGCCGACGTCTCCAGCTACGTGCGCCTGGGCTCTGCTCTGGACACCGAAGCGCAGTTGCGCGGCAACTCGGTGTACTTCCCTGAGCGGGTAGTGCCGATGCTGCCCGAAGAGCTGTCCAACGGCCTGTGCTCGCTGAACCCGCATGTCGACCGCTTGGCGATGGTCTGCGAGATGACCATCAGCAAGACCGGGCAAATGGTCGATTACCAGTTCTACGAAGCGGTGATCCACTCCCACGCACGCCTGACCTACAACAAGGTCAGCAGCATGCTGGAGCATTCCCGTACCCGTGAAGGCAAGGCGCTGCGCGCCGAATACGAAGAAGTCCTGCCCGACCTCAAGAGCCTCTACGCGCTCTACAAGGTCTTGCTGGCGGCCCGTCACAGCCGCGGCGCGATCGACTTCGAGACCCAGGAAACCCGGATCATCTTCGGTTCCGAGCGCAAGATCGCGGAAATCCGCCCGACCGTGCGCAACGACGCCCACAAGATGATCGAGGAATGCATGCTGGCGGCCAACGTGGCCACCGCCGAGTTCCTCAAGAAGCACGAGGTCCCGGCCCTGTTCCGCGTGCACGATGGCCCGCCGCCGGAGCGTCTGGAAAAACTGCGCGCCTTCCTCGGCGAACTCGGCCTGTCGCTGCACAAGGGCAAGGAGCCTTCGCCGAAGGACTACCAGGCCTTGCTGTCGCAGATCTCCGATCGCCCAGACTTCCACCTGATCCAGACCGTGATGCTGCGCTCCCTGAGCCAGGCGGTGTACAGCGTCGACAACCACGGTCACTTTGGCCTGAACTACGAAGCCTACACCCACTTCACCTCGCCGATCCGCCGTTACCCGGACCTGCTGGTGCACCGCGCCATCCGCAGCGTGATCCGTTCTCGCCAGGATACGCCGCACGTCAAGCGTGCCGGGGCGATGAGCATTCCCAAGGCGCGGATCTACCCTTACGACGAAAACACCCTGGAGCAAATGGGCGAGCAGTGCTCGATGAGCGAGCGCCGTGCCGACGAGGCCACCCGCGACGTGGTCAACTGGCTCAAGTGCGAGTACATGAAGGACCGCGTCGGCGAGACCTTCCCCGGGGTGATCACTGCCGTGACCGGTTTCGGCCTGTTCGTCGAACTGACCGACATCTACGTCGAAGGCCTGGTGCACGTCAGTGCGCTGCCGGGTGACTACTACCATTTCGACCCGATTCACCATCGCCTGTCCGGTGAGCGCAGCGGGCGCAGCTTCCGCCTGGGCGACACGATCGAGGTCAAGGTCATGCGCGTCAATCTGGACGAGCGCAAGATCGATTTCGAGGTGGCCGACAGCACCCTCAGCGCCCCGATCGGTCGCAAGCGCCGCGCCAGTGGCGATGCCCCGACCCCGACGCCTGCTACCGAGCCTGCTCCGGCCGCCAAGGCCGAGCCTCCCCGGCGCAGCAAGAAGACCGAAACCGCCGAAGCCTATTTCCCGTCCCAGGCCGTGCAGCGCAACGCCGAGGTGCGCAAGAGCCGGGAAATGAAAAAGGCGCTGATGACCGATGCGCGCACAGGTCATGCTGGCGGCAAGTCGGACAAGACCGGCAAGCCTTCCGGCAAGCCGACCAAACACCGCAAAGGCCCGCCGAAAGCGGGTTCGGGCACTGCACGTAAAGGCAAGAGCACTTCATGAGTCAGCTTGAAAAGATCTACGGCGTCCACACCGTTGAGGCGCTGTTGAAGCATCACCCCAAGCGGGTCAAGCAGATCTGGCTTTCCGAAGGGCGCAGCGAGCCCCGGGTCCAGGCCCTGCTCGCGCTGGCGGCGGAAAACCGCGTCACGGTTGGCCAGGCCGAACGGCGTGAGCTGGACGCCTGGGTCGAAGGTGTGCACCAGGGTGTGGTCGCCGAAGTCAGCCCGAGCCAGGTATGGGGCGAGGCGATGCTCGACGAGCTGATCGACCGCAGCGAAGGCAAGCCACTGATCCTCGTGCTCGATGGTGTCACCGACCCGCACAACCTCGGTGCCTGCCTGCGTACCGCGGACGCCGCCGGTGCCACGGCGGTGATCATTCCCAAGGACAAGTCGGCGACCCTGACTGGGGTGGTGCGCAAAGTGGCCTGCGGTGCTGCGGAAGTCATGCCGCTGGTGGCCGTCACCAACCTGGCCCGGACCCTGGAGAAGCTGCAGCAAAAAGGCCTCTGGGTGGTCGGTACCGCTGGCGAGGCCGAGCAGGAGATCTATCAGCAGGACATGACCGGGCCGACCGTGCTGGTCATGGGCGCCGAAGGCAAGGGCATGCGCCGCCTCACCCGCGAGCACTGCGACTACCTTGTCAAGCTGCCGATGGCGGGCAGCGTCAGCAGCCTGAACGTCTCGGTGGCCACCGGCGTCTGCCTGTTCGAGGCCGTGCGCCAGCGTCAGGTCAAGCGCTGAACGAATCGCGGGGCAGGGCCAGTGCGCCGTGCCCCGCGATTGTGTCTCTGGCTGTTCAAATAATCGCCAATTGCCTTGCTTGTCCGTCCCGCCTTCTCTACAATTGCGCCCCTTGCCGTGCAGGCAGGCGCGCATGTGCCTCCTTCAAGGCAAGACATACAGAGTCATTCACTCCTTGTCTGACCAGATTGCTGGCAGACTACTAACCCGTAAGGAGCATTCATGCGTCATTACGAAATCATCTTCCTGGTCCATCCTGACCAGAGCGAGCAAGTCGGCGGCATGGTTGAGCGTTACACCAAGCTGATCGAAGAAGATGGCGGCAAGATCCACCGTCTGGAAGACTGGGGCCGTCGTCAGCTGGCCTACGCCATCAACAATGTTCACAAGGCTCACTACGTGATGCTGAACGTTGAGTGCACCGGTAAGGCTCTGGCTGAACTGGAAGACAACTTCCGCTACAACGATGCCGTGATCCGTAACCTGGTCATCCGTCGCGACGAAGCCGTCACTGGCCAGTCCGAGATGCTCAAGGCTGAAGAGAACCGCAGTGAGCGCCGTGAGCGTCGTGACCGTCCTGAGCATGCTGAAAGCGCCGAAGGCGACGACAGCAACGACAGCGACAACAGCGATAACGCTGACGAGTAATCCACGGACCTTTTGAGGAGCCTATTACATGGCACGTTTCTTCCGTCGTCGTAAATTCTGCCGCTTCACTGCTGAAGACGTGAAAGAGATCGACTACAAAGATCTCAACACCCTGAAAGCTTACGTATCCGAAACCGGCAAGATCGTTCCAAGCCGTATCACCGGTACCAAAGCTCGTTATCAGCGTCAGCTGGCTACCGCTATCAAGCGCGCCCGCTTCCTGGCCCTGCTGCCCTACACCGACAGCCACGGCCGCTGAGACCGGGTCGTCGACAAGTAGCAAGGGATAGAGCATGCGAGCGTTAGCAGATTTCATCATGCGCGGTCGCGTGCAGGCCACTGTAGTGGTGGTCGGTTGTGCGGCATTGCCGCTGTTGTTCTGGTTGAGTGCCGCTGCCGGGAGCCTGGTGTTCCTGCGGCGCGGTTTCAAGGATGCTTCTTCGGTCCTCGCCTGGGCATTGTTGCCCGCGTTGGCCTGGTGGTTCTTCGGCGAGCCGCGCACCCTCATGGTGCTGCTGGGGACGCTGGGGCTCGGTGCGCTGTTGCGCGCCGGGCAGTCCTGGAACCGGGTGCTGTTGTTCAGCATTGCCCTGGGCCTGGTGTATGGCGTAATCCTGGGTTCGGTGTTCCGCGAACCGATCGAAGCTCTGGCGCGAGCGCTTGAAAAAGCCCTGCCGCAGATGCTCGACGGTCTCTACCAGCAGTTGTCGGTAGAGGAGCGGGCACGACTTGGAGGCCTGATCGTACCAGTGCTCAATGGCCTGATAGCGGCCCTGCTGCAAGTTGTCAGCGTGCTAGCCCTGATGTTGGGGCGCTACTGGCAAGCCGTGTTGTACAACCCGGGAGGTTTCGGCCGCGAGTTTCAGGCGGTGCGGATTCCCCTGGTGCCGGCGCTGGTGCTGCTGGCGTGCATGCTGGTCGGTCCGAACTTCGGTTCCGGGCTGGCGATGCTGACGCCGATGTGCAGCGTGCCGCTCTTGTTCGCAGGTATCGCCCTGCTGCACGGGCTGGTGGCGCAGAAACGACTGGGCCGGTTCTGGCTGGTCGGGTTGTACGTGACGCTGGTGCTGTTCATGCAGCTGACTTATCCGTTGCTCGTGGTATTGGCCATTGTCGATAGCCTGATTGATTTTCGCGGTCGCAAGTCCCCTGCGAAGGGTGACGACAGCGGTTCTGCGAACGGTGAAGGTTAAAAGTTAAGAGGTTTATACCAAATGGAACTGATCCTGCTGGAAAAAGTCGCCAACCTGGGCAACCTGGGCGATAAAGTAAAAGTTAAGGCCGGTTATGGCCGTAACTTCCTGCTGCCATTCGGCAAGGCCGTTGCTGCCACCGCCGTCAACCTGGCCGCGTTCGAAGAGCGTCGTGCTGAGCTGGAAAAACTGGCTGCAGACAAGAAAACTTCGGCTGAAAGCCGCGCTGCCCAACTGGCCGAGCTGGAAGTGACCATCACTGCCACCGCCGGTGACGAAGGCAAGCTGTTCGGTTCGATCGGCACCCACGACATCGCTGATGCCCTGACCGCCTCCGGCGTCGAAGTGGCCAAGGCTGAAGTTCGTCTGCCGAACGGCACCATCCGTAACGTCGGCGAATACGACGTTGCCGTGCACCTGCACAGCGACGTTGAAGCCACCGTTCGCGTGGTCGTCGTAGCAGCCTAAGCTGTACCGATCGGCTGGCTCATTGCGCGCCAGCCGGTTAACATCGGGCACGGTCCTGCTTTGCAGGTCGTGCCCTTTGTCTTTTTCATCACCCTGATTTCCGTGTGGCCATGAACGAGATTTCCACCCCCGAGCAATTCGACCTGCAAACCGCAGCCCTGAAGGTGCCTCCGCATTCCATCGAGGCCGAACAGGCTGTGCTTGGTGGTCTGATGCTGGACAACAACGCCTGGGAGCGCGTGCTGGACCAGGTCTCGGACGGTGATTTCTATCGCCATGACCACCGCCTGATCTTCCGCGCCATCCACAAGCTGGTGGACCTGAACACGCCGTTCGACGTGGTCACGCTGCACGAGCAGCTCGACAAGGAAGGTCTGTCCTCCCAGGTCGGCGGCCTCGGTTACCTGGGCGAGTTGGCGAAGAACACCCCGTCGGTGGCCAACATCAAGGCCTATGCGCAGATCGTTCGCGAGCGTGCGACCCTGCGCCAGTTGATCAGCATCAGCACCGACATCGCCGACAGCGCATTCAATCCTCAAGGCCGCAACGCCGAAGAGCTTCTCGATGAGGCTGAACGGCAGATCTTCCAGATCGCTGAAGCACGGCCCAAGACTGGCGGTCCGGTCGGCGTCAACGAGCTGCTGGCCAAGGCCATCGACCGTATCGATACGTTGTTCAACTCCGACAGCGACATTACCGGTATCTCCACCGGCTATACCGACCTGGATGAGAAGACCAGCGGCCTGCAGCCGGCCGACCTGATCATCGTTGCCGGCCGTCCCTCCATGGGCAAGACCACCTTCGCCATGAACCTGGTGGAGAATGCGGTGCTGCGCAGCGACAAAGCGGTGCTGGTGTACTCCCTCGAGATGCCGGGTGAATCGCTGATCATGCGTATGCTCTCGTCCCTGGGACGGATCGATCAGACCAAGGTCCGTTCCGGCCAGTTGGATGACGATGACTGGCCACGGCTGACCTCGGCGGTCAACCTGCTCAACGATCGCAAGCTGTTCATCGACGATACCGCCGGCATCAGCCCCTCGGAGATGCGTGCGCGCACCCGGCGTCTGGTACGTGAGCACGGCGAGATCGCCCTGATCATGATCGATTATTTGCAGTTGATGCAGATCCCGGGTTCGAGCGGCGACAACCGGACCAACGAGATTTCCGAGATCTCCCGCTCCCTCAAGGCCCTGGCCAAGGAGTTCAACTGCCCGGTGGTCGCGCTATCGCAGCTCAACCGCTCGCTCGAGCAGCGCCCGAACAAGCGCCCGGTGAACTCCGACTTGCGTGAATCCGGAGCCATCGAGCAGGACGCCGATGTCATCATGTTCGTCTACCGGGACGAGGTCTATCACCCCGAGACCGAGCACAAGGGTATCGCCGAGATCATCATCGGCAAGCAGCGTAACGGCCCCATCGGTTTCGTTCGCCTGGCCTTCATCGGCAAGTACACCCGCTTCGAGAACCTTGCGCCGGGCAGTTACAACTTCGACGACGACGAATGAAGACCGCTCCGTTTCCGCTTGAGGGAGGCGCCTGTCGTCCGTTTCTTGGCAGGCTACTGTAGTAGGGCGCAATTGTTTTCAGATGCTCGGCATAGTGAGCTTTGCTTCAGTCACAAGCCCATCTTCTACCCAAAGCACGCGATCAAACCTGCCCAGCGCTGCCATATCATGTGTCACACAAATCAGGCCACGGCCGTCGAGTCTCTCAAACAGGAGATCCCAGGTGTCGATAGCCAACTCGCCATCCAGGCCACTGGTAGGCTCGTCAAAAAAGTTGTAGTCGCCTGGCCGATTCAGGACTCGCAGCAGCGACAGGCGGCGCGCCTCACCTCCAGAGATGCTCTCACCTCGACCGTCAATTTCCCGCTCGTACCATTCAGGCCCCATCCTTAGGCGAGTGAGGCAGTCCACTATTCGGGTAGGTTCGTGAGCCTGATCGAACAACACTGCTCGGGGAAATTGGCCGGGAAGGAACCGTGGTTTCTGAGGGCATAGGCGGAGTTGCGAAAACTGCAACGTCGCATCCAGTTGGTCAATAGCCGTGCCATCTACCTGCAAATGATGCCGCAGAGAGTGGACAGTGCCTGCTAATGCCGATAGCAGCGTAGATTTTCCAGAGCCGCTGGGGCCTGCGAGCGCTACATGTTCGCCAGGCCGTATGATCAAAGGCGCAGTGAGCTGGATCCGCACGCCTTTCTCCCCATGGAGAGTACAGGGCGCTAGTGACAGTTCCTTTTCAGCCTTTTGACTTGGGTAGGAACAAGAAGGTGAAGCGCCAAAGTTCGGAAGTTTCAACCAGCGCTGAAGCGTTTGCCGATCGACCCTGAATTGGTCCAGCATCCGCCAGCCTTCCGCCAATTGAGCAACGCCAGCAAGGAGGCCGCCGACAAGCGTGAAAAGTGCGACCAGTTCTCCCAAGGTGAGTGAAGGTGGCGTTCGCATTTGATCAAGCATGCCCCAAGCCAACAGTCCACCACTCCCGGCACCGATGAATGCGATTTTCAGTGCGTGCAGCCATCCGCCCGAGGTGGCTACCAACACGGAGGCGTCTGCATAGCCGCGCAGGGTGTGAGTGACTGGCTTCATGGCAGCTTCCTGCGCGCACTCAAGCTTTACACTTACGGCGCTGGCAAACGTATCCACCCACTGCTCTGCCAACTCGTCTTCTCGGGCATTCACTGTTTCGATATGGGGTCGTCGCCAGCGGACCAGCAGGCCGTTGAACCACAAATAAAGCATGCTTAGCGGTATCAATCCGAGAAGCACCGATCCCGCACCGAAATACAGAAATAGCCCTGCAAGAACAACTGCTTCTATCAGCACGGGCCAGGCTGAGCCTATGAGGAAGTTCAGCCAGCGCTCTTGGGCGGTAATGCCTCGATCCAGGACTTTCACCAGCATGCCGCCGTGCAGGTTTTCATAGGCTTCAAAACGTTTGTTCAGAAGTTCGCTGCACCAGCGCGCGGACAGAATTCGAACACGGTCTTGGCACAGTCGGGCCAGGCACCAAGCCTGCGCAGGAAGCAATAGTGCCTGGATGGCTATCAGTCCCACGAAAAGCCATAGCAAGATTGATGAGGATTTTCCGTGCTGGGATAAGTCGTCGATGATGTCAGCGAGAAGCAGCGCGGGTACAACGCTCGCGATCTTCAGCAGAAGCGTTGCGGCCAGAGCGCAAAACAAGGTCTTAAAGATAGGCATATGGCTCCCTGATCCCTCGGGAGAGCGCGCTTTGGGGAGCTACCGGGTTGCCTGATCGGATCAAATGGAAACGCTCTAGGCCGGGAATGTAGATTTGTACTGCGCAAGCCAGGCCTGGCTCGTTGAAGAGTGTTCGTAAGAAAGCGGATCTTCCGTTCTTCTTCAGGTTTAGCAGTGTTTGCTGGATCTGGTTTCTCAGGCTGAGTGCGGTACGGGGAGGATGAAAAGACTTTACTGCTGTTGGCAGAACAGGATTGATGAGTGTCTGTAGTCGACTGGATGTGGAAAGTAGTTTCGCCGCGAGGGTATCCGCTTCTTTTTCCTCATCATTATGTAATAATTCGCACTGCATTTGCTCGGACACGGCTCGGTAAAGAGCTACGTCGGGTAGTACGGAGCAACCAGAGCCGATGACTGCCAAGGAATCAATGGTCGTTTGCTCATTTATAGCGATGCAGAAATAAGTACCGTAGAAATCACAGGTCAGGTAAATCCGCAACTTTTCACTGTGTCGAAGTAACGATAAGTGACTCGAGAAAGTCTCATGCAAAAATGAACTGGATGGTTTTTTCAAGTTCAAGGGTGGGGCAAGACCGCAGACAGAAAGATAGTATACGGAAAGCGCGTGGCGCTCTATTGCTTCATTGAGCGCGTGGAGGACAGCCTCGTTTTCACTACAGCCTAGTGCCGTTCCGGAATTGGTAGCGTATTTGGCGAGGAAGGCAAGATCAGTGTTCGAACTGGTCTGGAATGTTAGCGGCTCGCCGGGTGACAGAAGGATGGCGGGCACTGGCAGCCTAGCATCATCGTCCAGTGCCTGCAGTTCGCAGGTATGAAGCGTGCAGGAACTCGGAATTGAATTGATGATCCAGTCATCATTGAACTCGGTTCGTGAGAGTAACTCATCGCTCAGTGTTTGCTGTGTCTCGATATACTTGCCTGATTCAGATAGGTAGTGTTCGATGCTTTCCGCAAGCGCGCCCAAGGCGCAGCACTGTCCTTTTCCGGCGCCGGCAGAGACCCTGTCGCCAACAGCGTTGGTGAGTGTGCAGGTTGCCACCAGCTTTTCGGGGGTGAGGAACTCAAGGTGAGGATTGAGGTTCAGCTTATTACATAGTATGTTGAGGCGGATCTCTGCCTCATGTCTGTTTAATTCGCGTTCTGCAATCATGACCATTCCTTGGGTTGTAGGGAGGAAGGGGAGGCCCCTTCCTCACTCATCAGTTAGATCGAGTTATAAAACTCTATCTCGGCTTTGTTGAAGGAAAACATCGTGATGTCGAATGTATTGACGATTTCAGTACGGCGCTTGCCCATGATAACTACTCCATTAGTGGTTTGATGCGGAATATTCCGCCCGCCTTTTTTAACAATAACCTTTTCCTCAGGCAATACTTCAGCTTGTCCTTCCCGGCTGGTAAGTCTGTAGGAGACTTCCGTTTCCGCTGAAAGAGCAATTCTAGATATTCTTTTAAAATTAAACTTCACTATTAATAACAGTCGCTTGAGCTACGAGGAGGGTCTAGTAGGCAAAATAACTTGAAACGTTATCTCTGCGCCCGGGGTCGCGGACGTCGGGGGGACGACCCTGCACAGGCTTGGCCGCGCAGATTGCCTTGACTCAGCCTGGCGGTGTAAATCCGACCGTTACCGTCGGATCTGATCAAAATTTGTGCTATATTCCGCGCCCGCGATTTCCCTGCACACCAGAACTGGTCACTGACATGCAAGCAGCCAAACCACTTTTCGACTATCCCAAGTACTGGGCCGAATGCTTCGGACCAGCGCCATTCCTGCCAATGAGCAGGGAAGAAATGGATCAGCTCGGCTGGGATTCCTGCGACATCATCATCGTGACCGGGGACGCCTACGTCGACCATCCGTCGTTCGGCATGGCGATCATTGGCCGGCTGCTGGAGTCCCAGGGCTTCCGCGTGGGAATCATTGCCCAGCCGAACTGGCAGTCCAAGGACGACTTCATGAAGCTTGGCGAGCCGAACCTGTTCTTCGGCGTCGCGGCGGGCAACATGGACTCGATGATCAACCGCTACACGGCCGACAAGAAGGTCCGTTCGGACGACGCCTACACGCCCGGTGGCCTGGCCGGCAGCCGCCCGGACCGTGCCAGCCTGGTCTACAGCCAGCGCTGCAAGGAAGCCTACAAGCATGTGCCGATCGTCCTCGGCGGCATCGAGGCTTCGCTGCGCCGAATCGCGCATTATGACTATTGGCAGGACAAGGTCCGCCACTCGATCCTGATCGACGCCTGCGCCGATATCCTCCTGTACGGCAACGCCGAGCGGGCGATCGTCGAGGTTGCCCAGCGTCTGTCTTTCGGTGAGACGATCGAGAGCATCACCGACGTGCGCGGTACCGCGTTCATCCGCCGTGACACGCCGCAGGGCTGGTACGAGATCGACTCCACGCGCATCGACCGCCCAGGCAAGGTCGACAAGATCATCAACCCCTACGTCAACACCCAGGACACCCAGGCCTGCGCCATTGAGCAGGCCAAGGGCGACGCCGAGGACCCGAACGAAGCCAAGGTGGTGCAGATCCTCGAAAGCCCGCGCATGACGCGCGACAAGTCGGTGATCCGTCTGCCGTCGTTCGAGAAGGTGCGCAACGACCCTGTGCTCTACGCCCACGCCAACCGCGTGCTGCACCTGGAGACCAACCCAGGCAACGCCCGCGCCATGGTGCAGAGGCACGGCGAGGCGGACGTCTGGTTCAACCCGCCGCCCATTCCGATGACCACCGAGGAAATGGACTACGTGTTCGGCATGCCCTATGCCCGTGTGCCGCATCCGGCCTACGGCAAGGAGCGCATCCCGGCCTACGAGATGATCCGTTTCTCGGTGAACATCATGCGTGGCTGCTTCGGTGGCTGCACCTTCTGCTCGATCACCGAGCACGAAGGGCGAATCATCCAGAACCGCTCGCACGAGTCGATCATTCGTGAGATCGAAGAGATCCGCGACAAGGTACCGGGCTTCACGGGGGTCATCTCCGACCTCGGCGGGCCGACCGCGAACATGTACCGTATCGCCTGCAAGAGCACCGAGATCGAGACCCACTGCCGCAAGCCGTCCTGCGTGTTCCCGGGTATCTGCCCGAACCTGAACACCGACCACTCGGCGCTGATCCAGCTGTACCGCAGCGCGCGCGCCTTGCCGGGAGTGAAGAAGATCCTCATCGCCTCGGGCCTGCGCTATGACCTGGCCGTGGAATCGCCGGAGTACGTGAAGGAATTGGTGACCCACCATGTGGGCGGCTACCTGAAGATTGCCCCGGAGCACACCGAGGAAGGCCCGCTCAACCAGATGATGAAGCCGGGCATCGGCAGCTACGATCGCTTCAAGCGCATGTTCGAGAAGTACTCCAAGGAGGCGGGCAAGGAGCAGTACCTGATTCCGTACTTCATCGCCGCGCATCCGGGCACTAGCGACGAGGACATGATGAACCTCGCCCTGTGGCTCAAGGGCAACGGTTTCCGTGCCGACCAGGTGCAGGCGTTCTACCCCTCGCCGATGGCCTCGGCCACGGCCATGTACCACTCGGGCAAGAACCCCCTGCGCAAGGTCACGTACAAGAGTGATTCGGTCACCATCGTCAAGAGCGAAGAGCAGCGCCGTCTGCACAAGGCCTTCTTGCGCTATCACGACCCGAAGGGCTGGCCGATGCTGCGCGAGGCCCTGGAGCGCATGGGCCGTGCCGACCTGATCGGCCCTGGCAAGCATCAGTTGATCCCGCTGCACCAGCCCGAGGGCGACACCTACCACAGCGCCCGGCGCAAGAACTCGACCCCGGCTGGCAGCCACAAGGTGGGCAAGGAGCAGAAGATCCTCACCCAGCACAGCGGCCTGCCACCGCGTGCCAGCGACGGTAGCAAGCCGTGGGACAAGCGCGAACAGGCCAAGGCTGCCGCGTTCGCGCGCAATCAGCAGGCGGAGAAGGCTCGCAAGGAAGCGGCCAAGGGTGGTAAGGCCAAGGGCAAGACCCGCCAGCCGGTGATTCCGCGCTAATACCGCTGATGCACAGCGTCACCGCCGACTTTCTGGGCCTCCGGCCCGGTTGCGCCGGTACAGGGGCATGAGTGACGCCGAGCCTTCGGCGGGCGCTGCGCCTGGCGGGTCTTTTCGCCCAGCGCCGCGGGGCGATTGTGGGAGCGTGCCTTGTGCCGGGACGCCGGACCGTGCGAAAGGGGCGCGTAGCGGCCCCAGAATCGAATGGCGCTGTGACTGCATGCGGTGCCCTGCGAGCATCGCGCACCGCGGCCATCCTGCGCCCCGGCGAGGGCTTCGCGACACAAGGCACGCTCCTACAACCGCCCGCTGCGCTGGGCGGATGCCACTCTGTCTTGTGTATGGCGAATGATCCTACAGTCCCTGACGGTGGCCTGGTGTGGCGGGAAATGTTCTACGGGCTCTGTCTACTTACGTCTGACTGGCCCTCCAACCCGCTCCCTCCTATAGAACACACGCTAACTCATTGATTTAGCTGTACCTTGTAGGAGCGGCCTTGTGCCGCGATCGACCGCGCAGCGGTCGCAACCCCTGTAACCGCGCTGCACCAGACAGATCGAGATGGCTGGCTTTACGGCCGCTTCGCGGCCGATCGCAGGACAAGCCAGCTCCTACAGCGTGGCCGCCGCGCTTTGCAGACCTTGTTCTCTGCGCGACAGCGCAGCCCAGCGGGCTGAGTGGGCTCCTACCAGCGCCTGCGTGCGACCACAATGCCCGAGCCGGGCGCTCACTCCGATGATCCATTTTGGCGGTACCGGGGCCTTGATTTCGTTACTCCGGACGGGCGAAGCCGCAGGTGGCGCCGGCGGCGCCACTGGCATACGCGGCAAGCAAGCTGTTCATGAAATTACCCAGGGACATGTCGTTGCTCCTAAATGAGAGGTTGTCCCATCGTCTATTAATGAAGCATGATGTGCACTTTGGATTTATGTATACAATCCATAGAACAATTTAACTGTCTGGCCCTGGCTACCGCCTTGATCCATATCAGGGAGGGGTCGAAGGGCCTCAGGCAGCATGCGGACTGATAAACCCTGCCAAGGAGCTTCACGATGTTTGCTAAAGCAGTTGCGGTATCCCTGTTGACCCTGGTCAGTGCCCAGGTTTTCGCTGACGACAAATGCACCACCACCGTCCAGTCGACCGACCAGATGTCCTTCGTCGAGAAGGAATTCACTGTCGACAAGAGCTGCAAGGAATTCACGGTCAAGCTGACCCACACCGGTACCTTGCCGAAGAACGTCATGGGCCATAACCTGGTGATCAGCAAGACCGCTGACATGCAGGCAATTGCCACCGAAGGCCTGACCCAGGGCCTGGAAAAGGACTACATCAAGGCCGACAACGCAGCCATCATCGCCCACACCAAGATGATCGGCGCCCCAGAGAAGGAAACGTCGGTAACGTTCGACACTTCCAAGCTGGAAGCTGGCGGTGACTACGGCTTCTTCTGCAGCTTCCCTGGCCACATCGCGATGATGAAGGGCAAGGTCGTCGTCAAGTAACGACGGGACTACCCAACAAACCGGTGGGAGCGGCCGTCGAACCGGCGCTCCCATGCCGCATCACGGCGCGAACGGCAGTTCGCGCTTGTGCTGGGTCTTGCGGTAGGTTGCGACGATGATGTCGAAGACCTCCTGGCTGACCGGTTCGCCGTGCAGGAACGCATCGATCTGCTGATAGGTCACGCCGTGCGAGACCTCATCCGGTTTGCCGGGCGTCAGGTCTTCCAGGTCGGCAGTCGGCACTTTCTCCACCAACGACGCTGGGGCGCCGAAACTGCGGGCAATAGCGCGCACCTGATGCTTCACCAGGCCGCTCAGCGGCGCCAGGTCGCAGGCGCCATCACCGAACTTGGTAAAGAAGCCCATCACCGCCTCGGCGGCGTGGTCGGTGCCGATCACCAGACCCTGACGGGCACCGGCGATGGTGTACTGGGCAACCATGCGCAGGCGTGCCTTGATATTGCCGACCACGAAGTCCACCAGCTCTGGCGTGCCGTTCTGCAGCTCCTTGACCTCTTGTTTCAACCCGACCACGCCCGGTGCGATATCCACGGTCTGCACTTCGTCGGCCTTGATTACCTCCAGGCACGCCTGTGCATCGTGCTCATCGTGTTGCACCTTGTAAGGCAGGCGCACGGCGATGAAGCGGTAGCCCTGATCGCTGGTCTCGGCACGCAGTTCATTGATCGCACGCTGGGCGAGCAGGGCGGCGGCGAGGGAGTCGACCCCACCACTGATGCCCAAGACCAGGGTCTTGAGCCGGGCATTGGCCAGGCATTGCTTGATGAAGGCCACGCGCCGGGCGACTTCCGCCTCGAGCGCGGCGGCGTCGGCGAAAGGCGGCTGCACCTTGAGCTGCTGCGCAATCTCTTGCTGGACGGCTTGCATGGTTTACTCCTTGCTGGGGACTTTGAATACGTGACGCAGGTAGGCGACGAAATTCGGATCGCGGCACTGGGTCTTGGCGGCTTCGTCGGAGATCTTGGCAACCGGGGAGCCGTTGCAGTCGGTCATTTTAAGCACGATGTTCATCGGCACCACCCCAGGGATATCGCATGTCAGGTTAGTGCCGATACCGAAGCTCACGTTGATGCGACCGCGCAGGGCACGGAAGATTTCCAGGGAGCGGGTCAGGTTGAGACCATCGGAAAACACCAAGGTCTTGGTCATCGGGTCGATGCCCAGCTTGCGATAGTGGGCGATGGCCTTTTCGGCCCAGGCCACCGGCTCACCGGAGTCGTGGCGCAGGCCGTCGAATAGCTTGGCGAAGTACAGGTCGAAATCACCGAGGAAGGCATCCATGGTGATGCAGTCGGTCAGGGCGATGCCGAGCAGGCCGCGGTACTCGCGGACCCAGCAGTCCAGGGCGGCAATCTGGCTGTCGATCAGCCGCGGGCCCAGTTGCTGGTGGGCCATGATCCACTCGTGGGCCATGGTGCCCAGCGGCTTGAGATCCAGTTTCCATGCCAGGTTGACATTGCTGGTACCGACGAAGCGTGCCGGGAATTCATCGCGCAGCAGTCGCACCACGTCTTCCTGGACCTTGCTGGAGAAGCGCCGGCGGGTACCGAAGTCGGCCACCTGCAACTCGGCCAATTCCTCGTCGCTGGCATGCGCGCGCAACCAGTCGAACTTGCGCCGCAGTTGGTCATGGGCCTCCGACAGACGTATCTGTGGATAACGCTGGCGATTGCGCACTTCGCTGATGATGGCCAGCAGCGGCACTTCGAACAGGATCACGTGCAGCCATGGGCCGCGCAGGCGCAGGTACAGCTGATCGTCCTCGATGCCCAGTTGCAGGTAGCGCAGGTTGAAGCGGAACAGGCCGAGAAAGCGCAAAAAGTCCGGCTTGATGAAGCTGATGCGCTCCAGAAAGCCTAGCTGTTGCTCGTCCAGGCTCAGTTCACAGAGCTGCTCGATCTGGGTGCGGATCTCTGCCAGATAAGGGCGCAGGTCTTCGCCATTACGGCACCTGAATTCCCATTCCACATCCACGTCAGGGTAGTTGTGCAGCACCGCCTGCATCATGGTCAGCTTGTAGAAATCGGTGTCGAGCAGGTTGTGCACGATGCGCTCGGCGAATGCGCTCTCGCTCATTGAAGGGCTCCAGTCGGCGGCGTGCTCCGAAGCGGGTGGGGCACGCGCAAGGGAGGACATTGTGCCAGCCTTTTCCGGTACCTGAGGAAAATCAGTAACAGACTACATATGACGGCGATTTTTCATAGTCCAGCTAGCCTTGCTAAGGTGCCCGCTGTAGCAGTTGCGCACCACGGGTGTGCACTTCGGTGACGTCCGTTGTTACAGCTAGGTTGCACGTTAACACTTGCCAGGGTTGCAATGATGGCACTTGCGGGTTGTTCTTTTGTTGGTCATCTGGTGGCACCTTCCAGGAGGCAGAGGGTTGCACGCTCAATAAAGAAACGACCGTCGGTCAGTCACAGGCAACACCTTCGTGTGTTTTCCCGGAATACAAAATCAATGGCACGGCCTTTGCTCGGAGCAAGTGCTGAAGTTGTAGTGCCAACCAAAAAAACTCTAGGAGCACCACCTCATGTCGCAGACGTTTTACAAGAAAGGCTTCCTGGCTCTCGCCGTAGCTTCGGCGCTGGGTATTTCTTCGTATGTTCAGGCCGACATCAAGATCGGCGTCGCAGGCCCGATGACCGGGGCCAACGCAGCGTTTGGCGGGCAATACATGAAAGGTGCCCAGGCGGCAGCCGACAAGATCAACGCTGCAGGCGGGATCAACGGCGAGAAGATCGTCCTGGTGCCGGGCGATGACGCCTGCGAACCCAAGCAGGCCGTGGCCGTGGCCAACCGCCTGGTCGACCAGGACAAGGTCGCGGGCGTGGTCGGGCACTTCTGCTCCTCCAACACCATCCCCGCTTCGGAGGTGTATGACGAAGCCGGGATCATCGCCATCACCCCGGGTTCGACCAACCCGCAGGTTACCGAGCGCGGGCTGAGCAGCATGTTTCGTATGTGCGGTCGTGACGACCAGCAGGGTATTGTCGCCGGCGACTACATCGTCGATGTGCTCAAGGGCAAGAAAGTCGCGGTCCTGCACGACAAGGACACCTATGGCCAGGGCCTGGCCGACGCGACCAAGGCGCAGTTGGAGACGCGCGGCGTGAAGCCGGTGCTGTACGAAGGCCTGACCCGTGGCGAGAAGGACTTCAGCGCCGTGGTGACCAAGATTCGCGGCGCGGGCGCCGATGTCGTCTACTTCGGTGGCCTGCACCCTGAAGCGGGTCCCCTGGTCCGTCAACTGCGCGAGGCGGGCCTGAAGGATGTGGCGTTCATGTCCGATGATGGCATCGTCACCGACGAACTGGTCTCCACCGCGGGCGGTGCCCAGTACACCAATGGCGTATACATGACCTTCGGTGCCGATCCACGCCTGCTGCCGGACAGCAAGGCCGTGGTGGAAGAGTTCCGCAAGAGCGGCTTCGAACCTGAAGGCTACACCTTGTACGCCTATGCCTCGCTCCAGGCCTTGGCCGCGGCCTTTAACGGCGCCAAGTCGAACAAAGGCGAGGACGCCGCCAAGTGGCTCAAGGCCAACTCGGTCAATACCGTCATGGGCGAGAAGAAGTTCGACAGCAAGGGTGACCTGACTGTCTCCGACTACGTGGTCTACCAGTGGGATGCCAATGGCAAGTACCACCAACTGGAAAAACAAAAATAACAACGGCTGAAGGCCCGGGCGGATTCCCGGGCCGACGCCCCTGCTACCTGTCTTTCTTCGTAGATCTGCACCGGTTCTGCGCTGCGAGGGTCGCTTCATCCGAGGCCCGCCGTGGTCGGCGCTCGTGCAATCTCAAATCAGGTGAGATTGCGTTATGGATGGTATTTTCCTGCAGCAACTGGTCAATGGCCTGACCCTCGGGTCGGTCTATGGTCTGATCGCCATCGGCTACACAATGGTCTATGGCATCATCGGCATGATCAACTTCGCGCACGGCGAGGTGTACATGATCTCCGCGTACCTCGCGGCGATCAGCCTGGCATTGCTGGCTTATTTCGGTATCGAATCCTTCCCACTGCTGATGCTGGGAACGCTGTTGTTCACCGTTGTCGTCACCGGCGTCTATGGCTTCACCATCGAACGCATCGCCTACAAGCCACTGCGCAACTCCACCCGCCTGGCACCGTTGATCAGCGCCATCGGCATTTCCCTGATCCTGCAAAACTACGCGCAAATCAGCCAAGGCGCCCGCCAGCAAGGCGTCCCGACCCTACTTGAGGGAGCATGGCGCGTCGAGGTCGGCACCGGCTTCGTGCAATTGACCTACACCAAAATCTTCATCCTGGTCGCCGCCTTCGTCGGCATGGGCCTGCTCACCTACATGATCAAGTACACCAAGCTCGGCCGCATGTGCCGCGCCACCCAGCAAGACCGCAAGATGGCCTCGATCCTGGGGATCAACACCGACCGGGTGATCTCCTATGTGTTCGTCATCGGCGCGGTGATGGCCGCCTTGGCGGGCGTGCTGATCACCATGAACTACGGCACCTTCGACTTCTACGCCGGCTTCATCATCGGTATCAAGGCTTTCACCGCCGCGGTGCTCGGCGGGATCGGCTCGCTGCCGGGGGCCATGCTTGGCGGGATCATTCTCGGCATCTCCGAGTCGCTTTTCTCCGGTCTGATCAACTCCGACTACAAGGATGTGTTCAGTTTCTCGCTGCTGGTCCTGATCCTTATATTCCGTCCCCAAGGCCTGCTGGGTCGCCCGCTCGTGGCTAAGGTGTGAACATGTCCACTGCCAATACTGCTTCTTCCGGATTCGATATCAAACGCAGCCTGCTGGAAACCCTCGTCGCCGGCCTGCTGGCGCTCATCGTCTTCGGCCCCGTGGTCGGCGTGGTGCTCGACGGCTACAGCTTCAACGCCGAGCCTCGCCGCGTGGCCATGCTGGTCGGCGTGGTGATGGTCGGGCGCTTCGTGATCAGCCTGTTCTTGCAGACCGGCACCGGCCAGCGCCTGCTCCAGGGCTTCGACAACGGCGGTTCGGGCGTGCATGTGCTGGCGCCGGACTACAAGTCGCGGCTGCGCTACATCATCCCAGCGCTGATCGTGATCGCCATCGTCTTCCCGATCTTCGCCAACAAATACCTGCTGACCGTGGTCATCCTCGGGCTGATCTACGTGCTGCTGGGCCTGGGCCTGAACATCGTGGTCGGCCTGGCCGGCCTGCTCGACCTGGGCTACGTGGCCTTCTACGCCATCGGCGCCTACGGCCTGGCGCTGGGCTACCAGTACCTGGGGCTGGGGTTCTGGAGTGTGCTGCCGCTGGCGGCCATCGCTGCGGCATTGGCGGGGTGCATCCTGGGATTTCCGGTGTTGCGCATGCACGGTGACTACCTGGCGATCGTGACCCTGGGCTTCGGCGAGATCATCCGCCTGGTGCTCAACAACTGGCTGTCGTTCACCGGTGGGCCGAACGGCATGCCGGCGCCATCGCCGACCTTCCTGGGCCTGGAGTTCGGCCGCCGGGCCAGGGACGGCGGGGTGCCGTTCCATGAGTTCTTCGGGATCGACTACAACCCCAACGTGAAATTCCTGTTCATCTATATCGTGTTGTTCCTGGTGGTACTGGCGGTGCTCTACATCAAGCATCGGTTGACCCGCATGCCGGTCGGCCGCGCCTGGGAAGCCTTGCGCGAGGATGAGATCGCGTGCCGTTCCATGGGCCTGAACCACGTGCTGGTGAAACTCTCGGCCTTCACCATCGGTGCTTCCACCGCAGGCCTTGCCGGGGTGTTCTTTGCCACCTACCAAGGCTTCGTCAACCCGTCCTCGTTCACCTTCTTCGAGTCGGCGCTGATCCTCGCCATCGTGGTCCTGGGCGGCATGGGCTCGACCGTGGGGGTGGTGATCGCGGCCTTCGTGCTGACCGTGGCTCCGGAGCTTCTGCGCAGCTTCTCCGAGTACCGCGTGCTGCTGTTCGGCGTGCTGATGGTGCTCATGATGATCTGGAGACCGCGTGGGCTGATCCGCATCAGCCGCAGCGGTGTGGTCCCGCGTAAAGGAGTGGCGCCATGAGCGACGATATCATCCTCACCGTCGACAACCTGATGATGCAGTTCGGCGGCATCAAGGCCCTCAGCGATGTGAGCCTGAAAGTCCGGCGCAACGACATCTTTGCCCTGATCGGCCCGAACGGCGCCGGCAAGACCACGGTGTTCAACTGCCTGACCGG
>JAEWGL010000001.1 GCA_023388335.1 Pseudomonadota bacterium | reverse complement strand
TCCTCGCCATAGCCCTGCTATGACTCGTCGCGGCGCCTTGGCCGAACACCCAAGCCACTCGCCAAAAGAGAACGTATTTCCGAGACAGGACACTAGTGGCAAACAGTAAGGTGTTGCTAAGCGCCCCAAGTGAAAACCAGAAAGGTTGGGTTATTGGTGCCAGAAATCAGCTGAGAATGCCGGCGATGGCGACTGCCAAGGCAGCTAACAGTAGCCCTTGCGACCAAGTCCATCGGACAGCGGCTCGATGGGGGTAGGGCAAAGCCACGCGTGGTGCAAAGGGACTGATGGAGTAGCCGATGCTGTAAGTGCCCGTTTCGAAGTACTCAGCGATCTACGGCGAGCCGTGGGACTTGCTTACGCCCTCCGAGGTTGATAGACGCTTTATCATCAAACCACCCCACAAGCTTGTGGCCACGAAACCAAGCGCCAAGCTGATGGGCAGGCTGTCCTCGGTGAAAGCGATCAGGCCACTGGCCAAGCCACCGATCGCAAAAAGCATTGTGTTGTTGAACGCGGCTGCAGCGCCCGTGGATTCGGGATGGCGCTCCAAGGCGCAGGAGGTGGCGGCGGGGCGGGTGATTGTGGTCCCTCCGAGCCATCACTGTGGCCAGCTCCGACGAAGAACATCACCTGCTCGGCGGGGTTTATAAGATTAAGAAGGCTATCGATGGGCGTTTCATTCAAGGCGCCGGTCAGCCATGTCCCGAGATTTACCTGTGTGGCTAATAGCTGGAAGGTCTGAGCTATATGACCTAGTTCCACGAGCGCCATTCGATAGGCGCGCGAATGAGCGTACTTCCACCACAATTTGTCGAGCCTAGAAGTAAGGAATAGCCCTATAGACAACATGTTGGAAAAATACTGACCTGATAGCAGAGCCCCTAGGGTTGGCAGACTTTTAGTGTGCAATCGCAACTCATGTCGGTAGGGGTCATAATAATACAAGCCTGACTCCAAACCAATGACGTTTCTAGCGTACAAATAACCCTCAGTAGCGTTCAATCCGCCCCCGGACGGACTACTGCGGCGCTTGCGTAGACTTTCGGGAAGATTGGCAACTTGCTTAACTTCGCGATGCTGCATAAAGCCGAGTGTGTATTGGAGTAAATAGCTTACAGTTGCCAATGAAACTGGTTTGTCGAGAAAGCTCCTGGTGGTAGAACGTTTTGACAGCAGCGCCTCAAGCGAGCCGGATTCGACAGGCGAGGGAAGCTTCACCCCTGCCCCATGTAACGGATATTATTTTCCATGGGTGGGGCAGTTTCCAACACGTCGTGGCAATGCTGTAGATACTGTTGTGCCCACTCGTTTTCATTTGGGGGGGTGATCTGCCAAGGGAATGTCTCGAGTACCAAAATGAAATATTCTTGAAAGGTGGTCCCAGCCCCAAGAAATTTCCCCAGCATGCTTCAAGCTCAGCAGATTATTTTTATTAGCGCTTGGTCGATTGGTTTGCTTTGGTCGATGGTAGTAGCGCCATAAATAAGATTGATCAAGCGCAGCGCATGGCGTTTATCTAGCTCGAACTGCCTGTGCTCCTTGAAATTCCAACAAGCTAAAGCCATTTTCTGTAACAAGAAAGAATACGTCGTTGTTGATCATTGAAGCATCCACTTTGTTAGTGGAGGCGCAGGCCGGCTCTGCGCTTCTAAGCTATGATTACTTAGCTTGCACTAAGTGGGCAAGGTTGGCCAGTTTGCTTGATTCAAGTTGAACTTATTTCATTTTTATTGCTCCTAAAGATGCCGCGTTATTGCGACAGGTCTTAGGTTGGCCAACAAGGCTAGAAGTGCAATTTATTTTTGATGTAGAAAATTCCCAAAGATATGTAGGAAGTTTCGCTGTGACGGAGGGGTGAAACAGAAAAAATCCGAAGCTAGGATATCTGGCTTCGGATTTGTAATGAATTTCAGGAAGGCTGGAAATCAGCTATTGGGCAACAACCGGCAGGTAATGCTCTTGATATACCGCGTCTCCGGGATCGCTGGGTGTACCGGGTGATCCGGGCCTTGGCCGCCGCGCTCGAGCAGTTGCAGGTTGCGGTCCAGGTGGCGGGCGCTGGTCAGGAGGATGGTGTTCAGGTCGTCCTCGGGCAGGTGCATGGAGCACGAGGCGCTGACGAGGATGCCGTCCTTGGTCAGCAGGCGCATGGCCTGTTCGTTGAGGCGGCGGTAGGCGCCTTCACCGTTCTTCAGGTCTTTCTTGCGCTTGATGAAAGCGGGCGGGTCGGCAACGATGACATCGAAGCGCTCTTCGGCGGCCTTGAGCTCCTTGAGGGCTTCGAACACGTCGCCCTCGATGCAGGTGAGCTTGTCGGCAATGCCATTGAGACCGGCGTTGCGCTCCACGCCGTCGAGGGCGAAGCCGGAGGCGTCGACGCAGAACACTTCGCTGGCACCGAATGCACCCGCTTGCACGCCCCAGCCGCCAATGTAGCTGAACAGGTCGAGCACACGCTTGCCCTTGACGTAGGGCGCCAGGCGCGCGCGGTTCATGCGGTGGTCGTAGAACCAGCCGGTCTTCTGGCCTTCACGTACCGGGGCCTCGAATTTCACGCCGTTCTCTTCCAGCGCGACCCAATCCGGGACTTCGCCGTAGACCGTCTCGACATAGCGGCCCAAGCCTTCGGCGTCACGGGCGGCCGAGTCGTTCTTGAACAGGATGCCGCTGGGCTTGAGCACCTGGATCAGGGCAGCAATGACGTCGTCCTTGTGCTGCTCCATGGTCGCGGAGGCCAGCTGTACCACCAGGATGTCGAAGAAACGGTCGACCACCAGTCCAGGCAGCAGGTCGGAGTCGCCGTACACCAGGCGGTAGCAGGGCTTGTCGAACAGGCGCTCGCGCAGCGACAAGGCGACGTTGAGGCGGTGCACCAGCAGCGATTTGTCCAACGCCAGCTTGGCGTCACGCGACAACAGGCGGGCGCAGATCAGGTTGTTCGGGCTCAGTGCGACGACGCCCAGGGCCTTGCCACCGGCCGCTTCGAGGATCGCCTGCTCGCCGGCGCGAAAGCTTTGCAGCGGGGTCGCGGCGACGTCGATTTCGTTGCTGTAGACCCACAGGTGACCGGCGCGCAGGCGGCGGTCGGCGTTGGCTTTGAGGCGAAGGCTGGGCAGGGACATGACGTCGCTCCGGGAAAAAAGAGCGGGAGTATAGCGCGTTGGCCACGCGCTCGGCGCGGCCAACGACAAACAGCGGGGTCAGCGCGACAGCGCCTCGATCAGCTTCTGGTTGAAGGCGGGGATGTCATCGGGTTGGCGACTGCTGATGAGGTTGCCATCGACCACCACTTCTTCGTCGACCCATTGGCCGCCGGCATTGCGGATATCGTCCTGCAAGGTCTTGTAGCTGGTCATCCGCCGACCTTTGACCAGTTCGCTGGAGACCAGCAGCCAGCCGCCGTGGCAAATCACCGCCAACGGCTTGCCAGCCGAATCGTGGCTCTTGACCAGCTGCTGGGCCGCCGGGAGCAGGCGAATGGTGTCGGAGTTCTGCACGCCGCCCGGCAGGACGATGGCGTCGTAGACATTCTGGCTGGCAGCCTCGAAGGTGGCGTCGACGGCAAAATCGTCCGCGGGCTTATCATGGTTCCAGCCTTTTACCTTGCCCTCCTTGTCGCTGAGGATGTCGACGGTCGCGCCGCTCTTACTCAGGGCATCACGCGGACCGGTCAGCTCGACCTGCTCGAAACCATCGGTGACCAGGATCGCCACGCGCTTGCCGCTCAATGATGTGCTCATGGATGTACTCCTTTTCTGAATAGGCCTGAGAAAGGAGGCCCCCTTGAGCTAGCGAAAGTTCCCATCGGCTGAATCAGTGGTTGGTGCGCTGATGGCCTGCAGGGTTAAAATCGCCGCTCATCCCCGAGTGTGTGCCATGTCCCAGGAATTATCCGCCGAACAGATCCAGCAAGCCTTGCAAGGCATCAGTATCCCGCCGCAACCGCAGATCATGGTCGACCTGCAGTTCGAGCAATACATGCCTGACCCGGACCTTGAGACCATCGCCAAGCTGATCTCCCAAGACCCGGGACTGTCCGGTGCGTTGCTCAAGCTGGTCAACTCGGCTCACTTCGGCCTGAGCAACAAGGTCGGCTCGATCCAGCGCGCGGTGAACCTGCTGGGCAGCCGTTCGATCATCAACCTCATCAACGCCCAGTCGATCAAGGGCGAGATGACCGACGAAACGATCGTGACCCTCAACCGTTTCTGGGACAACGCCCAGGACGTGGCCATGACCTGCCTGACCCTGGCCAAGCGCACTGGCCTGCAAGCCGTGGATGAAGCCTATACCTTGGGCCTGTTCCACGACTGTGGCGTGCCGTTGATGCTCAAGCGCTTCCCGGAATACATGAACGTGCTTGAAGAGGCCTACGCCAACGCTGGCCCCGACCAGCGCGTGGTGGACACCGAGAACCGGCTGTTCAACACCAACCACTCGGTGGTCGGGTACTTCACGGCCAAGTCCTGGCGCCTGCCGGAGCACCTGACCGAGGCCATCGCCAATCACCACAATGCCCTGGCGGTATTCCGCGACCAGTCCTCGCGCAACACGCCCGTGAAAAATATGCTGGCCGTGCTGAAGATGTCCGAGCACATCTGCGCGTCTTACCGGGTGCTCGGCAACCAGAGCGTGGATTACGAGTGGAACGCGATCGCCCCTCTGGTACTCGACTATATCGGGCTGTCGGAATATGACTTCGAGCACCTGAAACAGACCATTCGCGAGATGAGCGGACACTGAGATGCCAGAACTGCCAGAGGTAGAAACCACCCGCCGGGGCATCGCCCCTTACCTGGAAGGCCAGCGTGTCAGTCGGGTCGTCGTGCGCGACAGCCGTCTGCGCTGGCCGATCCCTGAGGACCTCGATGTGCGCCTGTCTGGACAGCGCATCGTCACGGTCGAGCGGCGAGCCAAATACCTGCTGATCAACGCCGAGGTCGGCACGCTGATCAGCCACCTGGGCATGTCTGGCAACCTGCGTCTGGTGGAGCTGGGGCTGGCGCCAGCCAAGCACGAGCATGTCGACATCGAGCTGGAGTCGGGGTTGGCCCTGCGCTACACCGACCCGCGCCGATTCGGCGCCATGCTCTGGAGCCTGGACCCGCTCAATCACGAGCTGCTGGTTCGTTTGGGGCCCGAGCCGTTGACCGACCTGTTCGATGGCGAACGCCTGTTCCAGCTTTCACGCGGGCGGGCCATGGCGGTCAAGCCGTTCATCATGGACAACGCCGTGGTGGTCGGCGTCGGCAACATCTACGCGACCGAAGCCTTGTTCGCCGCCGGGATCGACCCGCGCCGCCCGGCCGGGGGCATTTCCCGGGCGCGCTATCTCAAGCTGGCGGTGGAGATCAAGCGGATCCTGGCCTACGCCATCGAGCGCGGGGGCACGACATTGCGCGACTTCTTCGGCGGCGACGGCCAGCCGGGCTATTTCCAGCAGGAGCTGTTCGTCTATGGCCGCGGCGGCCAGCCGTGCAAGGTCTGCGGTACCTTGCTACGTGAGGTCAAGCTGGGCCAACGCGCCAGCGTGTTCTGCCCCCGCTGCCAGCGCTGACGCGACTTCAGTCGAGCACCTGGCCCTCGCCAAGCCCGCGTGGATCGCTGGCGGCTTCCAGCGTGCCATTGCCCTTGTCCCAATAGAGCACCTGCTGGTTGCCATAGCTGCGCCCCAGGTTCTTGAGACGGTAGCCGCGATCCTGCAGTTCGGCTTGCTGCTGGGCAGTGAAGGTGCCGGGCTCGTGCTCGATCACATCGGGCAGGTACTGGTGGTGATAGCGCGGGGTCGCTGGCCATTCGGCCACTGGCCGGCCTTCGAGGAACCCCAGCATCGACAGCAGCACCATGCTGGGGATGCGGCTGCCGCCCGGTGTTCCAAAGGCGGCAAACTGACTCGGGCTTTCGATGAAGCTCGGGCTCATGCTCGACAGCGGTCGTTTGCCGGCCGCCACGGCGTTGGCCTGGCTGCCGGCGAGGCCGTAGCTGTTGCTGCCGTGCGGGTCGGCGGCGAAGTCGTCCATTTCGTTATTCAGCACCACGCCGGTCCTAGGCACGCTGAAGGCCGCGCCAAACGGCAGGTTGATCGACAAGGTGGCGGCCACGGCGTTGCCGTCGGCATCGATCACCGCGAAGTGGGTCGTGTGGTCGCCCTCGTGCCAGGCGGGGGCGGGGGGAAGGTCGCGGCTAGGCGTGGCATGGCGCACGTCGATGCTGCCGGCCAGGCCGACCAGGTAACTGCGTGACAGCAGGCGGTTGACCGGATTGCTGACGTAGTCCGGATCGCCCAGTAGGCCGCGGTCGCGGTAGGCGCGGCGTAGCACTTCGAGCACGTAGTGGCTGCGCTGCACCGGATCGGCGCTCTGCCAGGGCAGGCGTTGCAGCATGGCCAGGCTCTGCGCCAGTGCGACGCCGCCGGCCGAGGGTGGCGGGGCGCTGATCAGCTCGCGCTGGTCGGCGAGCCGATAGCGCAACGGCTCGCGCAGGGCGGTCTGGTAGCCAGCCAGGTCTTCCAGGCGCCAGATGCCGCCAGATCGGCGCACGCCCTCGACCAAGGCCTGGGCCGTGGGACCACGGTAGAAGCCATCGCGGCCATGCGCCGCCAGGCGTTGCAGGGTCACTGCCAGCTCCGGCTGGCGGATGCGCGTACCGAGCGCCGGCACGGCCGCCTCGCGCAGAAACAGCCGGGCACTCTCAGGGTCATCGCGCAGGGCACTCAGGCGCATGTGCGCGCGGTCGCGGTAGACCCGGTCGACGGCAAAACCCTGCTGGGCCAGGCGGATGGCCGGCGCCAGGGTATTGCTCAGTGGCAGCTTGCCATGGCTGGCTGCAATGTCCGCCAGCGCCTGGGGCAGTCCGGGGATTGCCGCGGCCAAGGGGCCATTGATGGACCGCCCAGGCTGCACCTGGCCGTCCCTTAGGTACATGTCCCAGGTCGCTGCCGCCGGGGCGCGCTCGCGGGCGTCGAGAAAACGATAGCGTGGCGTGTCGGCTGCTTCGCGCAGGAGGAAGAAGCCGCCGCCGCCCAGTCCCGACCCATAGGGTTCGACCACCGCGAGGGCGGCGCTGACGGCGATGGCGGCGTCAAAGGCATTGCCGCCCTGTTCCAGGATTTCACGGGCGGCGGCGGTGGCGTCGGCGTGGGGACTGGCGATGGCCGCGCGGCCCGGTCCATCGGCCAACGCAGCGCAGGCCAGCAGCGCCAGGCAGGCGCCAACGATTGTGCTGCGCACCGCCGCGACGAAGGGCATCAGGCCTTGCCGGTAATCCGCCGGTACTTGACCATCAGCTCATCCTCGGTTTCCGGATGGGCTTCGTCCAGCGGGATGCAGTCGACCGGGCAGACCTGCTGGCATTGGGGTTCGTCATAGTGGCCGACACACTGGGTACACAGGTTCGGGTCGATCACGTAGATCTCTTCGCCCTGGGAGATGGCGGCGTTCGGGCACTCGGGTTCGCAGACGTCGCAATTGATGCAATCGTCGGTGATGATCAGGGACATGGGGGCTCCGGCCAGGGATCACGACCCTGGCATGTGAAAAGCAATGGGCACAATTGTGCCGCATTAGCGCCCGCAGTGCACGCGGGCGCGTTGCTCGGGGTCCTG
Source organism: Pseudomonadota bacterium (assembly GCA_023388335.1). Lineage (GTDB taxonomy): Bacteria > Pseudomonadota > Gammaproteobacteria > Pseudomonadales > Pseudomonadaceae > Aquipseudomonas. The sequence continues at coordinate 3,517 of JAEWGL010000001.1, read as the reverse complement.
CGGGTTATTTCTTGAAGCGTTCGGTCAGCGCCTCGGCCACCACCGGATGCACGAATTTGCTGATATCTCCACCCAAGGCGGCAATTTCCCGCACCAAAGTCGAGGAGATGAACGAATAGCGCTCCGACGGCGTCAGGAACAGGCTCTCGACAGCGGGGGCCAATTGCCGGTTCATGTTCGCCAGCTGGAACTCGTACTCGAAGTCCGACACCGCGCGCAGGCCACGCAGGAACACATTGGCGCCCTGTTCCTTGGCGAAATGTGCCAGCAGGGTGGAGAAGCCGATGACTTCGACATTGGGCAGGTGCTGGGTGACCTCACGCGCCAGCGCCACCCGTTGTTCCAGCGGGAACAGCGGGTTCTTCTTGGGGCTGGCCGCCACCGCGATGATCACATGGTCGAACAGTCGCGAGGCACGCTCGACCAGATCGCCATGGCCTTTGGTAATGGGGTCGAAAGTACCCGGGTACAACACTCGGTTCATCGCGTCATCCTGGCTGGAGTGCGTTGGGGAGTCGGATGGTAGCGCAGCGACTGCGCTCGGCCAAGTCGCCGATGCCGACTGATGGCACTATAGACAGTGCGGATATTCGTTGTCATGCCCTCTTTGACAGGTGTCATGCGCAGGGCTTTCAGCTGTCCTGGCGTCGATGGCGCTCGCCAGCCGACAGGGGAGGACCGGCAGAGCCTATACGCTGAACCTGCTGAGGCGAATTTTTTCGCGGGGCAGACGGGTGCATCCATGACGGGATACCCCGTAAGATGACCCCATTCCAACGCTCGGAGATTGAGTTGCAATGGCCCCGCGCATGAAGACCCGCGAGCGTATCGTGCACAACAGCCTGGAGCTGTTCAACCAGCAGGGCGAGCGCAGTGTCAGCACCAATCACATCGCTGCCCACATGGAAATCTCGCCCGGCAACCTGTATTACCATTTCGCCAACAAGCAGGCGATCATCGCCGTGCTGTTCACCCAGTATGAAGAGCTGGTGGACAGCTTCCTGCGCCCGCCCCAAGGCCGGGCGGCCACGGTGGAAGACAAACGCTTCTACCTCAAAGCACTGCTCGCCGCGATGTGGAACTACCGCTTTTTACACCGTGACCTGGAGCACCTGCTCGACGCCGATCCGGAATTGGCTGCCCGTTACCGACGCTTCTCCCAGCGTTGCTTGCAACAGGGCCAGGCCATCTACCGGGGTTTCGTCGACGCCGGCATCCTCGCCATGGATGATGTGCAGATCGAGTCGCTCACCGTCAATGCCTGGATCGTCCTGACCTCCTGGGTGCGTTTTCTCTGCACCACCCGCGAGCATTCGGCGCATCTGGGTGAAGAAGCCTTCAAGCGTGGCGTTTACCAGGTACTGGTGCTGGAACTGGGCTTCGTTACCGCCAGCGCACGCACGGTGGTGAACGCCCTGTGCCAGGAATTCCACGTACCCTTCAATCAGGCCCTGGAGCAGTAGTCCGGAGCCCCGTTCAATCGATCAGGAGACTGTCATGCCCCTTGCGCAATTGATCACCCCCCAGCAACTGGCCGAGCGTCTGGAGACACCGGGGCTGGTGATCCTTGACTGCCGATTTGCCTTGGAGGATGTGGATTATGGCCAACGCAGCTATGCCGAGGGGCATATTGCCGGGGCGCATTTCGCCGACCTGGAGCGCGACCTGAGTGGTTCGGTGACCAAGGGCCGTACCGGCCGCCACCCCTTGCCTGAGCCGCAGGCGCTGGTGCAGCGCTTGCGCAGCTGGGGCCTGGACAACGACAGCCAGGTGGTGCTCTACGACGACGGCGCCGGGGCATTCGCCGCCCGCGCCTGGTGGCTGCTGGCCTGGCTCGGCAAGCGCGATAGCGTGTTCATCCTCGACGGCGGCATCAAGGCTTGGCATGCCGCGCACTTGCCGTTGAGCCTGGACCCGCCGGAGAAGCGCGAAGGCAATTTCGTCGGCGAGCCTGACATGAACCTGGTGATCGACGCCGAGCAGTTGGGCAAACGCCTCGACAAGCCGGCGCTGACGCTGCTCGATGCCCGCGCCTTGCCGCGTTTTCGTGGCGAGGTCGAGCCCATCGATCCGGTGGCCGGGCATATCCCCGGCGCGCAATGCGCGGCCTTCACCGATAACCTGGACGCCGATGGCCGATTCCTGCCGCCCGAACAGTTGCGTCAACGCTTTGCTGAAAAACTGGCAGACCGTGCGCCTGAACAGCTGGTGGCCTATTGCGGGTCGGGTGTGACCGCCTGCCACAACCTGTTCGCCCTGTGCCTGGCCGGGTATCCACTAGGCAAGCTGTATGCCGGGTCCTGGAGCGAGTGGATCACCGATGCCAAGCGCCGGGTCGCCAAGGGCGACTGAGGATCGAGCGGCGAGGTAGAAAAGGTGAGGGCACACGAAGGTCAAGCCCCCTTCAGATGCCCTCCACCAGCCACTGCGGAATACGTCGCTCCAGGTAATAACCGGGCGTGCGCACGCTGCCATCGACGAAGCCGACATGTCCACCGCGGCTGTGCAACTCGAAGCTCGTCTGCGCCGCCAGCTCGCTGGCGCTGGGCAGGCTGTGGCTGAACACGAAGGGGTCGTCGCTGGCGTGGATGATCAGGGTTGGAGTGCGGTTCTCTCCCAGGTAATACCGGCTCGATGAGCGCCGGTAGTAATCATGGGCGTCTCGAAAGCCGTTCAGCGGCGCGGTCACGCGTCCATCGAAATCCCAGAAGTTGCGCAGGTTGCGCAACTCGCCCAGGCGTTCGAGCACGGCGAGGTTCTCATGGTGGCCCAGGTGCTGGAACTGCCGCTGCTTGTCCTTCACATACGCCAGCATGGCGCGCATGAAATGCGCCTGGTATACGCGGGAAAACCCCAGGCCAATGCGGTCGGCGCATTCATCGAGACGGAACGGCACCGACACCGCCACGGCCGCCTGCAGGTGGCTGGCCGAGCCGGTTTCGCCCAGGTATTTGAGCAGGATGTTGCCGCCCAGCGAATAGCCCACTGCATACAACGGCGCCAGCGGCCGTCGCGCGCGCAGGTGCTGGATGGCTTCGGCGAGGTCTTCGCTGGCGCCAGAGTGGTAGCTGCGCGGCAGCAGGTTCGGCTCGCCAGAGCAGCCGCGCCAGTTCACCGCCACGCTGGCCCAGCCGCGGTGCTGCAGCGCTTGTTGCAAGCCGACCACGTAGGGCGAATCGGAAGAGCCGGTCAGGCCATGCAGCACCAGGACCAGCGGCGCCTGCGCCTGGTGCGGGCCGTGCCAGTCCAGGTCGAGGAAGTCGCCGTCGGCAAGCCATAGGCGTTCGCGGGTGCGCTGCAGGCTGGGACGTTTGCGCCAGAGCGGTCCCCACAACGTCTGCAGGTGGGGATTGGCAAGCCCGGTGGCCGGGCGGAAGGTGGTGGTGAGGCTGGGCATGCTGGGCGACTCATGATGTACACCGCTAGTGTCCTGTCTCGGAAATAAGCTGTTCACTTTTGGCGGCGTCTTGGGCGCCCGGCCGGCGTTGCCACTCCTCGCCATAGCCCTGCTATGACT
>JAEWGL010000248.1 GCA_023388335.1 Pseudomonadota bacterium | reverse complement strand
GCCCGCTCCCACAGTGACCAACCCCACGGTAGAAACAGTGTTCAGCCAAGGCGCTCAGAAGTCCTTGCACAAGCGCAAGGCGTCATAGATCGCCGCATGGGTATTACGCTGGGCCACGCAGTCGCCGATGCGGTACAGCAGGTAGCCTTCGCCCGGCTGGCTGAGGATCGGCTGCGGCTTGATGGCGAACAACGCCTCGACATCGATCTGGCCCTTGTTGCGCGAACCCTCCTTGAGTGCGTAGTACAACGCTTCGTCCGGACGCACGCCGTTCTCGATCACCACCTGGTCGACCACCCGCTCTTCCTTGGCCCCGGTGTATTCGTTCTCCAGCACCGCCACCAACTTGTCGCCCTCGCGGTAGACCTTCTCCAGCATCAGGTCGCCGGTCATGATCACTTCCTTGGGATACAGGCTGCGGTAATAGGTCGGGAACGAGGTCCCGCCGATGGCCACACCCGGCTTGATATCGTCGGTGACGATCTCGACCTGGCTGCCCTTGTCGGCCAAAAAGTCCGCTGTGGACATGCCGGTGAACTCGCAGATGGTGTCGAACACCAGCACGTTCTTGCCCGGCGCGACCTTGCCGTCGAGCACGTCCCAGCTGCTGACCACCAGCCCTTCGGCGGCGCCCCAGTGCTCGTTCTGCTCGATGAACGGATGACCGCCCACGGCCAGCACGACGACATCGGGACGCAGGTCCATGAGGGTGTCGGCATCGGCGGCCGTGCCCAGGCGCAAGTCGACCTTCAGCCGCGCCAGCTCCAGCTGGTACCAGCGGGTGATGCCGGCGATCTGGTCGCGCTGCGGGGCCTTGGCGGCAATGGTGATCTGTCCGCCGATCTGCTCCTTCTTCTCGAACAGGGTCACATCATGGCCACGCTCGGCAGCGACCCGCGCCGCCTCCATGCCCGCCGGGCCTGCGCCGACCACCACTACCTTGCGCTTGGGCCCGGTGGACTTCTCGATGATATGCGGCACGCCCAGGTATTCACGGGAGGTCGCGGCGTTCTGGATGCACAGCACGTCCAGGCCCTGGTACTGGCGGTCGATGCAGTAGTTGGCGCCGACGCACTGCTTGATCTGGTCGATCTGGCCCATCTTGATCTTGGCGATCAGGTGCGGGTCGGCCATGTGCGCGCGGGTCATGCCGACCATGTCCACGTAGCCGCCTTCGAGGATGCGCTGGGCCTGGTTCGGGTCCTTGATGTTCTGCGCGTGCAGTACCGGGACCTTGACCACTTCCTTGATACCGGCGGCCAGGTGCAGGAACGGCTCGGGTGGGTAGCTCATGTTCGGGATGACGTTGGCCAGGGTGTTGTGGGTATCGCACCCCGAGCCGATCACGCCGAAGAAGTCGAGCATGCCGGTGGCGTCGTAGTACTTGGCGATCTCCTTCATGTCTTCATGGCTGAGGCCATCGGGGTGGAACTCGTCGCCGCAGATGCGCATGCCCACGCAGAAGTCGTCGCCCACTTCGGCCCGCACCGCCTTGAGCACTTCCAGGCCGAACTTCATGCGGCCCTCGAAGCTGCCGCCCCATTCGTCGGTGCGCTTGTTGACCCGCGGGCTCCAGAACTGGTCGATCATGTGCTGGTGCACCGCTGACAGCTCGACGCCGTCGAGGCCGCCTTCCTTGGCCCGGCGCGCGGCCTGGGCGTAGTTGCCGATGACCCGCCAGATCTCTTCCACCTCGATGGTCTTGCAGGTGGCGCGGTGCACCGGTTCGCGGATGCCGGAGGGCGACATCAGGGTCGGCCAGTTGAAGCCGTCCCAGCGCGAGCGTCGGCCCATGTGGGTAATCTGGATCATGATCTTGGCGCCATGCTTGTGCATGGCGTCGGCCAGGTTCTGGAAGTGCGGGATGATCCGGTCGGTCGCCAGGTTTACCGAAGCCCACCACTCCTGCGGGCTGTCGATGGCCACCACCGACGAGCCGCCGCAGATCGCCAGGCCGATGCCGCCCTTGGCCTTCTCTTCGTAGTACTTCACGTAGCGGTCGGTGGTCATGCCGCCATCGGTGGCGTAGACCTCGGCGTGCGCGGTGCTGAGCACGCGGTTGCGGATGGTCAGCTTGCCGAGCTGGATTGGCTGGAACATCGCTTCGAATGCCATGATGGATCTCCGGCTTACAGCGGCTTGACGATGAACAGGCCGTCGTCGTGGCCTTCTTCCGAACCACCGTAGACCTGCTCGGCCTGGGTACGGATCGAGCTGCCACGGGCTGCCAGGATCTGGTCCATGGCCCCGGCGAACCAGCCGGTGAACATGTAGTCGACCTTGCGCCCGACCTTGCCGTACACGTAGACGAAGGCCGAATGCTCGAGCTTGATGCTGGCGGTGCCCTTGTCGAGGTCGATGTCCTGGATCGTGAACAGGCCCCAGCCGCGCTGGGACAGGCGCTTCATGTAGTGCTCGAACACCGCCACCCCTTCCAGGCCATGGCACTCGGCTTCTTTCTCGCACCAGTGCCAGGCGGACTTGTAGCCGGCCTTGTAGAGGATCTCGGCATAGGCGTCGGCGCCCAGCACTTCTTCGATGCCGATGTGGTTGTTGACGAAGAAATGCCGCGGCACGTACAGCATCGGCAGGGCATCGGAGGTCCAGACACCGGTCTCGCTGTCGACTTCGATTGGCAATTGCGGGGCGATCTTGGCCATGGAAACTCAACTCCAGAAAATTCGATTGATGGCCCCGACGTCTCTGGCCGGGGCTGGACAGGCTTGGAGTGCGGCTTACTCGCCCCACACATCCTTGAGAATGCCGACCCAGTTTTCGCCCATGATCTTGCGCACGACGCGCTCGGAATGGCCGCGCTTGAGCAGCGTCTCGGTGAGGTTGGGGAACTCGCCAACCGTGCGGATCCCCAGCGGGTTGACGATCTTGCCGAAGTTGGTCAGTCGCCGGGCGTAGCCCTTGTCGTGGGTCAGGTATTCGAAGAATTCCTGGCCGTGGCCCTGGGTGAAGTCGGTGCCGATGCCGATGGCGTCTTCGCCCACGATGTTCATGGTGTACTCGATGGCCTCGGCGTAGTCGTCGATGGTCGAGTCGATGCCCTTGGCCAGGAAGGGCGCGAACATGGTCACGCCGACGAAACCGCCGTGGTCGGCGATGAACTTCAGTTCTTCGTCGGACTTGTTGCGCGGGTGTTCCTTGAGGCCCGAGGGCAGGCAGTGGGAGTAGCAGACCGGCTTCTTCGACTCGAGGATGACCTCTTCGCTGGTCTTGGAGCCGACGTGGGACAGGTCGCACATGATGCCGACGCGGTTCATCTCGGCCACGATCTCGCGGCCGAAGCCCGACAGCCCGCCATCGCGCTCGTAGCAGCCGGTGCCCACCAGGTTCTGGGTGTTGTAGCACATCTGCACGATGCCCACGCCCAGCTGCTTGAACACCTCGACATAGCCGATCTGGTCCTCGAACGCATGGGCGTTCTGGAAGCCGAAGAGGATGCCCGTCTTGCCCAGCTCCTTGGCCTTGCGAATGTCGGCGGTGGTGCGCACCGGCATCACCAGGTCACTGTTCTCGCGAATCAGCTTCTGGCTGGCGGCGATATTGTCCACGGTCGCCTTGAAGCCTTCCCACACCGACACCGTGCAGTTCGCGGCGGTCAGCCCGCCCTTGCGCATGTCCTCGAACAGCTCGCGGTTCCACTTGGCAATGATCAGGCCGTCGATGACGATGCTGTCGGCGTGTAATTCGGCTGGGCTCATCAGGCTGTCCCCTTTTATTGACTTGGGCTGCGCCGAACGTTGTACCGGCGCTTTGGGGCCAGCATATGCCTGCGCGTCGCAGGAGCCGGATGCAAAAACGACAGGGGAATTGCCGAAAGCGTCAAGGCGCGACATAGCGCCCACTGGCGGGGCCTCAGGGATGAGATCGACTCTCGACAGCGTTCTGGACGCGACCCTTTCATGACATTTTGCGCAGGGCCCTACCCTCCTACCCGAGCCTGAGCGAGAATCGCCCTCGCTAAACGTCCGTGTCTGTCCGAGGAGATCACACATGAAATCAATGGCATGGCTGGGCCTGGTGGCTGTCGCCTTGGGCGCCCAGGCCGGCGAGGAAGAAAGCACGCCATGCGACACCGTCGAAACCGACCAGCAGTCCTTCGCCTGCGCCGCCTACAATCGCCAAGCGGCCGACCGTGAACTGCAGTCGGCCTACGACGAGCTGGCGCAGCGCATCAGCGACCAGTACCCCGACGACACGGCCCGGGCCAACCAGCTCATGGCGCGCCTGCAGGCTGCCGAGCAGCTCTGGAAGCAACTGCGCGAAGCCGATTGCAAGGTCGAGACCTTCGCCGAGAAGCCCGGCAGCCAGGCGCTTGAAGCGGCCTGGAACACCTGCCTGGCGCAGCGCAGCGACGACCGCTCGGAATACCTGCAATCGATCGGCCAGCAATGAAACCCTCCCCTGAACGCGAGGCACCATGACTATCTGCGGTATCGAAATCAAAGGCAGTGAGCTGTTGCTCGCTGTGGTCACCCTTGAAGAGGGCCAGCCACGGCACGTCTTGCCTGCGGTGAAAAAACTCAGCCTGGGGGATGACGAGGACGTCGGCCAGGTAAAGGCCTTCGCCCGAGAAATCCAGGCGCTGGTGCGCGAGCACGGCATCGACTCCGTGGCGATCAAGAAGCGCGGCAAGAAGGGGGAATTCGCCGGGGGTCCGGTGACGTTCAAGCTCGAAGGCATCCTGCAACTGCTGGAGGGCTGCGAGGTGCACCTGCTGTCGCCGCAGACCATCAGCGCCCAGGTGCGCAAGCAGGCGCTGGAGCCGCCCGCCTCGCTGCACAAGTACCAGCACGAGGCCTACAAGAGCGCCTGCGCGCTACTGCTCAAGAGCCGTTGAAACGCTCGCGGGCTGCCGGTCCTGCCGCGGGCAGCGCGCAAAGCGGGCTCGGTAGCAGCGGGTAAAGTAGGACGCCGACTCGAAACCACAGGCGATGCTCACCTCCAGCACGCTCAGGTCGCTCTGGCGCAACAGCTGGCGCGCCTTTTCCAGGCGCAGGCGCAGGTAAAAGCCGCTGGGCGTGTCGTGCAGGTAGAGCCTGAACAGTCGCTCCAGCTGACGCCGGGTCACCTGCACACGGTCGGCCAGCACCTGGGTGTTGAGCGGCTGCTCGGTGTTGCCTTCCATCTCGCCGATCACCCGTACCAGTTTCTTGTTGCTGACGTTGTAGCGCGCGGCGATCTGCATGCGCTGGTGGTCCTGGCGCGGGCGGATGCGCCCGAGCACGAACTGCTCGGACACCTGCACCGCCAGCTCGCTGCCATGGGCCTGGGCAATCAGGTCAAGCATCAGGTCGATCGATGCGGTGCCTCCGGCACAGGTGATGCGGCGACGGTCGATCTCGAACAGCTCCTGGGTCACCTCCAGCCTTGGGTAGCGCTCCTTGAACGCGTCCAGCGCCTCCCAGTGCAGGGTCGCCCGGTGGCCGTCGAGCAGCCCGGCTTCGGCCAGCACCACCGCGCCGGTGTCGATGCCACCGAGTACCACGCCGTCGTGATCGAGGCGACGCAGGCCCTGCTGCAAGGCCGGGGTGAAGCTGGCCAGCGGCTCGAAGCCTGCCACCACCAGCAGGATCCGTCCTTTCTCTACCGCGCCCAACGCCGCATCGGCGTTCACCGACATGCCATTGCTGGCCAGCACCGGCCCACCGTCCAGGCTCAGCACTCGCCAGCGATACAGACAGTCGCGAAAGCGGTTGGCTACCCGCAAGGGCTCCAGCGCAGAGATGAAGCCCATGGCTGAAAACCCAGGCAACAGGAGAAAGTGGATCGCGTCGGACATCGCCTGGGCATCCTCGAAGGGGCTGGTCGCTGGAGTGCTAGTCTGAGTCGCCAGCGTGGGAATTTCCACCGCGCTGACCGCGTAGCCTATGCAACACGGTCCGCAGAGGCCGGCCCCCATAACAAGAACGCACTGCCGTTGAGGAGCCACCATGCACAGCTTGATCCGCCGCAGCTTGCTGACGCTTGCCGTCAGCGCCACTTTCAGCACCCCTTTGCTGGCCGCTGAACCCGCGGTCTGCAAGAACGTCCGCCTCGGCGTGGTCAACTGGACCGATGTCATCGCCACCAGCGCCATGGCCCAGGTGCTGCTCGACGGCCTGGGCTACCAGACCAAGCAGACCAGTGCCTCGCAACAGATCATCTTCGCCGGCATCCGCGACAAGCGCCTGGACATGTTCCTCGGCTACTGGAACCCGATCATGACCCAGACCATAACCCCCTTCATCGAGCAGCAGCAGCTCAAGGTGCTCGACACGCCCAGCCTCGACGACGCGCGGGCGACCCTGGCGGTGCCCAAGTACCTGGCCGACAAGGGCTTGAAGCGCTTCGCCGACATCCACAAGTTCGAGAAGGAACTGGGCGGCAAGCTCTACGGCATCGAGCCGGGTTCGGGCGCCAATACCCAGATCAAGGCGATGATCAGCAAGAACCAGTTCGGCCTGGGCAAGTTCCAGCTGGTCGAGTCCAGCGAAGCCGGCATGCTCGCCGCCGTCGACCGCGCCGTGCGGCGCAAGCAGGCCGTGGTGTTCTTCGGCTGGGCGCCGCACCCGATGAACGTCAACATCGACATGGCCTACCTGGGCGACAGCGAGGATGCCCTGGGCCCTGATGAAGGCCGCGCCACGGTGTGGACAGTGACCGCACCGGACTACGCCCAGCGTTGCCCGAACGCCCACCGCCTGCTGGCCAACCTGACCTTCAGCGCCGCGCAGGAGAGCCGCATGATGCAGCCGTTGCTCGACCACAAGGACCCGCTCGACTCCGCCCGCCAGTGGCTCAAGGACCACCCCGAGGACAAGGCGCGCTGGCTCGAAGGGGTGACCACCTTCGATGGCAAGCCGGCTGCCGACAACCTCAAGCTCACCGCCAACTGACAGCCCCATTCGCGGGCCTGCCCGCGAAGAAGCCACCACCAAACCACTGGCACCCCGCAGCCCCAAAGGCTGTGGAGTGGCCAACCTCGCCCAAAGGACGCCCCATGAACCACGACGTCATCATCACCTGCGCCCTCACTGGCGCCGGCGACACCGCCAGCAAGAGCCACCTGGTGCCCGTGACCCCACAACAGATCGCCGCCGCCGCCGTGGAGGCGGCCAAGGCCGGCGCCACCGTGGTCCACTGCCACGTCCGCGACCCGCGCACCGGCCGCTTCAGCCGCGACGTGGCGCTGTACCGCGAAGTGATGGAACGCATCCGCGAAGCCGATGTGGACATCATCGTCAACCTCACCGCCGGCATGGGCGGCGACCTGGAGATCGGTCCCGGCGAGACGCCGCTGGCGTTCGGTGCCGGCACCGACCTGGTCGGCCCGCTGGAGCGCCTGGCCCACATCGAAGCCCTGCTGCCGGAAATCTGCACCCTGGACTGCGGCACGCTCAATTTCGGCGACGGCAACAGCATCTATGTCTCCACCCCAAGCCAGCTGCGCGCGGGTGCCAAACGCATCACCGAGCTCGGCGTAAAGGCGGAGCTGGAGATCTTCGACACTGGCCACCTGTGGTTCGCCAAGCAAATGATCAAGGAAGGCCTGCTGCACGACCCACTGTTCCAGCTGTGCCTGGGCATCCCTTGGGGAGCGCCGGCCGACACCGCCACCATGAAGGCCATGGTCGACAACCTGCCCGCCAGCGTGACCTGGGCCGGTTTCGGCATCGGCCGCATGCAGATGCCCATGGCGGCCCAGGCGGTGCTGCTGGGCGGCAACGTGCGGGTCGGCCTGGAAGACAACCTTTACCTCGACCGTGGCGTGCTGGCCAGCAATGGCCAGCTGGTCGAGCGCGCAGTGGAGATCGTCAGCCGCCTCGGCGCCCGCGTGCTGACCCCGGCCGAAGGCCGCGACAAGATGAACCTGACCCGCCGCTGAAAACCCTAGGAGCACAGCATGCCTTTCATCACCGAGATCAAGACTTTCGCCGCCCTTGGCAGCGGCGTCATCGGCAGCGGCTGGGTCGCCCGCGCCCTGGCCCATGGCCTGGACGTGATCGCCTGGGACCCGGCACCTGGCGCCGAGGAAGCCTTGCGCAAGCGCATCGCCAATGCCTGGCCGGCGCTGGAAAAACAAGGCCTGGCGCCCGGCGCGTCGCAGCAGCGGCTGCGCTTCGTCAGCACTGTCGAGGATTGCGTACGCGATGCCGACTTCATCCAGGAAAGCGCGCCCGAGCGCCTGGAACTGAAACTGGCACTGCACGCCAGGATCAGCGCCGCGGCCAAGCCCGAGGCGATCATCGGCTCCAGCACCTCGGGACTGTTGCCCAGCGAGTTCTACGAGTCGGCGACCCATCCCGAGCGCTGCGTGGTCGGCCACCCGTTCAATCCGGTGTACCTTCTGCCACTGGTGGAAATCGTCGGCGGCCAGCGCACCGCGCCCGAGGCCATCGAGGCGGCGAAAACCATCTATACCGCCCTTGGCATGCGCCCGCTGCACGTACGCAAGGAAGTCCCCGGCTTCATCGCCGACCGCCTGCTCGAAGCGCTCTGGCGCGAAGCGCTGCACCTGGTCAACGACGGCGTGGCCACCACTGGCGAAATCGACGACGCGATCCGCTTTGGCGCCGGCCTGCGCTGGTCATTCATGGGCACCTTCCTGACCTATACCCTGGCCGGTGGCGATGCCGGCATGCGCCACTTCATGCAGCAGTTCGGCCCGGCCCTCCAGCTGCCGTGGACCTACCTGCCGGCACCGGAACTCACCGACCAGTTGATCGATGACGTGGTCGACGGCACTGGCGAACAACAAGGCGAACGCAGCATTGCCGCGCTGGAACGCTATCGTGATGACTGCCTGCTGGCGGTGCTCGAGGCGGTGAAGTCCACCAAGGCCCGCCACGGCATGGCCTTCGGCGATTGAGGAAAAAACCAATGCCTGCGCTGATCACCTACCGCACACCCGTCCAGGCGGACTGGGTCGACTACAACGGCCACCTGCGCGATGCCTATTACCTGCTGATCTTCAGCTATGCCACCGATGCGCTGATGGAACGCATCGGCCTGGATGCGGACAGCCGAGGGCAAAGCGGCACCTCGCTGTTCACGCTGGAGGCGCACATCAACTACCTGCATGAGGTGAAGCTCGGCACCGAGGTATGGGTGCAGACGCAGATCATCGGCTTTGATCGCAAGCGGCTGCACCTGTACCACAGCCTGCACCGGGCGGGGTTCGGCGAGGCCCTGGCGGCCAGCGAGCAGATGCTGCTGCATGTGGATCTGGCGGGGCCGAAGTCGGCGCCGTTCAGTGCGCTGAGTGTCGAGCGCCTGCAGGGGTTGCAGGATCAACAACAAGACCTGCCACCCGCCGCGTGCGTCGGACGGGTGATCGGGCTACCAGCAGTCTGACACAGGCTGGGCGCCGCGGCGGCGGCCACCCTCACCCCAGCCCTCTCCCTGAGGGAGAGGGAGCAGACCGCAGTGGTGCATGCTGATGCGATCGACGCGCTACCGCGGCTGGTCTGCTGTGGTCGTTAGAGCACCACGGTCGGCCCCTCTCCTCAGGGAGAGGGGCACTGGCAGGTCCTACGCCTTCAGACCGCCCTTGTCCCGCTTGCTCCGCATCTTCCCTACTTCCACATCCGCGAGAATAGCCTTGGCAAATCCGCTCAAGTAGTAGGCGGCCCAGATCATGTCGCCATCTTCATCCACGGCTCCCGCGAGGACCAGCTTGTGTACGCAACCCAACAGGGTCGAGGCTTGTTCCAGCGCGTAATCACAAGGCACGTCAGGGCTGATGCGGAACAGGTCCATGGACGGACTCTGGGTCGTGATGAAGCTCGCCACACCTACGGTAGTGGCATTTTCTGTCTCGGGGAGCGCGCTCATGCCATCACCTCCCGGCGTTCACTGGCCTGCAGCTTGGCGAGCGCGTGCTCGATCAGTGCCTTGGCGGTTTCAGCCGAATGCAGCACGTTGACCAGCATGCCGTGGCCCGGCTCGTTCGCATGGGCGTAGCAGTAACCCTCGGTGGTCTCGAAGAGACCGCGCAGCAGTTCGCTGGCGTAGGCCAGGGAATCGGGGGGCGTCAGGTCGCTGTGGATGGTGAAGTAGGGGCTGGTGATGATCTTGCGGGGAGTAGTGTAAGGCGGTGGATCGGGGACGATCTTTTTCATGGCGAAATCCTCACATCATCGTTGGGAACCGCCACCTGATCCTTCTCACGGGATGAGGGCGGCAGCCATACGCGGGGTGAGAAACCGAGGATGTGAGAACCCGGCCAGGCCGAAGCCTGCCCGCGCACAGCTGCCATAACATGACTACCAACTCACACATCCTCGGGTTTCTCACGCCCGATCGCCGAAGTGGCGACTCGAGGAAATTAGCCCTGATGCATCTCCCCTACAACACGGAAAGGTCAGTAGCGTGTGTAGGATACTTCCCAAAGTTTCGAAACCTGAAATTTTTCGAGGCAGGGGATGCGGGGCCGGCCAGTCATGGTGTTGATGGGAGCCCATCTGGGGCGGGATTGCATGATGGCCACCCTGTCTTGAGACTGGGTCAGGGCTCAAGACATGCACCTCCCAGCCTAGACCCACCCTCAACCCCTGTCCCTGAAAGCCACCCCCGGCGGTCCCCGGCAACCAGTGAAAACCAAAAAAACCCCGGAAAGCCGTGAGCTACCGGGGCCAAAAGCGAGCAACATCCACCTGCATCTGTGAAGGGTGACCAAACCCTGGGCTGCTGTGAATGGCTCCAGTGTGCCGGCTTCCCCTACGCCCGATTTAGCCGAAAACGACGTGCTCTTAGCCAAAGCAGTCATGCCGGCATTCTGTTCTTGCCGGGACTTCAGCTTGCTCACAGAATCGGCTGACGATCACAGCAGCAAACAAGGACTACCACCATGATGCATGCGGATTTGATTGATCAGGAAGACCTGCTGGGCCACCTGCGCGCCCTGGGCTTCGAGATGCCGGCCGGGGCCACGGCGGAGCAGGCCTGCGAATGCGCGGTACGCGGCCTGAGCGCGCCGCGGGCCAAGGCGCTGCGGGGCATGGTCGAGCAGATGTACACCGGCAGCGCGACCATTCTGCCGGCCGTGCGCCAGGCCATCGACCAGCAGTTACTCCCGGCGTTGGCGCAGTTCAACAGCGACCTGTCGCACAGTTGAACCCAAGCCCGGGGATGAGCCTCGGGCTACAACCTCACGCTGGCAAAAGTCGACTCGTTACGCGCCTGGCTGAGCGAGGCCAGCGGTCCGCTGTGCGGCGACAGCACCATGGCTTGCGGGATCGGCATCATCGCCACCTGCTGCGCGGTATTGGAACCGACACGCTCGTCACGCGGCGGAATACCGAAGTACTCGCGGTAGCACTTGGAGAAATGCGGCGTGGACACGAAGCCGCATACCGACGCCACTTCGATGATCGACATCGGCGTCTGCTTGAGCAACTGCCGTGCGCGGATCAGGCGCAGCTTGAGGTAGTAGCGCGACGGCGAGCAGTGCAGGTATTTCTGGAACAGGCGCTCGAGCTGGCGCCGCGATACCGCGACATAGACAGCCAACTCGTCCAGGTCGATCGGCTCTTCCAGGTTGGCTTCCATCAGGGCGACGATTTCCTGCAGCTTCGGCTGGTTGGTGCCGAGCATGTGCTTGAGCGGCACGCGCTGGTGATCCTGTTCGTTGCGGATGCGCTCGTAGACGAACATCTCCGAGATTGCCGCCGACAGTTCGCGGCCATGGTCGCGGCTGATCAGGTGCAGCATCATGTCCAGCGGCGCGGTGCCGCCGGAACTGGTGAAGCGGTTGCGGTCGAGGGTGAACAGGCGCGTGCTCATGCTCACCCGCGGGAAGGCCTCCTGCATCGACGCCAGGCATTCCCAATGCACGCTGCAATCGAAGCCATCGAGCAGACCGGCACAGGCCAGCGCCCAGCTGCCGGTGCACACCGCGCCCAGGCGACGCGACTGACGGGCCTGGCTCTGTAGCCAAGTGACATGCTCGCGGGTGACGGAACGCTGGATACCGACACCGCCACAGACGATGACCGTGTCGATGGGCGGCGCGCTGTGCATGGCCGCGTCCGGGGTGATCTGCAAGCCGTCGCTGGCCCATACCTGGCCGCCATCGACGGTCAGGGTGTGCCAGCGGTACAGCTCGCGGCCGGACAGCTGGTTGGCCATGCGCAGGGGTTCGACGGCGGAGGCGAGGGAAATCAGGGTGAAGTTGTCCAGCAGGAGAAACCCGATGGACTGGGGAGCTGTGCGGTTCTGGGGCTGGGACCCGGAGGTGTACGACGTCATCGCGATTTCTCCTCACACAATGCAGGGGGTATGCCTCAGGCGGGCACGGTTTTTATCAGGGCCCCGATTCGTATGCAGGGGCTTTGCCAATCTCAACGCAATTGCCATGCCTGAATTTGAACGGCTATCCAACAAAACCCAAAAACGACGTCGCATGACGTCAACCCGGGCTTTGGTTCTTAGCTTAGATGCAAACGCAAACAACCGTGCCAGTGCGTTTGCGCGACGGTGCTGAGCAATTCGGTAGCACTTGTGGGAAGGATGCCCAGAAACGACATCCTGGAGTGTCACCGGCAGCCGCAGCGACCGCGATGAGGTGCAGCGAAAGGCGACGCGCCAAAAGGTGGCACGTCAGCCAGGCAAGGGCAAAAACAGCGCAGCATTCAGCATTCGATGACGCTGACCTGGGCTTGTTTCCCGCACCGGCGGCGCGGGGTAGCGGAACTGCTAGGCTCAAACAGCGATCCGCCGCGAATGCACACATCATCGGGCTTTTGCCAGCGCTCCCAACGTCTGCAACCGACGTACTTTTGTTCGCTAACGCCGCAGCAAAAACGGCCCCTGCAGCGCCGTTTTCATGCAGGCGCGTGGCACAAAAGTCGCTTCGAACGGGTGGAAAAATCTGTATGCGACATCGCCTACGCTGGATGCGACCCGTCCTGTACTGGTTACGACCCCCCCTGTATGCGTTTGCCAATCGCTGGTAGATGATCGAAAGCGACTCGATTGCACGGCCCCGTACCCTGCCGCCAGGCAGCACCCGCCGACCGATGCACTGTAGAAAGCACGGAGGCACCGGGACATCCGAAAAAACACCAAGGAGTCCACCCCATGAAAGGTTCACCCTCGCTGTTGCTGGCCGCACTGCTGAGTGCGCCGCTATTGGCCCAGGCAGCCGAACCCGAGCAATGCCAGACCGTCAGGTTTTCGGACGTCGGCTGGACCGACATCACCGTGACCACCGCCGTGACCAGCGTCGTGCTCGAAGCCCTCGGCTACGACGCCAAGACCACCATGATCTCGGTACCGGTGACCTACAAGTCGCTGGCTGCCGGCAAGGACCTGGACGTGTTCCTCGGCAACTGGATGCCGACCATGGAAAACGACATCAAACAGTACCGCGACGCTGGCACCGTCGAGACCGTGCGCGCCAACCTGGAGAACGCCAAGTACACCCTGGCGGTGCCCCAGCCCCTGTACGACAAAGGCCTCAAGGATTTCGCCGACATCGCCAGGTTCAAGGAGCAACTGGGCGGCAAGATCTACGGCATCGAGCCGGGCAACGACGGCAACCGCACCATCCAGAGCATGATCGACAAGAACGCTTTCGGCTTGAAGGACGCCGGCTTCAAGCTGGTCCAGTCGAGCGAGGCCGGCATGCTCTCGCAAGTCGATCGGGCGCAGAAACGCGGCGAGGATGTGGTCTTCCTCGGCTGGGAGCCGCACCCGATGAACAAGCGCTTCAAGCTGCAGTACCTCTCGGGCGGGGATGATTTCTTCGGCCCCGAGTTCGGCAAGGCGACGGTATTGACCAATACCCGCAAGGGCTACGCACAGCAATGCAGCAACGTTGGCCAGTTGCTGAAGAACCTGTCGTTCACCCTGGACATGGAAAGCACCCTGATGGGCAACGTCCTGGACGACAAGATGAAACCCGAGGCCGCTGCCAAGGCATGGCTGAAGAACAACCCGCAGGTACTGGACACCTGGCTGGCGGGGGTGACGACCGTGGATGGCAAACCGGGGCTGGAGGCGGCAAAGGCCAAGTTGACACAGTAGCAGCAAGCACGTCCTGGGGCGGGACCGTGCCCGCCACAGGCTGACTTCAATCTTTGCAGGTGGACGCTCGCTATCATGCTTATCGATCAAAAAATACCACTGGGCCAGTACATTGCGGCCTTCGTCGACTGGTTGACGCAGAACGGCGCCAACTACTTCGACGCCATCGCCCAAGGGCTGGAGTTCATGATTCATGCGGTGACCGGGGCGCTGACCTGGTTCAACCCCTTTGTGCTGATCGCCCTGGTCGCGGCGCTCGCTCACCTGATCCAGCGCAAATGGGCGCTGACCGTGTTCTGCGCCCTCTCCTTCCTGCTGATCTACAACCTGGGTTACTGGCAGGAGACCATGGAAACCCTCGCTCAGGTGATGTTCGCCACCTTCGTCTGCGTGGCGATCGGCGTCCCGCTGGGCATCCTCGCCGCGCACAAGCCAATGTTCTACACCGCCATGCGCCCGGTCTTGGACCTGATGCAGACGGTGCCGACCTTCGTCTACCTGATCCCTACCCTGACCCTGTTCGGGCTCGGGGTGGTCCCGGGGCTGATCTCCACGGTGGTGTTCGCCATCGCCGCGCCGATCCGCCTGACGTACCTCGGCATCTGCGACGTGCCCCAGGAGCTGCTCGACGCTGGCAAGGCCTTTGGCTGCTCGCGGCGCCAGCTGCTGTCGCGCATCGAACTGCCGCACGCCATGCCGAGCATCGCGGCCGGCGTGACCCAGTGCATCATGCTGTCGCTGTCGATGGTGGTGATCGCCGCCCTGGTGGGCGCCGACGGCCTGGGCAAGCCGGTGGTCAACGCACTGAACACGGCCGACATCGCCCTGGGCTTCGAGGCGGGCCTGGCGATCGTCCTGCTGGCGATCATGCTCGACCGCATTTGCAAGCAACCCGAGTCACCGGTAAGGAGTGAAGCATGAGCATTATTCGCTTCGAAGACGTAGACGTGATCTTCTCCAATCGGCCGCGCGAGGCGCTCAGCCTGCTCGACCAAGGCATGACGCGCGAGCAGATCCTGAAGAAGACCGGGCTGGTGGTCGGCGTGGAGAAGGCCAACCTGGACATCGACAAGGGCGAGATCTGCGTGCTGATGGGCCTGTCCGGTTCGGGCAAGTCGAGCCTGCTGCGGTGCATCAACGGCCTCAATACCGTCAGCCGTGGCAAGCTGTTCGTCGAGCATGAAGGCGCGCACATCGACATCGCCCACTGCACTCCGGCGGAGCTGAAGATGATGCGCACCAAGCGCATTGCCATGGTGTTTCAGAAGTTCGCCCTGATGCCCTGGCTGACGGTGCGCGAGAACATCAGCTTCGGCCTGGAAATGCAGGGCCGCCCGGAGAAGGAACGGCGCAAGCTGGTCGACGAGAAGCTCGAGCTGGTGGGCCTGACCCAGTGGCGCAACAAGAAGCCCGACGAGCTGTCCGGCGGCATGCAGCAGCGGGTTGGCCTGGCCCGGGCATTGGCCATGGACGCCGACATCCTGCTGATGGACGAACCCTTCTCCGCCCTCGACCCGCTGATTCGCCAAGGCCTGCAGGACGAGTTGCTGGAACTGCAACGCAAGCTGAGCAAGACCATCGTCTTCGTCAGCCATGACCTGGACGAAGCCCTGAAGCTGGGCAGCCGCATCGCCATCATGAAGGACGGACGGATCATCCAGTACAGCAAGCCCGAGGAGATCGTCCTCAACCCCGCCGACGAATACGTGCGCACCTTCGTCGCCCACACCAACCCGCTGAACGTGCTGTGCGGCCGCAGCCTCATGCGCACCCTGGACAAGTGCAAGCGGATCAACGGTTCGGTATGCCTGGACCCGGGAGGCGACTCCTGGCTCGACCTCGCCGAAGGCAATACCATCAAAGGTGCGCGTCAGGGCATCAACGGCCTGGACCTGCAGAATTGGGCGCCGGGGCAGGCCGTGGAAGCCTTGGATCGCAGGCCCACCTTGGTCAACGCCGACATCGGCATGCGCGATGCCTTGCAGATCCGTTACCAGACCGGCAACAAGCTGGTGTTGCAGGAAGGCAATTCAGTGGTGGGGATTCTGGGCGACAGCGAGCTGTACCACGCGTTGCTGGGCAAGAATCACGGGTGATGGTTGCGGGATTGCATCGCCCCTTCGCGGGCAAGCCCGCTCCCACAGGGTGGACTGCTGTTTTCAAGCTCGGCGGGGGGACCGGCTGTAGATACACCGCACCCTGCATACCGCAAATAGTGTGATCGACCCGCTCCCTGTGGGAGCGGGCTTGCCCGCGAAGGGGGCGACAGCGATCGCCAGTGATCAGCGCACCACGATCCCACGCTGCGCCATATAGGCCTTGGCCTCGGGCACGGTGTACTCGCCGAAGTGGAAGATGCTCGCGGCGAGCACCGCGCTGGCATGCCCTTCCAGGATGCCATCGGCCAGGTGCTGCAGGTTGCCCACACCGCCCGAGGCGATCACCGGGATGCCGAGGGCATCGCTGATGGCCCGGGTGACGCCCAGGTCGAACCCGCTCTTCATGCCGTCCTGGTCCATGCTGGTCAAGAGGATCTCACCGGCGCCCAGGCCTTCCATCTTCTTTGCCCACGCCACCGCATCCAGGCCAGTCGGCTTGCGCCCACCGTGGGTGAAGATCTCCCAACGCGGTGTTTCGCCCGGCGCCGAGACCTTCTTGGCGTCGATGGCGACGACGATGCACTGGGAACCGAAACGGTCGGCAGCCTCGCCGACGAATTCCGGGTTGAACACCGCGGCGGTGTTGATCGAGACCTTGTCGGCACCGGCATTGAGCAGGTTGCGGATGTCCTGCACGGTACGCACGCCTCCGCCCACGGTCAGCGGGATGAACACCTGGCTGGCCATGCGCTCGACGGTGTGCAGCGTGGTGTCACGGCCATCGACGCTGGCGGTGATGTCGAGGAAGGTGATTTCGTCGGCACCCTGCTCGTCATAGCGACGGGCGATTTCCACCGGGTCACCGGCATCGCGGATGTTCTCGAACTTGACGCCCTTGACCACCCGGCCGTTGTCCACGTCCAGGCAAGGGATGATGCGTTTCGCTAAAGCCATGAACTCTCTCCGTTCACGGCAGCTGAAAGCCTCAAGCTGCAAGCTGCAAGAAAAGCGGATCGCGGTCTCGCTCCAGTCTTGCAGCTTGTCGCTTACAGCTTGCCGCTGCTCAGGTAGGTGTCGCAGAAGGCCTGGGCCTCGGCGACGTCCAGGGTACCTTCGTAGATGGCACGGCCGGTGATGGCGCCGATGATGCCAGGGGCATTGGCGTCCAGCAGGGCCTTGATGTCACCCAGGTTGTGGATGCCGCCGGAGGCGATCACCGGGATCTTCGTGGCTTCGGCCAAGGCCTTGGTGAAGGGCACGTTGCAGCCCTGCATCATGCCGTCCTTGGCGATGTCGGTGTAGACGATCGCCGAGACGCCATCGGCCTCGAAACGCTTGGCCAGGTCGATGACCTGCACCGAGCTGACTTCGGCCCAGCCGTCGGTGGCGACGAAACCGTCCTTGGCGTCCAGGCCGACGATGACCTTGCCTGGGAAGGCACGGCAGGCTTCGGCGACGAACTCGGGCTGCTTGACCGCCTTGGTGCCGATGATCACATAGCTCACGCCAGCCTTGACGTAGTGCTCGATGGTTTCCAGCGAGCGGATGCCGCCGCCAATCTGGATCGGCAGGTTCGGGTAGCGCTTGGCGATCGCGGTGACCACGTCGCCGTTGACCGGCTGGCCTTCGAACGCGCCGTTCAGGTCGACCAGATGCAGGCGACGGCAGCCACCCTCGACCCACTTGGCGGCCATGCTCACCGGGTCATCGGAAAATACCGTGGAGTCTTCCATGCGGCCCTGGCGCAGGCGTACGCAGGCACCATCCTTGAGATCGATAGCGGGGATAATCAGCATGCTCTTTCCTTCGTCAATCAAGCTTCAAGCTGCAAGCTGCAAGCCTGGATGTGTCGGTTGTCCAATCGCGCTCGAGCTTAGCTTTAGCGTGCAGCTCATAGCTTTCAGCTGTTTTTTTCGAGCGCCCACAGGTCGCTTTCGATGCTCTCGAACCGCTCCTTGAGGTGCAGCTGAACATCGGCGATCGCCCTGTTGTAGTAGTGCGGTGCAATTTGCTTGCTGAACAGTTCGAGAACCTCGGCCACCTCGAACGACCCCAGCTGCAACTCGAAGCGGTCCTCGAGGAAACGCTTCAAGGTATCGAGCGCCTCGCGCTCCTCCTCCGGGGCCAGGGTGATGGCAGGGGCCTTGTTCCGCGCTCGGCTCATTACCAGCGCCCGTCCCAGGCGATGAAGTTCTGCAGCAATTGCAGGCCATGGGTATGGCTCTTCTCCGGGTGGAACTGCACCGCGAACCGCGAGCCTTCGGCCAACGCTGCGGCGAAGTCGACGCCGTAATGGCCACGGCCGACCACCTGGCCCGGTTTGCTGGCGGTGATGTAGTAGCTGTGCACGAAGTAGAAGCGCGCACGGTCTGAGATGTCGTGCCACAGCGGATGGTCGACGGCCTGGGTGACTTCGTTCCAACCCATGTGCGGCACCTTCAGGTGCTCGCCGTCTTCCTTGAGGTCCTTGCCGAAGAAGCGCACCTGGCCAGGAAACAGGCCGATGCAGTCGACACCGTCGTTTTCCTCGCTGTGTTCGAGCAGTGCCTGCATGCCCACGCAGATGCCGAGGAACGGACGGTCCTGGCTGACTTCGCGAACCAGGCTGTCGAAGCCCAGGCGGCGGATCTCGGCCATGCAGTCGCGGATCGCACCGACACCAGGAAACACCACGCGGTCAGCCTCGCGGATCACCGCGGCGTCGCTGGTCACCAGGACCTTGCCGGCGCCGACGTGCTCCAGGGCCTTGGCCACCGAATGCAGGTTGCCCATGCCATAGTCGATAACGGCTACTGTCTGCATTACAGGCAACCCTTGGTGGAAGGCATCTGCCCGGCCATGCGCTCATCGAGCTCGACAGCCATGCGCAGGGCGCGGCCGAAGGCCTTGAACACCGTCTCGATCTGGTGGTGGGTATTGTGCCCGCGCAGGTTGTCGATGTGCAGGGTCACCAGGGCGTGGTTGACGAAGCCCTGGAAGAACTCCTGGAACAGGTCGACATCGAAACCGCCGACCGAGGCACGGGTGTAGGGCACGTGCATTTGCAGGCCGGGGCGGCCGGAGAAGTCGATGACCACGCGTGACAGCGCTTCGTCCAGCGGCACATAGGCGTGGCCGTAGCGGCGGGTGCCCTTCTTGTCGCCGATGGCCTGGGCGAACGCCTGGCCCAGGGTGATGCCGACGTCTTCGACGGTGTGGTGGTCGTCGATGTGCAGGTCGCCCTTGCACTCGATGTCCAGATCGATCAGCCCATGCCGGGCGATCTGGTCGAGCATGTGTTCAAGGAAAGGCACACCGATGTCAAATCGGGCCTTGCCACTGCCATCCAGGTTGATCGAGGCCTTGACCTGGGTTTCCAGGGTATTGCGCTCGACGGAAGCCTTACGTTCGACCATCACCAGCTCCGCAAAATCATTGGGCGAAAAGGGCACCATTATAGGCCCAGAAACGCCCCGCTTGAAACGCGGATGACATATGGCAAGGGAAATGACAGCGCGGGGTGGATTTCGGCAGGGAGGGGCGCGCTCGAGAATCCCGTGGCGACGCCCCTCCTTGTTACATCAGTGGAACAATACTGCTGTCTTCTGCAGCGTCACCCAGATGCCCCAGGCCAGCGGGATCCCCACCACAAGCCAGGCAGCGACCACCAGGGGCTGGCTGCCGGGAGCGGCCTTCCATTCCAGCGATTGGCTACCGTCGGCGCCCTTGTCATGGCTCAGCGCACGCTCGGCGGCCAGTTGCGCGTCGGTCATGAAGTGCTTGTCGGCCACCGGACGCACCAGTGCATTGCAAATGAAGCCCAGCACCAGCAAGCCGGCGAGGATGTACAAGGTGATGTCGTACGCCGCCGCGCGCTCGACGCCCAGCGCCAGCTGGTACTCGCGCAGGTAGGTGATCAACACCGGGCCGAGCACGCCAGCCGCGGCCCAGGCGGTCAGCAGACGACCATGGATGGCGCCGACCATCTGCGTGCCGAACAGGTCGGCCAGGTAGGCAGGTACCGTCGCGAAACCGCCACCGTACATCGACAGGATGATGCAGAACGCCGCGACGAACAGCGCCACGTTGCCCAGGTGACCCATGTTCGGCACCAGTGCATAAAGCGCCACGCCCAGGGCGAAGAAGGCAAAGTAGGTGTTCTTGCGGCCGATATAGTCAGAGAACGAGGCCCAGAAGAAGCGGCCACCGATGTTGAACAGGCTGAGCAGACCGGTGAAGCCCGCGGCGATCGCGGCGATCTGCCCAAGCTGCGCGCTGTCGAGCTCGCTGAAGCTCAGCTGGTTGCCCAGCAGCTTGCCGGCAAACACTTCCTGCAGCAGCGGCGAGGCCATGCCGAGGATACCGATACCCGCGGAGACGTTCAGGCACAAAACCAGCCAGATCAGTACGAACTGGGGGGTCTTCCATGCCACGCTTACATGCACATGGCGGTGGGTAATCATCGTGTTGCCTTTCTTCACCGGGGCGCTCCAGCCTTCAGGCTTCCAGCCGGTCGGCGGGACCCGGTAGGCCAAGGCACCGCCGGTCATGAACACGAAGTAGATCAACGCCATGACCACGAAACTCTGCCAGACGCCGACTTCACCGGCGCTGGCGAAGTGGCCCATCAACGCGGTCGCCAGCGGTGCACCGACCATCGCGCCGCCGCCGAAGCCCATGATCGCCATGCCGGTGGCCATGCCGCGCTTGTCCGGGAACCACTTGATCAACGTGGATACCGGCGAAATGTAGCCCAGGCCCAGGCCGATACCACCGATCACCCCAGAACCTAGCCACATCAGCCACAACTGGTGGCTGTATACGCCGAACGCCGAGATCAGCAGGCCGCCGCACCAGCACAGCGCCGACACCAGGCCAGCCTTGCGCGGGCCGGCATGCTCCAGCCAGCCACCGAGGACCGCCGCCGAGCAGCCGAGGAAAACGAAGAACAGGGTGTAGATCCAGCTCAACATCGAGATCTGCCAGTCGCACTCGGCGCTGAACAGGCGTGCAATGAAGCCCATGTCCGGGGCGCAGGCCACTGCCGAGCTGACGCCGATCGCCTGGGACAGCGGCAACCAGAACACCGAAAAACCATAGGCCATGCCGATGCACAGGTGAATGGCCAGTGCCGCTGGCGGAACCAGCCAGCGGTTGAAGCCCGGGCGGGCGATGATGCGCTCCTTCGACAGGAAGCCAGGCGCTGTCGCGATGGCCCCCGCCGTGATACTGCTATTCATGAACGTGTTTTCCTTTGTAGGTATAGGCTTCGCTCTGGATTCGATGCCCGGCTCTTGTGGGGTGTGCACACAGGCAAATTCCCGGCCGTTGTCGGCAACGTCCGCGACAATAGGCCGCAGCCGCTCCAAAAAGCGGCGCAAGGTTAGCACTTGCCAGGGCGGATGAGGGCAATCTGCTATTGCTGTTTTTTCACTCGCTGAACCTCGACACAGCCGCAAGCTCCAAGCCACAAGCTGCAAGCCGGTGTGCCTGCGCGCCGACGACATGGCTCGATTAGGGCGTACTTGACGCTTGGAGCTGCGGCTTGCGGCCAATGCGCTTGGCGGTTACCCAGCGACCCTGGCCGCGGCGCTATACTCTGCGGCTGAATTTTTGAAATCGACTACAAGGACTCGCCCATGAAAGCGTTCGGCAAAATCCTGGGGCTTGGGCTTCTCGGGTTGTTGCTGATCATCGTGGCTCTTGGCTTCGCCCTGACCCACCTTTTCGATCCCAACGACTACAAAGACGAGATCCGCCAGCTGGCCCGCGACAAAGGCCACGTCGAGCTGACCCTCAACGGCGACATCGGCTGGAGCCTGTTCCCCTGGCTCGGCCTTGAGTTGCATGAGGCCAGCATCGCTACCCTGCAAAACCCCAAGGCGCCATTTGCCGACCTGCAGATGCTCGGCTTGTCGGTGCGCGTTTTGCCGCTGCTGCGCCGTGAGGTGCAAATGAGCGACGTGCGCGTCGAAGGGCTGAACCTGACGCTCAACCGCGACGAGAACGGCCACGGCAACTGGGAAGACATCGGCAAGCCGCTGCCGGCGAAGAACCCCGACGGCACCCCAGCCACCCCGCCGGCCAATACTCCAGCCGGCCAGGCCGCGTCGGAAAGCGCCAGCGAGCGCTCGGTGAAGCTCGACATCGACAGCCTGACCGTCAACAACGCCCGCGTGCAGTACACCGACGCCAAGAGCGGCCAGAACTTGAGCGCCGAGAGCATCCAGCTGAGCACTGGCGCGGTGCACGAAGGGGTTAACATTCCCCTGAAAATGACCGCGTTCCTCAGCGTCGGCCAACCCAACCTGCGCGCCCGTACCGAGCTCAACGGCGAGCTGCGCTTTGACCGCAAGCTCAAGCGCTACAACTTCGAAGACATGCGCCTGACCGGCGAGACCTCGGGCGAGCCGCTGGCGGGCAAGACCATGACCTTCGCCGCCCAGGGCCAGCTGCTGGTCGACATGGCGGCCAACGTCGCCGAATGGAACGGCCTGAAGATCTCCGCCAACCAGCTGCGTGCCCTCGGCGAGCTGAACCTGCGCGAGCTGGACAAGACTCCGCAGCTCAGCGGCGGCCTGTCGATCGCCCAGTTCGACCTGCGCACCTTCCTCGACAGCATCGGCCACCCGCTGCCGGCCACCAGCGACCCGGCCGTGTTCGGCAAGGTCGAGCTGGTCAGTCGCCTGCAGGGCACGCCGAACAGCCTGGCCCTGGAAGACCTGGCGGTGAAGCTCGACGACAGCACCTTCACTGGCCGTGTGGCCATCGAAGACGTTGCCAAGCAGGCCCTGCGCGTGCAACTCAAGGGCGATGCCTTCGACGCCGACCGTTACCTGCCGGCCAAGAGCGAGCAAGCCAAGGGCGCCACGGCGGCGCGCCAGACCGAGGTCAAGCAGCAGGAAGCCACCGCCGTCGCCAGCGCGGGTACCACGCCGCTGCCCAACGCCCCGACCCAGGTGGGCTGGAGCACCGACAAGCTGCTGCCGGTGGACCGCCTGCGCCAGGTCGACCTGCAGGCCGACCTGAGCTTCGGCGCCTTGACGCTGAACAAGCTGCCGATCAGCGCTGCCAGCCTCAAGGCCAGTGGCCAGGGTGGCCTGATCACCCTTCAGACCCTGCGCGGCGGCCTCTACAACGGCAGCTTCGAAACCCACGGCAGCGTCGACGTGCGTCCCGCCGTGCCACAGGTCGGCGTCAGCACTCGGATCAACCGCGTGCCGGTCGAGCACTTCATCAAGGCCGAAGGCGAGAACCAGACCCCGCCGGTCAAGGGCCTGCTGACCCTGTCCAGCGAGCTGACCGCCACCGGTAACAGCCAGAAGGCCCTGGTCGATACCCTCAATGGCAATGCCAGCTTCACCATCAACGATGGCGTGCTGGTCAACGCCAACCTCGAGCAGCAGCTGTGCCAAGCCATCGCCATGCTCAACCGCAAGCAGCTCAGCGCTGAGCCCCGCGGCAAGGACACGCCCTTCCAGGAGCTCAAGGGCAGCCTGGTGGTGCGCAATGGCGTGGCCAGCAACCCGGACCTCAAGGCGCGCATTCCCGGCCTGACCGTCAACGGCAAGGGGGATCTGGACCTGCGCGTGCTGGGCATGGACTACCGCGTCGGTGTGATCGTCGAGGGCGACCAGCGCGCCATGCCCGACCCGGCCTGCCAGGTCAACGAGCGCTACGTTGGCGTCGAGCTGCCGCTGCGCTGCCGCGGCCCGCTGGAGCTGGGAGCCAAGGCCTGCCGCCTGGACCAGGATGGCCTGGGCAAGGTTGCCGCCCAGGTGGCCGGCAACCGCATCAACGAAAAACTCAACGAGAAGATCGACGAGAAGCTCGGTGACAAGGTCAGTCCCGAACTCAAGGACGCGCTCAAGGGGCTGTTCAAACGATGAGTCCCGAGCAGTTCTCCAGCGCCGTGCTGGATTGGTACGACCGTCACGGCCGTCACGACCTGCCCTGGCAACAGGGCATCAACCCTTACCGGGTGTGGGTCTCGGAAATCATGTTGCAGCAGACCCAGGTCAGCACCGTGCTCAACTACTTCGATCGTTTCATGCAGGCCCTGCCCACCGTGCAGGCGCTGGCCGAGGCGCCGGAAGACGAAGTGCTGCACCTGTGGACCGGGCTGGGTTACTACACCCGCGCGCGTAACCTGCAGAAAGCGGCGAAGATCGTCGTCGAGCAACATGGCGGCGAGTTTCCGCGCAGCGTCGAGCAATTGACCGAACTGCCAGGCATCGGCCGCTCCACCGCCGGGGCCATCGCCAGCATCAGCATGGGCCTGCGCGCGCCGATCCTCGACGGCAACGTCAAGCGTGTGCTGGCCCGCTTCACCGCCCAGGAGGGTTACCCCGGCGAGCCTAAGGTGGCCAACGCCCTGTGGGCCACGGCCGAGCGGTTCACCCCGCAGGCCCGCGCCAACCACTACACCCAGGCGATGATGGACCTGGGCGCCACCCTCTGCACCCGCAGCAAGCCCAGTTGCCTGCTCTGCCCGCTGCAGCGCGGCTGCCAAGCGCACATGCTCGGCCAGGAGACCCGCTATCCGCTGCCCAAGCCGCGCAAGGCGCTGCCGCAAAAGCGCACATTGATGCCGCTGCTGGCCAACCACGAAGGCGCCATCCTCCTCTACCGTCGCCCGTCCAGCGGACTGTGGGGTGGTTTGTGGAGCCTGCCGGAGCTCGACAGCCTGGAGCAGCTGGACGACCTCGCCTACCAGCACGGTCTGCGCCTGGCTGGCAGCCAGGCCATGGTTGGCCTGACGCACACCTTCAGCCACTTCCAGCTGGCCATCGAACCCTGGTTGGTGCGCGTCGATCCTGTCGGCCAGCACGTGGCCGAGGCCGACTGGCTCTGGTATAACCTGGCCACCCCGCCGCGCCTGGGCCTCGCCGCCCCGGTCAAGAAACTGCTCGCACGCGCGGCCGACGAACTGATTGCAGGAGAGCCGCAATGACCCGCACCGTACAGTGCCGCAAGTACAAAGAACAACTCCCAGGCCTGGAGCGCCCGCCTTACCCAGGCGCCAAGGGCCAGGACATCTTCGAGCACATCTCGCAGAAAGCCTGGGCCGACTGGCAGAAGGAACAGACCATGCTGATCAACGAGAAGCGTTTGAACATGATGAACGCCGAGGACCGCAAGTTCCTCCAGGTGGAGATGGACAAGTTCTTCTCCGGCGAGGACCACGCCAAGGCCGAAGGCTACGTTCCTCCGAGCGAATGACCTGGGAAAATCGTAAGCGACGGAATTAATTTAAGAAATTTTCAAAAAAGTCGTTGACGCAAACCTGAAAAAGCTTTTTAATGCGCCCCGTTGCCCAGATAGCTCAGTCGGTAGAGCAGAGGATTGAAAATCCTCGTGTCGGCGGTTCGACTCCGTCTCTGGGCACCAAAACACCGACAAACCCCAAGGAACAATGGTTCCTTGGGGTTTTTTATTGCCTGCGATTTAATGGTTTCTGGACCATTTCTGGACCAGGGCGCTTTTCCGGTGTGGGTGATGGCTGGTCAGGATGATTACCGGCTGAAGTCCGATCGAAAATTTTGAGTAATCTCAATCGGCGCCGTGAGCGCCTGCCTGCGACAAGCTGGAACGTCGGCAATACAGTCCGTCCCAGCGTTACGCTCTCGTCTCCCCCTGCACACCCCAGAAGCTCTGAGCAGCTTCGTCAGCTTTTCTTCTGCGTCGGCCTCGAAGTCACGCGGTATGCGCGGCATGCAAGAAGGTCCAGCGTGCACTCAGCCTCAGGGTATCTCGAGGATTCAGCTTCTCGGCACTTGGAGCCCGCGCTACTATCCGCAATAGACTTTTAGATGAAGCTCGACGGAGGGTTCCCTTGCAACTCAATCCACTGCACCTATCGATTGCGAAGCTATTCGAGGGCCGGCTATTTCGGATTCCGGACTACCAGAGAGCGTACTCTTGGCAGAAGAGGCAGAGAGACGATCTTTTTGGCGACATCGACGAAGCGTATCGATCGGGCAGAGAGCACTTCATGGCTACGGTTGTAGCGCTGGCCCGAGAAACGAGGAGCATAGTCGCTGACGAATTTCGCGCGGTTGAACTAGTTGATGGCCAACAGCGTGTTACCACAATCGTGATCCTTCTGAAGGCTATCGAGAAAGCATTCTCGAATACCCCGGAGCTATCGCGAGTGAAGCGCGATCTGGGTGATTTATTGGTCAAGGGCGACGATCATTCCCTTCTCCTTCTGCAGACCAATCATGACAGTAGCAACGTCTTCACGTCCTATCTACGCACGGGCAAGTTAGATGCGCGCTCGATCGTCACCGCTTCAGACCAGAACGTTGTGGATGCTGCCCAGGAATGCGAGGCGTTCGTAGCCAGGTGGACTAACGAAGGCAAGCTGATCGAACTGCTCGGCACGATTAAGAATCGATTGTCGATGATTTACCACGAGCTTGCCGACGAGGCGACAGTCTATAGGGTGTTCGAGGTTCTCAATAGCCGCGGTCTTGACGTGAGATGGATTGACAAGAACAAGAGTCAAATGATGTCGTCTATCTTCGAGTTTGTCGAAGAGGGGGCCAGAGCCGATGGCTTGAGCGAGATGCGAGCTATCTGGAAGGATATCTACCGGAAGCTCGGTATGAGACTGGCGCTAGGCAACGAGGCATTACGTTTTGCTGGCACTTTATCTGTACCAGTCCGACCCGGCCGCGTCTTAAGTGAGGAGGAGGCTTCCATTGCGTTAATCGAACGCGCTGGCAAGGAGATCTCGACGATCGTAGGCACTGCCGAATGGCTGCGCAAAGTCGTCGAGCTGGTGCATGATCTAGACTCCGATACGCGCCGAACCGCCGTAACCAAAATCGCTCATGCTCGCTTCCTTGCTATCGCAATCATGCTGCGTGATTTCGATACGGATGTTCAGGACAGGCTTCTAACCGCATGGGAAAAGGTGACTTTCCGCATCTTTGCCCTTGGGGGGGCCGATACCCGCATGAAGGTGGGAGAGTACGTCAGGCTCGCGCATGATGTTCTTGTGAAAAATCTCAATCCGGACGAGATCCTCACGAGAACAAAGGATTTGGGAACATCCTACAACATGGAGGACTTACTCAATAGCCCAAATTATTGGGGTAACTGCTACGAAGGCTGGACAGAGGAACTGCGTTATTTGCTATTCCGATATGACGAGCATTTGGCCAAGCAGGCAGGCGAGCAGATCAACTCATCGCAGTGGAACAAAATTTGGACTGCCGACCCCTCCAAATCCATCGAACACATCGTGCCTCAAAGCGAGGAGCCTAGCTTCAAGCACCACCTTGGGAATCTCACCATGCTTCCACCAGGCATGAATTCGTCCCTACAGGCCAAACCTCCAGCCGAGAAGGCTCCGGCGTATCTGACGTGCGGTCTGCGGGGAACGATTTCTATAAGCCGACTAATAGACCAGACTGGCGGCTGGAGCGGGGAACAAGTAGAGGAGCGCGCTCGCCAGATAGAGCAGTTTGTCCGCACAGAATGGGCAGACTGATCCTGGCAGCCATGAGTAACTTGACGAATGTCCGCTACTGACTGCTTTCTGGCGGTGATGATGGGCGGCAATCGCCCACCAGCGGCCAGTCACGAGATGACTCAGAAGTCATCGACCATTCCTCATTCGGGCCTAACTGATCTTTTACGGAAAACAGTATTGGTTGAGGCAGCAACCAGTCTACCAGCTAGGATCAAGAACGCTCATGGTGTCACGAGTATTGCGCGTAACAGAATACAGCCAAAGACAGTCACTTGAACAGATGCAAAATTAGAGCCCTTCAGCCGCATGAATGGAAGAAGTCACGTTTGAACCCAAGGAGAATAAGATGAAGCGACTGTTAGAAGCCAATACCGTCCTTCCAGAGAAGTTCCATGAAGCGCACAAATTCTGTTTTGCAGCCCATGACATCGCCGCTCAGCTACTAGTATCGGGAATGAAGCAAGGTATATTTTTTGCTAACATCACTTGTCGCGATGAAAAGGAACGGATAGATCTCGAACAGGCTAATGATCTACTTGATTGGCTGCAGAAAAGTGACCGTCTGGATGATGAAGCAGAGGTCCTTATCACAATGGCGTTTCCGGCTGTGTTATCGGATATGCTCCACTGTATTTTCGAAGCCCTGGAAGCCTCTCGGAAAGGAAAATTGGCCGTCACGTATATGCTTCTGAGAAAGCCCCTCCAGGAAAGCTTGTACCTTCTAGAGTCGGTGGTTTCAGACAAAGCCTTATTCGCCAAAATGATCGCCGAAGATCCCGCCAGGCTTCGCCCTCAAAATGCAGGTGGTATCGACGGCCACAAACGCAGAATCGAGAAGGTTTTGAGGATCATTGGGGAAGCACCGCGATTGGATGCCGGCTACATAGCAATGCTCCGTTATGACAAGACGTCACGAGACAGCTTCGATAGCATCTGCAACAAGGCAATGCACCTATTCACTGACCACAAGGCTATAAAGACGGAAGTTTACAACATCAATTTTATTTTTTCTCAAGGTAATCAAGTTATGACACAGTGGGCATATCTCTACTCTCGTCTACCGTACTTGATGACCTATGTAGTTCGCTTGGTTGAGCACATTGCTGAACGTTTCGCGCAGACGCATCCCACCTACACCCAAGACATGAATCGCCGGCTGGCAGCTCTACTACTGAGGAGCACTGCCCAAGTCACAGAAGGCTACCAGACCGAGCAACTTTCTCATTTGGCCCAAACGACATATTGCTGGCTTTCAAACCATTGCCACGAGAATGGCTTCTCTCGGCCACAAGCAGAACACTTATCCAGAATGGCATCATCAGGCGCATTTCCCGGTGAGCAAGAGGAAGGAGTTACCTCTCGCAACGAACTTTATCAGCAACTCACGAACGAATGACATAGCGTTAGGCTCAGAAGCGCATTGCCACTGCTGGAGGTACTGGGTAAGGATCAATCGTACTTGATTTTCATGCTAAGTAAACCAGATGCAACCGTAGCTCGGTCCTAGTAATCCATTCAGATTCGACGGGATAGTACCAAGCTCAAGCCTGAGATTTAAGTACCAATAACAAAGCCCTTTAGTCCCGCTTGAAGGGCTCTGCCATTGAGTCCCTCTCTCACCAGTCGTTCGCCTTCAGCCAGATGTTGTTGGACACGGTGCACAATTTACGTGCGGCCGCCGATGCCCCATAAAATTGATAACAATGGCCCACGAGTGGATAATGACGGCCTTGACCTTGGTGATTTTTGCACTTGCCTTAGTGCCTCGCCTAAATATATTAGAGCAGAACTGAACCTGTAACGCGGAATACCTGCATCATGGGAAGACTGCCAGAACGAAATGAGTTCTGCGAATGCTTGACGGTTAAGTTTTCGCGATCAGAACTCAGGCATCAGCGTACTGCTCGCGATAGGAGAGAAGTCGCTTTTTCCCTTTCACTCGTCGAAATAGCTGATTACTTGGCGGATGGTCTTTTGATTCATAGCGGCACATTGCCAGACCACACAATGCAGGCATTCTCGCGGCCAGCGATCGCCCCAGCTGTCGCAGTCTTGAAGAGCAATCAAAAACCGCACCTGCTGGTAACGAAAAACCGTAGAAATTTCCAAATACTGCTATTTTTGTAGCCTCAGGAAATGCATGAGCGACGCACCGAGCAATATTCCCCTTTTGCTCCATCAGGTTCACCTCTTCTCGCGCCTGCTTATCAACCAACTCGTAAAAAAATTCGATATCCATAGGGACCTCCAAAAACGGGACCTAGAAATTAAGCCCCTATATATTTGTTCTGTTTTTTCGATCCATCCAAATTCTCCCAGGTGGTGCAGGTCGTAATCGCTTCACCTCGAAAACCCCTATAGATCCTTACCTGAACCGTATTCGCGGAAAACGATTCAGGTATTGCCCTTAGAAGGCCAGGATGTTGGCGCGGACGCCAAATTGATCCACTGGCTGATGCAACTCCATTCGACATAAATCCTGAGGAGACAGATGTAGAGGTATTTCGCCCGGCGTTCCTGACCTAACCGTACCTAAAGAAAAATCAAGCAGATATATTTCTATGATCCCTACATTTCGTTGGGTGAACCTTAGGAGATATAAATGTGTACATGTAAAAACCCTTGGATTTCCAGTGCTATTGACATGGGTCGAAAAATCCCTGATCCGCGAATTCAAGCCACCATCAGTGTCTACGACCTGCTTTGCACGTTTTGCCGCGAGAAATAGGCGATAGAACCGTGTCAACATTAAGCTGCCATTCGGCATAGACCTAATAAGTTAAGACTTTAATACCCTATTATCTGAGAAAGTAGAAACGTTAACCCCGTCTCTACGTCGTTTGCTTGCCCAAGCAGAACGCTCGCTGACCCAACCATACACTATGGAAATAATATGAGCAGAACCAAGGCCATTGAACCAAGCTTTATAGAACTCATCGCCGTAAAAGAAGGGCAGGCACTAAAGTTAAGCTCAGGAGCTGAGGGGAAGATTACCTACCAGCTGGCCCTTTCCATTGATAAGAAACACGTTTTCATCGCACTGATTGACAGTGGCAGCCAAGGCTACTTCAGCCGAGAGTGGATCAACGCAGATACCATCTTTGAAATACTGAACAGTCTGGGTCAGCGTGATGAGGCATTCCATAGCAAAGTGCTGTTACCCGTATTCGTAGGCCGCTCAAGCAATAATGCTCCGTTCCTTGCTGCTGCCCTACTCGCTGAGAAGTTACTAGGCAGGGATGGAAAATATGAATCAAAATTACGGGTGATTGGAGACCCCACTGACTGGAAAAAAGGTGTGCTCGCATTGAAAGGCAAGTCCATTCGTGTTCGCCTCGATGGTAAGCCTATCGTATCAACAGCTGAGGAAAGCAATTCAGCCTCTGAGACACCCACGAAGGAAGGAAAAACTGAGGAGGCGGAACATGCTGCTGATTCGCCAGAGTGAAGCCACCGCTCAGATCCTAGACGGTAGCATGCGCCAATGGGTCGAAAACCAGTATCAGGTCTTAAAGGGTTACGGCGATCGGTTCCAACCTGATGAACTTGGGTGGTTTGCCGTTTGGGGCGAAGGGGATGATCCCTACGATAAGGGTCTGTTCCTTGGCGTCCGAAGCCTTTTGGAAAATCCTTATGATCCAACTGTTTCATTTGAAGCTGTCGAAGACCACGGTCACTTCTACGAAACCGTGATCCTCCTGTCCGACCTGCTCTCGGTAGCGGTGCTAATTCCCAAGGGGCTCTCGCTTCAATCAGAAATTTGCACGCAACTTACGCAATGGAGTTTGTCTTGACCTGTGCCGCTGGCATCACCACCGAAAGCACCGGAAATGAACCGGAGCGACGGACGTGATCAACAGCCTCATGTTAGCCACCCCATCAACCTAACCTCCACGACTACTGATGACCGCCCTGAGTCAGCTTTCGGAGCTGACTCAGGGATAGTCCAAACTCGTACCACGAAAAGGTGCCTTATGAGCAAACTCATCCGCTTTTCCAAGCGCGTAATCGACGCACTGCCACCGCAACCGACAGATGCCAAAG
>JAEWGL010000218.1 GCA_023388335.1 Pseudomonadota bacterium | reverse complement strand
TCTCTGCGCGACAGCGCAGCCCAGCGGGCTGGGCGAGTTCCTACCGTTATCCCCGCCGATCAGCCACCACGCCGATCAGCACCAGCACCACCAGCAACACTGGGCCCAGTGCATAGTTGTTGAACTGGCTCAGCCCCTTCACCACCCATGGCGTGGCATAGATCAAGGCCGCACCGCTGCCGATGGTCACCAGCAAGGCCATGAAGGGTACCCGCAGGGCGCCAGTCAAGCCACCCATGCGCTGTTCCGCCCAGCCCTTGATATCGGTGCCGAACAGCACCAGCACGCAGCCTACCAAGGCCAACGAAATCTCTGACAGGTTGCCGCGGCTCCATCGAGAGACGTTCGCGAGCAGGTCAAGTACCAGGTCCATGGGTCATCCTTCAGGTCAAGAAATACTGCAGCAAGTCGTTGAGGAACAGCTGTCCGCGCGGGGTGGCCACCAATCGATGCTGTTCGACCTGCAAAAGGCCCCGTTGTTCGGCCTCGCGTCGCGCGGCAGCGAGCTGCTCCAGCGGTAAACCGGTGCGCAGGGTGAACAGTTCGGCATCCACACCCTGGGTCAGGCGCAGGGCATTCATGAGGAACTCGAAGGGCAGCTCGTCCACCGGCAGCAGCTTCTCGCCGGCCTTGAACGGCTTGGCGGGGTTCAGGTAGTCCTTGGGCAGACGGGTTTTCCAGGTGCGCAGGATGCGCCCGTCCGGATGGCTGAGCTTGCCATGGGCGCCGGCGCCGATGCCGATGAAGTCGCCGAAGCTCCAGTAGTTCAGGTTGTGCCGCGCGGCGCGTCCTGGCTGGGCGTAAGCCGAGACCTCATATTGGTGAAAGCCGTGCTCGGCCATCAGTGCCTGCCCGGCCTCCTGGATATCCCAGAGGATGTCGTCCTCGGGCAGCTCGGGCGGCTGGCTCCAGAACACCGTGTTCGGCTCCAGGGTCAGTTGGTACCACGACAGGTGGGTCGGCCCCAGGTCGATGGCCTGGCGCAGGTCGCCCAGGGCTTCGTCCAGCGACTGGTCCGGCAGGCCGTGCATGAGGTCGAGGTTGAAGTTGTCAAAGCCCGCGGCACGCGCCATGCCGGCCGCGCGTACGGCCTCGTCGCCGTTGTGGATACGCCCCAAGGCTTCGAGCTTGGCCTGCTGGAAGCTTTGCACGCCGATCGACAGGCGATTGATCCCCAGTTGCCGGTAGGCCTTGAACTTGTCCTGCTCGAAGGTCCCGGGGTTGGCCTCGAGTGTGATCTCGATGTCCGGGGCAAACGGGATGCGTTGCTCCACGCCGGCCAGCAGGCGGCCCAGGGCACGGGCGCTGAACAGGCTAGGGGTCCCGCCACCGAAGAAGATCGTGCTGATCGCTCGGCCATGCACCGCTGGCAGCTCTTGCTCCAGATCAGCCAGCAGGGCATCGACGTAGGCGTCCTCAGGCAGTTCAGGAGTAGCCGCGTGGGAATTGAAATCGCAGTACGGGCATTTGCGCACGCACCAGGGAATATGGATGTACAACGCCAGGGGCGGCAGCTGTGGCAGCGCCACCCGTGGTGATTGGGTGCTGAAACCTGCCGCGCCTGGATGCAACGGCTGGATGAGAGGGTGGTCGGTCATGCCAGTCCCAGACGCTGGCGCAGCAGCGCCATGGCTCGGGCGCGATGGCTGAGCTGGTTTTTTTCGACGGGGTTCAGGTCGGCGCTGGAGCAGTTGCGCTCCGGCACCCAGAACAGCGGGTCGTAGCCAAAACCGTGCTCGCCGCTGGCCTGGCGCAGGATGCGCCCGTGCCACAAACCTTCGCAGAGAATCGGCAGCGGATCGTCGGCATGCCGGACCAGGGCCAGGACGCAGACGAACTGCGCACCGCGCTGCGCTTCGGGCACATCCTTGAGCGCCTCGAGCAGCTTGGCGTTGTTCGCCGCGTCACCCTGACCGTCGGCGTACCGCGCCGAGTAGATGCCCGGCGCGCCGCCCAGAAAGTCCACCGCAAGGCCAGAGTCGTCGGCCAGGGCCGGCAGGCCGGAGAGGCGCGCGGCATTGCGCGCCTTGAGGATGGCGTTCTCGACGAACGATAGGCCGGTCTCTTCCGGCTCCACGGCGCTGAATTCGCCAATCGAACGCAGCTGCACGGACGCGCCGAGCATGGCCTGCAGTTCCTTGAGTTTGCCAGCGTTGTGGCTGGCCAGTACGAGTTGCTGGAAGTTCATCATTCGCCTGGGAATACGTCCTGGTTGAAGCTGAGTTTATGGCTGACGCCGCCGGTCTCGACATTCAGGTCGAAGGTCAGGGTCTGCGGCTGGTCGATCTTGAACTGGGCGATGTAGTACACCGCGCCATGATCGGTGATCTGCCTGAACGACAGCGGGCTGCTGCGTCCGGTCAGGTCCTTCACGGCACCGCTGACCACCGCCATGCCCGGCTTGCCGGCCTTGACCACGGCAATGTTGAGCACGCCCTGATGCTTGCTGCGCACCAGCCCCGTGGCCGCCGCCACCTCCGGTTGCACCATGCTGGAGGTGAAGGCGTTGTAGTGGACCGTCACGTCGCCGAAGACTTCCTTGCGCTCGGGCTTGGCGGCGTCGGCCGCCTGCACGGGCAGGGCCAGCCATAGGCTGATCAGTAGCAGAGCGAGACGGCGCATGATCCTGTTCCTCTGGTAAACGGATCAGACCGCGACCTGATGTTCCTGCAGGCCGGGACTGCTGACACGATAGATGCCGATTTCCCCTAGAAGATTAGGCCAAAGCCGACCCGCCCACCCATTACGGTGCAGACGGTCGACGGCCAGCCGATCAATGACCTGGGCGTGGCGCTCGCTGCACAGCGCCTCAAAGTCCTCGAAGGTACAGAAGTGGATGTTCGGCGTGTTGTACCAGGTATACGGCATGAAGTCCGAGACCGGCATGCGACCTTTGGTCGCCAGGTACCAGCGGCAGCGCCAGTGACCGAAATTGGGGAAGGTGATGATGCACTGGCGGCCCACGCGCAGCATCTCGTCGAGGATCCGGTCTGGATATTCCACGGCCTGCAGCGCCTGGGTCATGACCACGACGTCGAAGCTGTTGCTGGCGAAGTTGCCCAGGCCCTTGTCGAGGTCTTGCTCGATGACATTGACACCCTTGGCGACGCAGGCGGCGATGTTCTCGGCGTCGATTTCCAGGCCGTAGCCAGTGACCTGCTTGCGGTCGCGCAACGAGGCCAGCAGTTCACCGTTGCCACAGCCAAGGTCCAATACCCGGCTGCCAGCGGGGATCCATTGTTGGATGATTTCCAGGTCGGCTCTCATGCTGCCCTCACAGTGCGATGCGATTCATGTAGTTCGAAAAACCCTGCATGTAGCGCTGGGTCGGGATCAGGAAGGCATCGTGGCCATAAGGCGAGTCGATCTCCAGATAACAGACATTCTTGCGCGCGGCCATGAGGGCATCGACGATCTCCCGCGAGCGGGCTGGGGAGAAACGCCAATCGGTGGTGAACGACATGATGCAGTACTGCGCCGTTACCCCGGCCAGGGTCGCGGCAAGGTCGCCACCCTGGGCCGCGGCCGGGTCGAAGTAGTCCAGCGCCTTGGTCATCAGCAAATAGGTGTTGGCGTCGAAGCGCCCGGAGAATTCCTCGCCCTGGTAGCGCAGGTAGCTTTCAACCTGGAATTCGACGCTGTGGAAGTCGTAGTTGAGCTTGTCGCTCTTGAGTTCGCGGCCGAACTTCTCGCCCATGGAGTCATCGGACAGGTAGGTGATATGGCCCACCATGCGCGCGAGCATCAGGCCGCGCTTGGGAATCACACCTTGGTCCTGGAAGGATCCACCGTGGAATTCCGGATCGGTCAGGATGGCCTGGCGGGCTACTTCGTTGAAGGCGATGTTCTGCGCCGAAAGCTTGGGCGCCGAGGCGATGTCCACGCAGTGGCGCACGCGATCCGGGTAGGTGATGGTCCACTGCAGGGCCTGCATGCCGCCCAAGCTGCCGCCGACCACCGCGGCCCACTGGCCGATGCCCAGGCGGTCGGCCAGGCGCGCCTGGCTGTGCACCCAGTCTTCCACGGTCAGTACCGGGAAATCGGCGCCGTAGGGCTTGCCGGTGGCGGGGTTGGGGCTGCTGGGGCCCGTGCTGCCGTTACAGCCGCCGAGGTTGTTCAGGCTGACCACGAAGAAACGATTGGTATCGATCGGCTTGCCGGGGCCGATGCAGCTGTCCCACCAGCCCGGTTTGCGGTCGGTGGCGCTGTGGTAGCCGGCGGCATGGTGGTGACCCGACAACGCATGGCAGATCAGCACCGCGTTGCTGGCCGCGCTGTTGAGGGTGCCGTAGGTTTCGTAGATCAACTCGTAGGAGGGCAGCGAACGCCCGCAGGCCAGGGCCAGGGGCTCATCGAACCGCGCCAGTTGCGGTGTTACCAGACCGACAGAATCTTCGGGAAAGACAGTGGACATCGACCCTGCTCACGCGTGAATGAGGCGTAAGTCTAAAGACCGCTACCCCGAGCGGCAAGCAACAGCGTGCCGCTCGGGGCAAACAGGATCAGATCATCCGCCACAGTTCCTGAGGCATGCCGGCATAGGCAGCCAGCGGCGGCATGACGAAGGACTGGATCACCTGGATCGCCAGGAAGGCGAAGATCGGCGAGATGTCCATGCCGCCCAGGTTGGGGACCAGTTTGCGGAAGGGCGCGAGCACCGGTTCGCTGATCTGATAGGCGAGTTCGGCAGCCGGGTTATGGCTGTTGGGCGCGACCCAGGAGATGATCACCATGACGATCATCGCCACCCAGAAGATCTTCAGGAACAGCGAGGCGACGCCGAGCAGCGCCCACATCACCAGGTGCAGGATGTCGCCGAAGGTGCCGTAGCTGACCATCAGCACGAATGCCATCAGCAAGGCCTGGATGATCACCGCCAGCAGCAGCGACGAGGTGTCCAGGCCGGCGATGCTCGGCACGATGCGGCGGATCGGCTTGAGCAGCGGTTGGGTGGCCCGCACGGCGAACTGGCTCAGTGGGTTGTAGAAGTCGGCCTTGACCATCTGCAGCACGAAGCGCAGCAGGACGATCACCAGGTACAGGCTGACCAGGGTTTGCACCACGAAAATCATGGCGCCAGACAGTGCATTCATCTAGAGCTCCTTATTTGCCCAGTTGTTCGGCCAGCTCGGCGGAGCGCCGCGCGGCGGCGTCCAGTGCCTGCTCGACCAGGTGTTCGAATCCATTGGCCTGGAATGACGTGATCGCCGCTTCCGTGGTGCCGGCCGGGGAGGTCACGCGACGGCGCAACTCGGCCGCGTCGACGTCGCTGGCAACCGCCATGTGCGCGGCGCCCAGGGCGGTCTGCAGGGTCAGGCGCGAGGCGGTTTCGCGTGGCAGGCCGAGCTTCTCGCCCGCGGCGGTCATTGCCTCGATCAGCAGGAAGAAATACGCCGGGCCGCTGCCGGAAACGGCGGTCACCGCGTCCAGCTGTTGCTCCTGTTCCAGCCACAGGGCGAGGCCCACGGCCGACAGCAGTTGCTCGGCCTGCTCGCGCTGGGCCTGCGAGACTTCGGCGGTGGCATATAGGCCGCTGACGCCCTGGCGCAGCAACGAGGGAGTGTTGGGCATGCAGCGCACGATCGGCTGAGGGCCGAGCCAGGCGTTCATGCTGGCGCAGGTGATGCCGGCGGCGATCGAGACGATCAGCTGACCGGGAGCAAGGTTCGGTTGCAGGGCCAGGCAGACCGCCTTCATGACCTGTGGCTTGACCGCCAATACGATCACGTCGGCGCCCTCAATGGCCTGGGCGTTGTCTTCGAACACGTCGATGGCGTGCTCGGCGTGGATCCTCGCCCGGGTCTCGGCGCCCGGATCGCTGGCGCGGATCTGCGAAGCATCCAGGCCTTGGGCACGCAGGCCGCCGATCAGGCTGGCGGCCATGTTGCCGGCGCCGATAAAGGCAATACGCGTCTTGCTCATGTCAGGTCCTTGAGGGAAAGAGAGAGTAAAGCATGGATCAGGTGTGACCGTAGTCGCGGGCACCGAACAAGGCGGTACCGATGCGAACCCAGGTCGCGCCCTGGGCGATGGCGGCCTCCAGGTCGTGGCTCATGCCCATGGACAGTGTGTCCAGGCCAAGTGCCAGTTCCTCCTGCAGCTGGCGCAGCGTGGCGAAGGCAGCTTCCTGAGCGGCGCGGTCCTCGGTGGGCTCGGGAATCGCCATCAGCCCGCGCAAGCGCAGGCCGGGCAGGCCGGCAATGGCGTTGGCCAGGGCGGGCAGTTCCGCGGGTTCGCAGCCGGATTTGCTGGCTTCGCCGCTGACATTCACCTGCAGGCACAGGTTGAGCGGCGGCAGGCCTTCGGGGCGTTGTTCGGACAGGCGCTGGGCGATCTTCAAGCGGTCCACGGCATGTACCCAATCGAAATGTTCGGCGATGGCTCGCGTCTTGTTCGATTGAATGGGGCCGATGAAGTGCCAGGTCAAGGGCAGGTCGCGCAACGCTTGCTGCTTGGCCAAGGCTTCCTGGAGGTAGTTCTCGCCCACGTCACTCACGCCGGCGGCGTGGGCTTCACGGATGGCGCTGGCCGGTTTGGTCTTGCTCACGGCCAGCAGTCGGACGCTGGCCGGGTTACGCCCGGCTGCTTTCGCCGCGCTGTCGATGCGTGCGGCAAGCGCGCAAAGGTTGTCTGCTATGGTGGACATTGATCGATGCCAAGGGCTTTGGAGTCTGCGGCATTCTACCTGCTTGGCAGCCTTTGGGGAGTCTCATGGACGTGACCGACCTCTTGGCCCAGGCCGTTGGCGCAGGGGCTTCGGACCTGCACCTGGCGGCGGGCGAAATACCGATGCTGCGCCTGGATGGCGAATTGTTGCGCCTGGAGCTGCCGCGGCTGCAGCCAGCGGCCTTGCGTGCTGGTCTTGGGCAGTTGCTCGAGCAGGCCGGGCAACCGCTGCCTGCGCAGGGCCAGGAGCTGGATCTGGGATTGCAATTGCCGGACCTGGGCCGCTTTCGCCTGAACCTGTTCGAGCAACGCCAGGGGCACGCCGCCAGCTTCCGGGTGATCCCTTCCCGGATACCTGTGTTGAGCGAACTTGGCCTGACAGAAGTGTTTCGCCTCATTACCCAATGCAGCAGCGGACTGGTGTTGGTCGGTGGGCCCACAGGCAGTGGCAAGTCCACCACCCTGGCCGCCCTGGTCGATCAGCTTAACCGTGAATGGCCACTGCACATCATCACCCTGGAAGACCCCATCGAAGTTATCCACAGCAGCCAACGCAGCCTGGTCAATCAGCGCGAGATCGGTCGCCACAGCCTGGGCTTCGCCCAAGGCCTGCGCAGCGCCCTGCGCCAGGACCCGGACGTGATCATGATTGGCGAACTGCGCGACCTCGACACCATCCGCCTGGCCCTGCGGGCCGCGGAAACCGGGCATCTGGTGCTGGCGACCGTGCATACCCGTTCAGCGGCGAGCAGCATCGACCGGCTGGTCGAAGTCTTTGCCGCCGAAGAAAAAGCGCTGGTGCGGGCCATGTTGGCCGAGTCCTTACAGGTCGTGGTAGCGCAGCAATTGATCAAGCGTGTCGATGGCGGCAGGGTGGCGGCACGGGAGGTACTGGTGGCGACGCCGGCCGTGCGCAACCTGATTCGGGAGGGGCGTTCGGCACAATTGCATTCGGTGATGCAGAGCGGCGCCGGGAAGGGGATGCAGACATTGGACGCAGCTCTGCACGGTTTGGTTGCCCAAGGGCTGATTGGCCTGGATCAGGTCTCGAAGCTTTAAAAGCACGGTGGGCGGCCCTGGAAATCGTCTCTGTGTGAGCGCACAGCCGAGGCTAGGTACTCTCACACAGACGTTGCATGAGCTTGGCAACTATAGTCGACGCACAGCGGCGACTCAGCGCTTGGCCAGGCGCAGGCCTTCTTGTTGTTCCTTGGGCAGGACGCGTTTGGCGACCACGTAGTGCTTCTTCCAGTACGGCTTGTTAAGCGTGTCGATGCTGACGTTCTTGCCGCGGCGGGGGGCGTGGATGAAGCGGTCGTTGCCCAGGTAGATCGCCACATGGTTGACCCGGCGGCTCTTGATGTTGAAGAAGATCAGATCACCAGGCTTGAGGTCGTTGCGAGCGACCTTGACGCCGTGGCCCTGGGCCATGGCACTGGAGGTGCGCGGCAAATCGACATCCTCGACATCGTTGAACGCATACTTGACCAGGCCGCTGCAGTCGAAGCCCTTGCTCGGGCTGCTGCCGCCCCAACGGTAAGGCGTACCGAGGACGTTCACGGCGCGGCTGAGCACGTCACTGCTCTGCTTGGTCGACATCGAGGCCACGCTCAGGCCTGGCGCCTTGGCCGCATTGGACGGACGTGCACGGCTCACGGGCTGTTTCGCCGGCACGCGTTTTACCGCTGCGTTGGTGGTATAGCCGCTGAAGCCATTGGGAAGACGTTGCTCACGATTGGTGGCGTGGGCGGCCAGGGGCAATAATAGGCAGAGGGTAAGCCATGTCTTGAAAAAAGGTGGCATAGGCAAAGCTCATGTTGTGTTGGCATATTGGCGCGCAACTTTATAACAGCTTTTTGATCAAATTTTGATCCGTTGGTCGATTGCGGGGATGCCATGCGTCGGCTACTGGTCAAAAGGTCACATTTTTTCTTAGAAAATTTTTCGCTAACCCGAGAGGGCAGACGTATGAACAGTT
This sequence comes from Pseudomonadota bacterium, assembly GCA_023388335.1. Lineage (GTDB taxonomy): Bacteria > Pseudomonadota > Gammaproteobacteria > Pseudomonadales > Pseudomonadaceae > Aquipseudomonas. Next base: position 7,121 of record JAEWGL010000218.1, on the reverse strand, counting down.
ATCAACATGCCGAGCCGCAGCACGATACCCACAGCAAGGTCATCGGTTACCTGCTGTGGATCTTTGGCTTCACCGGCTCGCACCGTTTCTACTACGGCAAGCCAATCACCGGGACGCTGTGGTTCTTCACCCTGGGACTGCTGGGCATTGGCTGGCTGATCGACCTGTTCCTGATTCCGGCCATGGACCGAGAGGCAGACAGGCGCTTTCAGCCTGGCCGGCTGGACTACAACGTGGCGTGGTTGCTGCTGACCTTCACCGGGATCTTCGGTCTGCATCGGTTCTACCAGGCGAAATGGATCTCCGCCGTGATCTACCTGTTCACCGGTGGTCTGTTCTTCATTGGGGTGCTGTACGACTTCTGGACGCTCAACGCCCAGGTGTCGCAGGTCAACCGCGAGCGCCGTTGAACAGTAAAAAGGCCTTGTCGCCGCCAGGGTGACAAGGCCTTCTGGTGTTACTGGCGAATCTGCCGCTGTTGCAGCAGCAGGTTGCTGAACCCGCTTGCGGCCAGTTGTTTCTGGGCCACGGTCAGCTGTTCGCGGTTGCTGAACGGACCGACCAGCACCCGGTACCAGGTCTCTTCCTTTACCGTGCCCGACTCCACTTTCACCGCCTGGCCGAGCAGGATGATCTGTGCGCGGACCTTGTCGGCATCGGCCTGCTTGCGGAACGAGCCGGCCTGCAGGAAGAACTGGGTGGTGGCCGCCGGTTTGATCACCGGCGGCGCCGGTGGCGGCGTCTGCCCCAGCAGCGCGGCCTGGGCGCGGGCGGTGTCGATTTTCGCCGCTTCCGCCGGCGTCACCGGGGTGGTCGGCTGTGCGGGCACTGGCGGAGTCTTCTCCGGCACCGCTTCGGGCGGCACGATGACCTCGGACTCGGGCAGCAAGGTGTAGAAATCGTACTTGGGCTTGACCGGCTGCTGCGGGCTGGGCGCGGTCTTGTTGGCCTCGGCAATCTTCTGGGCTTTCTGTTCCTCGGGCTTGGCGCGCTTGATGTCACCAGCGCCCGGTTCGAGCTTCATCAGGAAAACGACGAAGGCGCCCACGGTCAGACCGACGGCCAGCCAGACCCAGCCCGGAATCGGCTGTTTGGCCGGAGCCTGGTGGCGACTGGCGCCGCGCTTGGGCGCAGGTTTTTTCTTGGCGGCCAACTTACATGCGCTCCAGGGTTTCCAGGCCCAGCAGTTCCAGACCCTGCTTGAGGGTGCGGCCGGTCAGGGCGGCCAGGCGCAGGCGGCTTTGCTGCTGCTCAGGGGTGTCGGCGGCGAGGATCGGGCAGTTCTCGTAGAAGCTGGAGAACAGGCCGGCAATGTCGTACAGGTAGCTGCACAGCACGTGCGGGGTGCCCTTGTCGGCGACGTTGTTGAGGATCTCGCCGAATTGTGCCAGGCGCGCGGCCAGGTCCTGTTCATGGGCGGCTTGCAGCACGATCTGGCCATCGACCTCGTCATAGCCCTTGCCCAGCTTGCGGAACACGCCGGCCACGCGGGTGTAGGCGTATAGCAAGTAGGGCGCGGTGTTGCCCTCGAAGTTGAGCATCAGCTCGAAGTTGAAGCTGTAGTCGCTGGTGCGGTGCTTGGACAGGTCGGCGTACTTCACCGCGCCGATGCCCACCACCTCGCCAATGGCACGCAGTTCCGCTTCGGGCAGCGTAGGGTTCTTTTCTTTGACCAGGGCGTAGGCGCGCTCCTTGGCTTCGGTCAGCAGGTCGACCAGCTTGACGGTGCCGCCATCGCGCGTCTTGAACGGCCGGCCGTCGGCACCGTTCATGGTGCCGAAGCCCATGTGTTCCATCTGCATCGGATGGCCGACGAAGCCTGCGCGGCGGGCGACTTCGAACACCTGGTTGAAGTGCAGCGCCTGGCGTTGGTCGACGAAGTACAGCGCACGGTCGGCCTTGAGCACGTTGCTGCGGTAGCGCACCGCGGCCAGGTCGGTGGTGGCGTACAGGTAGCCGCCGTCGGCCTTCTGCACGATGACCGGCAACGGATCGCCCTCGGCGTTCTTGAACTCGTCGAGGAACACGCACTGGGCGCCCTGGCTTTCGACCAGCAGGCCCTGGGCCTTGAGGTCGGCAACTACATTGGCCAGGTCGTCGTTGTAGGCGCTCTCGCCCATCACGTCGGCCATGGACAGCTTGACGTTGAGCAGTTCGTAGGTCTTCTGGCAATGCGACAGGGAAATATCCTTGAAGCGTGTCCACAAGGCCATGCAATCCGGGTCGCCGGCCTGCAGCTTGACTACCAGGCCGCGGGCGCGGGTGGCGAATGCCTCGGATTCGTCGAAGCGTTTCTTCGCTGCGCGGTAGAAGTTCTCGAGGTCCGACAGCTCGTCGCTGGTGACCGGGTTCTCTGACAGGTAGGCCATCAGCATGCCGAACTGGGTGCCCCAGTCGCCGACGTGGTTCTGACGGATCACCTGGTCGCCAAGGAACTCCAGAACGCGGGCGACGCTGTCGCCGATGATGGTCGAGCGCAGGTGACCGACATGCATCTCCTTGGCCAGGTTCGGCGCCGACAGGTCGACGACCACCTTCTCGGCCGCGCCGGCCTTGCGCACGCCCAGATGGGCGTCGGCCAGGGCGGCGTCGAGGCGGCTGGCCAGGGCCTGGGTGTTCTGGAAGAAATTGAGGAAGCCGGGGCCGGCGATCTCGACCTTGCTGATGTCGTCGCTGGCCGGCAGGGCGGCGATGAGCTTCTCGGCCAGGTCGCGCGGCTTCATGCCGGCCGGCTTGGCCAGCATCATGGCAATGTTGCTGGCGAAGTCGCCGTGGGTCTTGTCCCGGGCGTTTTCCACCTGGATCGCCGGCGTCAGCCCTTCAGGCAGCACACCGTCGGTGACGAGTTGGGTGAGGGCTTGCTGGATCAGCTGGCGAATGGTGTCTTTCATGGGCTTCTCTTTCGACCGCAAGCGCGGCGGCGCTTCGATGCGCAGGTGGAAAAACTGGGCATTATCCGTTGCCTGGGCCGGGTTGCCAACCTTGGAGCCGCAAGCGGTAAGCTCCACGCTGCAAGAAAGCGGTCCGTGCGCCGGTCTGATCTGTCTTGCCGCGTGAAGCTTGTCGCTTGCAGCTCAATAAAGATCGACAGGGTCGACATCCACCGACCAGCGCACCTGCCGCCCGGACGGCATTTGCTCCAACAGTAGCAACCAGGCGCTGATCAGTCGATGCAGCGGTGCCCGGGCATTGGCCTGCAGCAACAGCTGCGCGCGAAACCGTCCGGCGCGGCGCTCCATGGGCGCCGGGACCGGGCCCAACAGCTCGATGCCCTTGAGGCCGTGCTCGACCAGCAACTGCTCGGCGGCGGCGCAGGCTTGATCGAGGAAGCCCTCGGCCTGGCCCGGCTTGTGCGCTTCGGCGCGCAGCAGGGCGAGATGAGCGAAGGGCGGCAGCCCGGCGGCGCGGCGCTCGCTCAGGGCTTGCTCGGCGAAGGCGAAGTAACCCTGCTCGGTCAGTTGCACCAGCAGCGGGTGGTCGGCCAGGTGGGTCTGGACGATGACTTTGCCGGGCTCCTCGGCGCGTCCGGCGCGGCCGGCCACCTGGACAATCAGTTGGGCCATACGTTCGGCGGCGCGGAAGTCGCCGGAAAACAGCCCGCCGTCGGCATCGAGGATCGCCACCAGGGTCACCCGCGGGAAGTGATGCCCCTTGGCCAACATCTGGGTGCCGACCAGGATGCACGGCTGCCCGCGCTGGATGGTCGCGAACAGGTTGTGCATGGCGTCCTTGCGCGCAGTGCTGTCGCGATCCACACGCAGCACCGGGAACTGGGGAAACAGCACCTTCAGGCGCTCTTCGGCGCGTTCCGTGCCGGCCCCCACTGGCCGCAGGTCGACGTGATTGCATTGCGGGCACTGGCGCGGCAAACGTTCGTCATGGCCGCAGTGGTGGCAGCGCAGCACACCCGAGCGCTGGTGCACGGTCATGCGCGCATCGCAGCGCGGGCATTCGGAAAGCCAGCCGCAGTCATGACACAGCAGGGTCGGGGCAAAGCCACGTCGATTGAGAAACACCAGCACCTGCTGGCCGGCCGCCAGGGTCTGGCCGATCACCTGCTGCAAGGGGCCGCTGATGCCGCTGTCCAGTGGTCGACTCTTCACGTCCAGGCGCAGGAAGCGCGGCTGGCGGGCGCCACCGGCGCGCTGATTCATGCGTAGCAGGCCGTAGCGGCCGCTGTGGGCGTTGTGCAGGCTTTCCAGCGACGGCGTGGCCGAACCCAGGAGGATCGGGATGTTCTCCTGGTGCGCCCGTACCAGCGCCAGGTCGCGAGCGTGGTAGCGCAGGCCTTCCTGCTGCTTGTAGGAGCTGTCGTGTTCCTCGTCGATGATGATCAGCCCAGGGTGCTTCATCGGCGTGAAGAGCGCCGAGCGGGTGCCGATGATGATGTCCGCCTCGCCATCGCGCGCAGCCAGCCAGGCGTCGAGGCGCTCGCGGTCGTTGACCGCCGAGTGCAGCAGGGCGATGCGCGCGTTGAAGCGTTGCTCGAAGCGCGCCAGGGTTTGTGGGCCGAGGTTGATCTCGGGGATCAGGATCAATGCCTGTTTGCCAGCCTCGAGGGTCTCGCGGATCAGTTGCAGATAGACCTCGGTCTTGCCACTGCCGGTCACCCCGGCCAAGAGAAACGCATGGAAGCTGCCAAAGCTCGAGCGCACGGCGCTGAAGGCCGCCTGCTGCTCCTCGTTAAGGCGCAGTTCCGGCTGCGCCAGCCAGTGCTCGTGCCGCGCCTGCGGCAGGTGGCGGCGTACCTCGACTTGCACCAAATCCTTGGCCAGCAGCAGATCGAGGCTGTCTTTACTTAGGCCCAGCTTGGTCAGCACCGCATGGGCCACGCCGTGTGGATGCTGGGCCAGCGCCTGCAAGGCCTCGCGCTGGCGCGGGGCGCGGGCGATGCGCGGGTCGTCCAGGCGAGCCCCCGGGACTATCTGCCAGAACCGCTCTTGGCGGGCCTCGGCCGGCTCGCCCTGACGCAGCAGGGTCGGCAAGGCCCAGTTCAGGGTGTCGCCCAGACTGTGCTGGTAGTACTGGGCGGTCCACAGGCACAGTTTGAACAGCGCCGGCGGCAGCGGCGATACCGGGTCGAGCAAGGCGATGGCCGGCTTGAGCTTGTCGACGGGCACTTCACTCTGGTCGCAGACTTCCACCAGCACGCCGATCATCTCGCGACGGCCGAAGGGCACGCGGATGCGCATGCCTGGGGTCAGGGCCTGGCGCGCCATGCTCGCCGTGGCCCGGTAGTCGAACAGGCGACGCAGGGGCGAGGGCAGGGCAAGGCGCAGGATGACGTCGGACACGCAGGAGGTTCTCTGGAGGGCATGGGTAACCCGGCGAGACTAGCAGACGACAGTCGGTACACGCGACAACTTGCGCTGGCGCTGCGCTCTGGTATTATTCGCCGCCTAATTACGTGCGGTATTCAACAATGGTGTTGGGTGGCGGCACGCAGCCGAGGAAGTGACCATGAAAGCAGATATTCATCCGAATTATGAAGTAGTTGCAGTCACCTGCAGCTGCGGCAGCAAGTTCGAAACCCGTTCGACCCTGGCCAAGCCGCTGGCGATCGACGTGTGCTCCCAGTGCCACCCGTTCTACACCGGTAAGCAGAAAGTGCTGGACACCGGCGGCCGCGTACAGAAGTTCGCCGACCGCTTCGGCATGTTCGGTGCCAAGAAGTAAGAATGCGCACGGCGAAGCCTTCGGGATTCGCGCTGTTGCTGAAAAAGGCGTCCCTGGTGGGCGCCTTTTTTGTGGGCGCAATTTGGCACTTGCCGGCCGAGGCGTTCTGTCCCACGCCGACGCGGGTTCAGCAAGTGGCGGTGCGCTACATCGTCGATGGCGACACGGTACGCCTGACCGACGGTCGCAGCGTTCGTCTGATCGGTATCAATGCACCTGAGATCGGCCGCAAGGGCCGTACCAGCGAGCCTTACGCCGAAGCTGCCCGAAGCCGCCTGCAGTCCTTGATCAAGGCCAACGACGGTCGGGTGGGGCTAGTGCCAGGTGTGGAGCCCAAGGACAAATATGGCCGTACGCTGGCTCACCTCTACGGGCGCAATGGCGACAATCTAGAAGCTATCCTGCTAAGCGAGGGGTTGGGCTATCGCGTGGCGGTCGCGCCGAATGTACGCCTGGCCGGTTGTCAGCATGCCGCCGAACACGTTGCCCGCAAGGCGCGGACGGGCTTGTGGCGGCAGTCGCCGGTACTGCGCCCGGAGGCTGTGCGCAAACCCGGTTTCGCGGTCATTGGTGGGCGGGTACAGAAGATCGAACGCAACCGTGGCGGAGTCTGGCTGGAGCTTGGGAGTGCCGTGGTGCTTCACGTGCCAGTGCGACTGCAGCGTCAATTTCCGGCGAAGTTCTTCGACGGCCTGAAGGGGCGGCAGGTCGAAGCCCGCGGCTGGGTGCTGGAACGCTCCCGCAAGGGTGGGTTGAAACCCGGCCAGCGGCGCTGGGTATTGCCACTGACCGATGCGAGCATGCTCGAACGGCGCTGACAGTTAAAAGTTGTAGACATTCCAGATTTAAATTGTACACACTGTAACCCTTGTGCCGTGCGGGTTATAGCGTAAAGTCGTAGGTCTAGGGCCTTGACACAAGTGACCGGGCAGTCTTGTCGCCCCCCGGCACTTTGCGTATCCTCGGCGGTCCGTCAGAACAGTTAAATAGCGGAATGCCCACCATGTCAGATCTGAAAACCGCCGCTCTCGAATACCATGCTCAGCCTCGTCCGGGGAAACTGAGCGTCGAGCTCACCAAACCGACCGCCACCGCTCGTGACCTGTCCCTGGCCTACAGCCCGGGTGTTGCCGAGCCTGTGCGCGAAATCGGTCGTGATCCAGAGCTGGCCTACAAATACACCGGCAAGGGCAACCTGGTCGCGGTGATCTCCGACGGTACCGCCATCTTGGGCCTGGGCAACCTCGGCCCACTGGCATCCAAGCCGGTCATGGAAGGCAAGGGCGTTCTGTTCAAGCGTTTTGCGGGTATCGATGTATTCGACATCGAAGTCGACTCCGAAAGCCCGCAGGCTTTCATCGATACCGTCAAGCGCATCTCCATCACCTTCGGTGGCATCAACCTGGAAGACATCAAGGCGCCCGAGTGCTTTGAGATCGAACGCA
>JAEWGL010000093.1 GCA_023388335.1 Pseudomonadota bacterium | reverse complement strand
AGTTCTTCAGGTCGTCGATGGACAGGTCGTAGCCGGTCAGGTGCAGCAGTGAATAGATCAGCATCGAACCGTGGCCGTTAGACAGCACGAAGCGGTCCCGATCGGCGAAGCTCGGATTGCTCGGGTTGTGCTTCAGATAGTCGCGCCAAAGCACCTCGGCGATATCTGCCATGCCCATGGGGGCACCGGGGTGGCCGCTGTTGGCCTTTTGCACGGCATCCATGCTGAGGGCACGAATGGCGTTGGCACGTTCACGACGGCTGGGCATCGCTAATCTCCTGGGGCTTGAAAGTGATGAAACGAAAAAAGACGGCCATTTTCGCCCACGGCGGCCTTGGGGGCAATGACGGATGGACGAAGCCACCCGATTTTCCTGTGATTGGTGGACAATTCGGCAAAAAGTGGCGAGTCAGCGCGATAAGCGGCGCTGCATTCGCGGGCAAGCCCGTCACCAGCGCAACCGATCCCAAGGCTCAGGCCCCATCCCATCTGGGAGCGGGATTGCCGCGAATGCAGCCAGACCTCCCCAGCCACGACGCCCACCTATCGAGCAATATCAAAACTTTTTGATATTGCTATTGCGAGCGCCGGATACCCTGTCTAGACTGCCGCACCATGAACCTACGCGCGCCTTCATTACGCCATGAGCCAAGCGATGACCTGACCGCCCTGTGCAAGGCCGGCGGCGACCCGCTGCGCCTGAACGTATTGCGGGTCCTGGCCAGCGACTCCTACGGCGTGCTGGAGCTGGCGCAGATCTTCGACATTGGCCAGTCGGGCATGAGTCATCACCTCAAGGTGCTGGCTCAGGCTGAGCTGGTGGCCACGCGCCGCGAAGGCAACGCGATCTTCTACCGCCGTGCCCTGCCTGATGGCCTGCGCCTGGGCGGACGCCTGCATGCGGCGCTGCTCGAAGAGGTCGATAGCCTGGCGCTGCCGGCCGAGGTGCAGGCGCGCATCGCCCGGGTGCAGCAACGTCGCGCCGCCACCAGTCAGGACTTTTTCCTGCGCGTGGAAGAGAAGTTCCGCGCCCAGCAGGACCTGATCGCCGGCCTGCCCCAGTACCGCGAAAGCCTGCTGGCGCTGCTCGACAAACTCAGCTTCGATGTCGCGGCCAGCGCGCTGGAAGTCGGCCCGGGCGACGGCGAATTTCTCCCTGAGCTGGCCCGGCGCTTTGCCCGCGTGACCGCGCTGGACAACAGCCCGACCATGCTCGAACTGGCCCGCCAGGTATGCCTGCGCGAGAGCCTGGACAACGTGAACCTGCAGTTGGCCGATGCACTCAGTGCAACGGATGTGGAAGCCGACTGCGTAGTGCTGAACATGGTGCTGCACCATTTCAGCGACCCGGCCGATGCCCTGCGGCGGCTGGCCACCCGTGTGAGGGCAGGCGGCAGCCTGCTGGTCACCGAGCTGTGCAGCCATGACCAGGGCTGGGCCAGGGAAGCCTGTGGCGATCTCTGGCTGGGCTTCGAGCAGGAAGACCTGGCCGACTGGGCCGCAGCTGCGGGACTGACTCCCGGGGATAGCCTCTATGTGGGCTTGCGTAACGGTTTCCAGCTTCAGGTCCGCCATTTCGAGCGACCTGCTGGCGACACTCACCATCGGTAAATTTTAGGAACCCGTCGAGATGAGCGAATATTCCCTTTTCACCTCCGAGTCCGTATCTGAAGGCCATCCGGACAAGATCGCCGACCAGATTTCGGACGCGGTCCTGGACGCCATCATCACCCAGGACAAGTACGCCCGCGTGGCCTGCGAAACCCTGGTCAAGACCGGTGTCGCCATCATTGCCGGCGAAGTCAGCACGTCGGCCTGGGTCGACCTGGAAGAGATCGTCCGTAAAGTCATCGTCGACATCGGCTACAACAGCTCCGACGTCGGCTTCGACGGCGCCACGTGCGCGGTGATGAACATCATCGGCAAGCAGTCCGTGGACATCGCCCAGGGCGTCGACCGCTCCAAGCCGGAAGACCAGGGCGCCGGTGATCAGGGCCTGATGTTCGGCTATGCCAGCAACGAGACCGACGTGCTGATGCCTGCGCCGATCTGCTTCTCGCACCGCCTGGTCGAGCGCCAGGCCGAAGCGCGCAAGTCGGGCCTGCTGCCCTGGCTGCGTCCGGACGCCAAGTCGCAGGTCACCTGCCGTTACGAAGGCGGCAAGGTCGTGGGCATCGATGCCGTGGTCCTGTCGACCCAGCACAACCCCGAGGTGGCGCAGAAAGACCTGCAGGAAGCGGTCATGGAACTGATCGTCAAGCACACCCTGCCGGCCGAACTGCTGCACAAGGACACTCAGTTCCACATCAATCCGACCGGCCAGTTCATCATCGGTGGCCCAGTGGGCGACTGCGGCCTGACCGGCCGCAAGATCATCGTCGACAGCTACGGCGGCATGGCCCGTCACGGTGGCGGCGCGTTCTCCGGCAAGGACCCGTCCAAGGTCGACCGTTCGGCCGCCTACGCCGGTCGCTACGTGGCCAAGAACATCGTTGCCGCGGGCCTGGCCGAGCGCTGCGAGATCCAGGTGTCCTACGCCATCGGCGTGGCCCAGCCGACCTCCATCTCGCTGAATACCTTCGGCACTGGCAAGATCTCCGACGACAAGATCATCCAGCTGGTGCGCGAGTGCTTCGACCTGCGCCCCTACGCCATCACCACCATGCTTGACCTGCTGCACCCGATGTACCAGGAAACCGCTGCCTACGGCCACTTCGGCCGCACCCCACAACAGAAGACCGTCGGCGACGACACCTTCACCACCTTTACCTGGGAGCGCACCGACCGCGTCGACGCCCTGCGCGCCGCTGCCGGTTTGTAAGCACACCCAAGCGACAGCAAAGGCCCCCCGAGTGATCGGCCGGGGCCTTTTTCGTGCCCGACACATAGGCTGACAACTCGCCGGGGTACGCCAGGCCTGCCTTGCCTAGGCTTGGACTTCCAAATAGCCAAGCAAGGATGCTGGCCATGCTGCACAAGTGCCTTATCGCCCTGTTCTGTGGCGTCTATCTGCCCGCCCTGCTCGCCGAACCGTGCCCGCCGTGGCCACCGGAGCGGGCAAAGGAGGAAATTCGCCAGCTGCGCTCAACCCTCGAGGCGTGGGACGACGCTTATCATCGCCTCGGTGTGTCGCGCGTCGACGACGCTATCTACGACCAGAGTCGTCAGCACCTGCTGCGCCTGCAGGGCTGCTTCGACGTTCATACCCGCGACAATCCGCTCGCCACCGCCAGCGGGCCGATCGCACATCCGGTGCCGCATACGGGGGTCGACAAGCTTGCCGACGAGCATGCAGTGCGCCGTTGGATGCAGGGAAAGGAAGACCTGTGGATACAACCCAAGGTCGACGGTGTTGCCGTTACCCTGATCTATCAGGAGGGCAGGCTGGTGCGCCTGCTCAGCCGCGGCGACGGCGTACGTGGACATGACTGGAGCCGCCATCTGCAATGGCTCGACGAAATACCCCGGCAGCTACCCCAAGCGCGCGACCTGGTCCTGCAAGGAGAGCTGTTCTGGCGACTCGATGCACACGTACAAGCCACCGCGGGCAGCGTCAAGGCACGCAGCATCGTCGCCGGCCTCATGGCCCGCAAGCAGCTGTCCGCCGAACAAGGGCAAGGCATCGGCCTGTTCGTCTGGGATTGGCCGGAGGGTCCCGGTAGCCAGGACGAACGATTGGTCCAACTGAAGAAGCTGGGCTTTGCCAACAGCGCACACTACAGCAAGCCGATCCAGCACTTCGCCGATGCCGCATACTGGCGCGATCACTGGTACCGCTCGCCCCTGCCCTTTGCCACCGATGGCGTGATCCTGCGCCAAGGACGACGCCCACCCGCCTCGCGCTGGAAGGCGCAGGCCCCTTACTGGATCGCCGCCTGGAAGCATCCGTTCGCCCAGGTATTGGCCGAGGTCCGCGAGGTCCACTTCAGGATCGGACGGACCGGGCGGGTCACTCCGCTGTTGCGCCTGAAACCGGTCACCTTGGATGACCGTCGAATCAGCCAAGTGAGCCTGGGCTCGCTGGCGCGCTGGCAACGCCTGGATATTCGCCCGGGTGACCAGGTCGCCATCAGCCTGGCTGGCCTGACCATTCCACGCCTGGAACACGTGGTGCACCGCAGCACGGAGCGCCCGCCGGTGCAATCGCCGCCCGCTGGACGCTTTCATCCCATGAGCTGCTGGCAGGCCGGCCCCGGTTGCGAGGACCAGTTCATCGCCCGGCTTACCTGGCTCGGCGGCAAGCAGGGGCTGGATCTGCCGCGGGTAGGATCTGGCGTATGGCGCAGCCTGGTCAGAGCCGGGCTGGTCACCAACCTGGGAGACTGGCTGGAACTGCGTGGCGAACACCTGCAACCTTTACCGGACTTTGGCGCAGTACGCATCGAACAGGTGCTACAGAGTTTTGCCAGCGCCCGGACACGGCCCTTCGCACAATGGTTGCGTGCCTTGGGCGCGCCTGTGCCTAGGCAGGTCGAGTCGAGCCACGGCTGGGCTACACTGGCCGCCAAAACTGCCCGGCAATGGCATGATGAATTCGGTATCGGCCCGACGCGGGCCAAACAGCTGCAGCGCTTTTTCCAGGACCCCCAGGTACAAGCGCTGGCTGGACACCTGCAGAGGTTGGCCATCGAGGGTTTTTAGCGGAGCACGGGGCAATAATTCTTCGCTTAGAAACGTAGGATTTTTCTGCTCTATTCTCGGAAAAATCTACAACGGGTTCCTAATTCCAAGAAATCAAGGCAGGATTTCCACATTATTTCTGTGCACTGCCCCGCTAGGAGGCTTCATGAAACTGCTTTCCTCACTCGTCCTGCTGTCTGCATTCGGCCTGGCCGCCAGTTCCCTGCAGGCCGCGCAACCGACGCCGGGCCTGACCGGCTGCGCCGCCAAGCGTAGCGCCATCGAGAACCAGCTCAAGGAGGCCCGCGCTCATAACAACCAGGGGCAAATCAGCGGCCTGGAAAAGGCCTTGAAGGAAAACACCGAGCACTGCACCGACACCGGCCTGCGCAAGGAACGTGAGCAGAAGGTCCTGGACGCACGCCACGAGGTCTCCAAGCGCACCCGAGACCTGGACAAGGCGATGAAGAAGGGCGATGCCGAGAAAATCAACAAGCGCAAAGACAAGCTGGCTGAGTCCAAGAAAGAGCTGCAAGAGGCACTGGACACGCTAGAAAAGTGACGGCGCGTCCCACGTTTTTCCAGACCACACCATGGTTGTGAAAGATCGCCCAGCCCGCTGGGCTGCGCTGAAGCGCAGAGAGCAAAGCCTGCAAGCGCGGCGCATACCTGTGGGCTTGTCCGCGACGGCACCGCCCCGCTGCTTGCCGATCAGTGGTTACGAAACTCGCTGTGACAGGCCCTGCAGGCTGCCTCTACGCTGTCCATCGGCGCCTTCAGCTGCGCCGCCTCCAGCGGCTGGGTGCGGGTCACGCCGACCAGTTCCCCTGTGACACCCTCCAGTTGCCGAGCCAGTGCCTGAAACCGTGCCTGGCACTCCCATACCTCGGCCCGCGCGTTGCTGTCACCTTCATCCTTTGCCTGCGGGAAATACTGCCACGGCGCGCGGGCCAGGCCATCGAGCCGCGCCGCGCCCTCGGCGAACTTCGCTGCGTCGAACGGCAGGCGACCGCGCAGCATGCCGCCCATGTCCTCGCTGGTCTTGAGCATCTGCTTGAAGATCGCCTTGCGTTGGCCCAGTGGTGAGTTAGGATCGACACGCTCGCAGGCAGCCAGGGAGAGGCCAACCAGCAGTACGACTGTCAGACGTTTGAGCATCACGGTCACATCGGCTCACGGAAAGGGCCGCCAGTATCCCCGCCTGCGCGATAAAGACCAATACCCTTACCAAACACAGGGTCAGCACGCCCTCAAGGATTCCACCCATGAAATCTGCTCTGCGCCACCTCGCCTGGGCGCTTCCAGCCCTGGCCCTGCTGGCCGGTTGTGACGGCGACAAGACCGCCAAACCCGAGCCTCACGCCATCGCTACCTACGTCAACGCCGACTGGAAGGACCTGCCCACGGTCAGCGACAGCGACCTGCTGGCCGGTTTCGAGGCTTGGCGCAGTGCCTGCGAGCGGCTCAAGCGCGACCCGATCTGGTCCAGCGCCTGCGAGGCCGCGGTACAGGTGCCTGCCGATGCCGACCAGGTACGCGCTTTCCTTGAGCAGCGGCTACAGGTCTACGGCCTGCGTTCTGCAGAAAACAGCGCCAATGGTCTTATCACCGGTTACTACGAGCCAGTCTACCCCGGCAGCCTGACGGCGACCGCCGCGGCCAGAGTGCCGGTCTACGGCGTGCCCGAGGACATGGTGGTGGTCGCTCTGGACAGCGTCTACCCCGAGCTCAAGGGCAAGCGCCTGCGCGGCCGCCTGGAGGGCCGCGTGCTCAAGCCCTACGACACTGCGCAGGTCATCAACCGCGACGGCGTCAAGGCGCCGGTACTGGCCTGGCTGACCGATCCGATGGACCTGCAGTTCCTGCAGATCCAGGGTTCGGGCCGTATCCAGCTCGACGATGGGCGCCAGCTGCGCGTCGGTTACGCCGACCAGAACGGCCACCCCTACCGGCCGATCGGACGCTGGCTGGTCGAGCAGGGTCAACTGAAGAAAGAAGAAGTCACCATGGGCAGCATCCACGCCTGGGCCCAGGCCAACCCGGCACGGGTACCGGAACTGCTGGCGAGCAACCCAAGCTACGTGTTCTTCAGCAGCCGTCCCGACAGCAACGAAGGACCGCGTGGTTCGCTCAACGTACCGCTGACCGCCGGCTATAGCGTGGCCATCGACCGCAAGGTAATCCCGTTGGGCAGCCTGCTCTGGTTGTCCACCACGCGGCCCGATGGCAGCCCCGTGGTGCGCCCGGTGGCCGCCCAGGACACCGGCGGCGCCATCACCGGCGAAGTGCGCGCCGACCTCTTCTGGGGGACTGGCAGCGAGGCCGGCCAGCTGGCGGGCGACATGAAGCAGCAAGGGCAGATCTGGTTGCTCTGGCCCAAGGGCGCGGCGCTGCCTGAGGTGCCCAAGGTGCCGTGAGTCAGACCGAGACGATGAACAGCGAAACGATCAGGGCCAGGCCGGCGAACCATACCAGCGACCGCAGGGTGGCCCAGTCGGCCAGGTAGCAGATGATGTAGAGCAGGCGGCTGGTGATATACAACACCGCCAGCACGTCCTGGGTCACCTGCTCGGCATTGCCGACCAGATCGGCGATCAGCACGGCCGCGGCAAAGGCCGGGAAGGCCTCGTAGCCGTTCTGCTGGGCTGCGTGGGCGCGCCGTGGCAGGCCTTGCAGGGTTTCGAGGAAGGCCCGAGGATCGTGGTTGTGGCCCAGGCCGAAGCGGCCGCTGCTCAACTTGGCGATCAGGGCGCAAAGTGGCGGCAGGAAGATCGCGATCAGTACACACCAGAAGGCAACGGTCATGGAGGATTCCTTGTCAGATTGTCGGTTTCAGAGCTTCATTACCAGCATGCCTGCCAGCACCAGCCCGCAGGCTAAGAGCCTCGGTCCGCCGAAAGGTTCTTTGAGGTAACGCATGCCCAGCAGCACCACCAGGATCACGCTGAGTTCCCGCAGCGCGGCCGCCTCGGCCACCGAACCCAGGTGCATAGCCCACAGCACCAGGGCGTAGCTGAGCAGCACGCACAACCCCACCGCCAACCCCAACCGCCACTGCAGGCGCCAGAACAGCAGGAACGGCGCGCGCCGCGCCACGCTCGCCAGCAAGGGGAACGGCCAGGCACTGAGCAGGGTGAGCCAGACTAGGTAATCGAAAGGCTTGCCCCACAGACGCACGGCCTGGCCGTCAAACCAGGTGTAGCAACCGATGCACAGCCCGATCAGCGCCACGACCGGCAACGTCGACCAAGGCAGGCGCTCGCCACCTCCACCCTGCCACAACAGGCACGCCATGCCGCAGGGGATCAGCAGGATGCCGATGATTTGCCGGTC
This sequence comes from Pseudomonadota bacterium, assembly GCA_023388335.1. GTDB lineage: Bacteria > Pseudomonadota > Gammaproteobacteria > Pseudomonadales > Pseudomonadaceae > Aquipseudomonas. The sequence continues at coordinate 3,648 of JAEWGL010000093.1, read as the reverse complement.
GCTCAGCGACTCGCCAGCGAAGGCCAGGGTCAGCGCCAGCACCACCAGTGGCGACAAGCCCCGCATCAGAGGATAGACCAGCCCCAGGTCGCCAACCCGATAGGCTTTTATCAGCAGGAACCGGTACAACTGTTCGGCCAGCGCCGAGGCGATCAGCCAAGGCCATACCGCCCCAGGCGGCAGTTCGACGAAGGCCACCGCCGCCACCGCGAAGACCAGCGCCACCGAGTCCATGCTGGCAATCACCAACAGGCGCTCGCCACTGAATTTGATCAGGGTATTCCACGTCGCGTGCAACAGGGCCGCGATCAACACCAGCGAAGTAGCTAACACGCGAGAGTCCTTGGCAATAGCATGCAAACCGGTCAATGGCCTGCAGCCGGGACTATATACCGTCTTGCGCCCTTTCGAGCAGTCCTGGGAAACCCGATGCCCGAAACGCTGTCAACCAATGCAGTCAAAAACTGTGTCCCGCACCCCTCGACCGGTCATCAAAGCACTGCCCGCGTTTTTCGGGCACCGCGTTGGATGCCATTTGCCACAGGACCTCGGATGCTTGAGATTGTTGCTGTATTTATCTGCCTGACCACCCTCCTCACCTACGTCAATTACCGTTTCATCGGCTTGCCGCCGGCGATCGGCGTGATGGTCACCGCATTGCTGTTCTCGCTGATGCTCCAGGGCCTGAGCCTGATCGGCTTCCCGGGCCTTGAGGCGCGCGTCGAAGGGTTGATGAACCAGATCGACTTCAACGACCTGTTGATGCACTGGATGCTGTCGTTCCTGTTGTTCGCCGGCGCCCTGCACGTCAACCTGGCCGACCTGCGCAGCTACCGCTGGCCGATCGGCCTGCTGGCCACCGTCGGCGTGCTGATCGCCACCGTGGTGATCGGCTTGCTGGCGCACTGGATCTTTGCCCTGTTCGGCTGGAATGTGAGCCTGCTGTACTGCCTGCTGTTCGGCGCGCTGATCTCGCCCACCGACCCGATCGCGGTACTCGGCGCGCTGCGCACCGCCAATGCGTCGAAACCGCTGAAGACCACCATCGTCGGCGAGTCGCTGTTCAACGATGGCACGGCGGTCGTGGTGTTCACCGTGCTGCTGGGCATTGCGCAACTGGGCGAGACGCCGAGCGTCGCCGACACCGCCATGCTGTTCGCCCGTGAGGCCATTGGCGGCGTCGTGTTCGGCGCGGTCATCGGCTATGCGACCTACCGCATGATCAAGAGCATCGAACAGTATCAGGTCGAGGTCATGCTGACCCTGGCGCTGGTCATCGGCGGCTCGGCCCTGGCCTACGAGCTGCACGTCTCGGCGCCAATCGCCATGGTCGTGGCCGGCCTGATCATCGGCAACATGGGGCGCAACCTGGCGATGAACGAGATGACCCGGCGCTACCTGGACGGTTTCTGGGAACTGATCGACGACATGCTCAATGCCCTGCTGTTCGCCCTGATCGGCCTGGAGCTGTTACTGCTGCCGTTCAACTGGCTGCATGTGGCGGCAGCCACCACCCTGGCGCTGGCGGTGCTGCTCTCGCGCCTGCTGACCGTGGCCCCGGCCATCCTCCTGCTGCGGCGCTGGCGCAGCGTGCCACAAGGTACCATTCGCGTACTCACCTGGGGCGGCCTGCGCGGCGGCGTCTCAGTGGCCCTCGCCCTGTCGCTACCCGCCGGCGAGGAGCGCGACCTGCTGCTGAGCATCACCTACATCGTGGTGCTGTCGTCGATCCTGATACAGGGATTGAGCATTGGACGGGTAGTCAAACGAGTTACCGCGCGGCCGGAAGGCTAGGCTCCACGCCGCGGCCCGCTCCGGGCTCCGGGCTTCAAGCTTCAAGCTTCAAGCCACAAGAAAGAGCCGCGTCATGCGCAGATCTTGCTCTTGCTTGTAGCTTGTAGCTTGCGGCTTGCGGCTTGCGGCTTATTCGACGTGCGTATCGAACTGGTCCTTGATGTACTTGATCTCGGTGCGCCCGTGGGGTGCTGGCAGGCCATCCTCGCCGAGGTTGACGAAGACCATCTTGTCGACGGTGAGAATGCTCTTGCGGGTGATCTTGTTACGCACTTCACACTTGAGGGTGATCGAGGTGCGACCGAACTCGGTGGCAGTGATGCCCAGCTCGATGATGTCGCCCTGGCGCGAGGCGCTGACGAAGTTGATCTCCGAGATGTATTTGGTGACCACGCGCTGGTTGCCCAGCTGGACGATGGCGTAGATCGCCGCTTCTTCGTCGATCCAGCGCAGCAGGCTGCCGCCGAACAACGTGCCGTTGGGATTGAGGTCTTCGGGTTTTACCCACTTGCGGGTGTGGAAGTTCATCATGGCTCCTGACCGGTCTGTCAATCGTACAGACATGATGGCAGAGCCATCCGTGGTACTCCATTGCACATCGACTATCGTCTCGATTAATCGACAGAAAACCTTGGGCGTCGGCCAGTGGCGCGGCTATAATCGCCCACGCTTCACATGGCCGCCAGCAACGGGGCCATTCCCGCCACCTGTCCGAGGGGCGCTGCAGCAGGCTCGACCTGTCAGGCTCGGATGGGGCGTTGTCCGCCTGCGGACGCTTAACGCACAACGGCGCCCATTCGCATACTACGAATGGAGGCTCTCAATGAGCGCTGTAAACACGCCCGCAGGTTTTACCGACTTCAAGGTCGCCGACATCTCCCTGGCCGCCTGGGGCCGTCGCGAAACCATCATCGCCGAATCCGAAATGCCAGCACTGATGGGTCTGCGCCGCAAGTACCTGCAAGAGCAACCGCTCAAGGGTGCCAAGATCCTCGGCTGCATCCACATGACCATCCAGACCGCCGTGCTGATCGAAACCCTGGTGGCCCTGGGTGCCGAAGTGCGCTGGTCGTCCTGCAACATCTTCTCGACCCAGGACCAGGCCGCGGCCTCCATCGCCGCTGCCGGCATCCCGGTGTTTGCCTGGAAGGGCGAGACCGAAGAAGAGTACGAGTGGTGCCTGGAGCAGACCATCCTCAAGGATGGCCAGCCGTGGGACGCCAACATGATCCTCGACGACGGCGGTGACCTGACCGAGCTGCTGCACAAGAAGTACCCGGCAGTCCTGGAAAACGTCCACGGCGTCACCGAAGAGACCACCACCGGCGTGCACCGCCTGCTCGACATGCTGGCCAAGGGCGAGCTGAAGGTGCCGGCGATCAACGTCAACGACTCGGTCACCAAAAGCAAGAACGACAACAAGTACGGCTGCCGTCACAGCCTGAACGACGCCATCAAGCGCGGCACCGACCACCTGCTGTCGGGCAAGCAGGCCCTGGTGATCGGCTACGGCGACGTGGGCAAGGGCTCGGCCCAGTCCCTGCGCCAGGAAGGCATGATCGTCAAGGTTTCCGAAGTCGACCCGATCTGCGCCATGCAAGCCTGCATGGACGGTTTCGAGCTGGTCTCGCCGTTCATCGACGGTATCAACAACGGCACCGAGGCGAGCGTCGACAAGGCCCTGCTGGGCAAGATCGACCTGATCGTTACCACCACCGGTAACGTCAACGTCTGCGACGCCAACATGCTCAAGGCCCTGAAGAAGCGTGCCGTGGTCTGCAACATCGGCCACTTCGACAACGAGATCGACACCGCCTTCATGCGCAAGAACTGGGCGTGGGAAGAGGTCAAGCC
>JAEWGL010000083.1 GCA_023388335.1 Pseudomonadota bacterium | reverse complement strand
CTGACGTTCGCCCTTGGTGGTCGGCACGTTGTGGTCCGGAGTGGCGATGTTGGCGTCGATGCGCCACGGCTTGCGGGCCGCCAGGCGCAGGCCTTCGAAGGCCTGGGGCGACGTCACTTCATGAATGATATGACGGTCGATGTAGATCAGCGACGAACCATCGTCGCGCTGCTTGACCTCATGCGAGTCCCAGAGTTTGTCGTAGAGCGTTCTGCCGGCCATCAGACGGTTCCTCATCAGTGTTTCTATGCCAATTAATCCCTTGGCTTGTACGGACGATGCTAGGGGGTTAGATTGAATAACTCAAATTCATAATTTTCATGCTTTGGATAACTATAAGGAATACTGAAAGTGGATCTGGCCAACCTTACTGCCTTCCTCGCGGTCGCGGAAACCGGAAGCTTTTCCGGGGCGGGCGAGCGCCTCCATCTGACCCAGCCGGCCATCAGCAAGCGCATCGCCGGCCTTGAGCAGCAGTTGGATGTGCGCCTGTTCGATCGCCTGGGCCGGGAGATCACCCTGACCGAGGCCGGGCGCGCCCTGCTCCCCCGCGCCTACCAGATCCTCAATGTACTGGATGATACGCGCCGCGCGCTGACCAACCTGTCCGGGGAAGTGACCGGTCGGCTGACCCTGGCGACCAGTCATCACATCGGCTTGCACCGGCTGCCTCCGTTGTTACGGGCGTTTACCCGGCAGTACCCCAGTGTTGCGTTGGATATTCAGTTCCTGGACTCGGAAGCGGCCTACGACGAAATCCTCCATGGCCGCGCTGAAATAGCCGTAATCACACTGGCCCCCGAGCCGCACCACCTGGTGCGCGCGGTCCCGGTGTGGGAAGACGCGCTGGATTTCGTCGCCGCTCCCGAACACCCCTTGGCCAGTAACGGTACGGTGAGCCTGGCCGATGTCGCCCACCATCCGGCGGTGTTTCCTGGCGGCAACACCTTCACTCACCATATCGTTCAACGCCTGTTCGAGAGCCAGGGCCTGACGCCGAACATCGCCATGAGCACCAACTACCTGGAAACCATCAAGATGATGGTGTCGATCGGCCTGGCGTGGAGCGTGCTGCCACGGACTATGCTCGATGAGCAGGTCGCACCCATCGCCTTGCCCGGCATACAGCTGTCGCGCCAGCTAGGCTACATTCTGCACACGGAACGAACGCTATCGAATGCCGCCAAAGCCTTCATGGCCCTGCTCGACAGCCAGGGAAGGCTCGCCTGACAGGCTGGCGCCCCGGCATCCCACTCCCAGGACGCGTCATCCGCCAAAGGTCTGGTATCGATGTCCAAAACTGCAAATCGTTTTCCGCGCTTGCCGCGCATCCACGCGGCCGATCCCCAGGAGTCGGAGCAGACCTGGCAGAGCGCCCCACAATTGCTGGCCGCGCTCAATGGCGCGCGGCTGGGGGCCTGGCTGTGGGATATAAAAAGTGGGCGAATCAGCTGGTCACGGGGGACCCAGGCACTGTTCGGCTTCGATCCAGACCAACCCTTGCCCGGCGATATCGACTACCTCGACCTGTTGTCCGAAGAAGACCGCGCACGCACGCGCCAGGCCTTTCACGCCGTGGTCAATGGCGAGCCGGTGGAGCAAGCCATGCGCCATCGCATTCGCTGGCCGGACGGCAGCCTGCATTGGCTGGAGATCAATGGCAGCCTGACCCGCGACAGCACCGGGCGGCCGCAGATGATCGGGGTGATCCGCGAGATCACTCGCCAGCGCGAGCGGGAAACCGCCCTGATAAACTCGGAAAAACGTTTCGCCACCCTCTTCCACCTCAGCCCCAACGTGATCCTCCTGACCCGCCGCCACGACGGCATGATCTTCGAGGTCAACCAGCATTTCGAACACACGCTTGGCTGGCCGGCATTGCAGGTGGTCGGCAAGACCACGCTCGAGCTTGGCCTGTGGGCCAATCCGCAGCAACGCCAGCACGTATTGGAGGCGACCCGCAACAACGTTGGCCCGGCCACCCTGGAGGTACAGTTTCGCGCCAGCAGCGGCAAGATCCATGACGGCATCCTGAGCACCCAGGGCATCGAAATGGAGGGCATCACCTACTTGCTCAGCGCCTACGTCGACACCAGCGAGCGCAAACGCGCCGAGCAGGCCCTCAAGGACAGTCAGGAGCGTCTGGACCTGGCCCTGGACTCGGCGCAACTGGGCACCTGGGACTGGCACATTCCCAGCGGGATGCTCTACGGCTCGGCCCGCGCCGCGCAGCTGCATGGCCTGGAACCGGTGCCCTTCCACGAGTCGTTCGAGGCGTTCTTCGAGGGCGTGCCGGAGCAGGAGCGCAACGCCATGCGCCAGGCCTACCGCAGCCTACGCGAAGGCCCAGCGGGCAACTACCAGATTACCTACCGCATCCAGCTCGAAGGCGGTAGCTCGCGCTATATCGAAAGCCGCGCGCGGCTCTACCGCGATGAGCAGGGCAATCCCTTGCGCATGGCCGGCACCCTGCTGGACATCACCGACCAGGTCGAGCGCCAGCAGCGCCTGAGCGCCTCGGAAGAGAAGTTCGCCAGCCTGTTCCAGGCCAGCCCCGACCCGATCTGCGTGACGCGCCAGGACAACGGCCAGTTCATCGAGGTCAACCCGGCCTTCACCCAGACCTTCGGCTGGGGCGTGGAGCAGGTGATCGGCCGTACCGCCGAAGAAATCGGCCTATGGGCCGAGTCGGTCGAACGCGCCCAACGTATCGAACGGGTCATCCGCGACCAGGCCCTGAGCAATGTGGCCGTGGTGGTCAACCACAGCAACGGCACACCCTTGACCTGCGTGATCTCCAGCCGCCTGATCAGTGTCGACAGCCAGCCCTGCAGCGTCACGACCCTGCGCGACATCACCCAGCAGCAGCGGGCCGAGGCCGCACTCAAGGCCAGCGAGGAGAAGTTCGCCAAGGCGTTCCACTCAAGCCCTGATGCCATCACCATCACCGAACGCGAAAGCGGCCGCTACCTGGAAGTCAACGACGGTTTCTGCCGCCTGACCGGCTACAGCGCTGGCGAAGTGGTCGGGCGCACCGTCCACGAGCTGGGCATCTGGGTCGACGCCACGCAACGCGGCGCGCTGCTCAACGAACTGATGGAGCGCGGCCGGGTGCATCACCGGGAAATGCTCGGGCGCAACAAGCGCGGCGACCTCCTCACCGTCGAGGTGTCGGTGGAGCCGATCAACCTCAACGAAACCGATTGCCTGCTGCTGACCGCCCGCGACGTCAGCCAGCTGAAGAACGCCCAGGCGCAGATCCGCCACCTGGCCTATCACGATCCGCTGACCAACCTGCCCAATCGCGCCCTGCTGATGGACCGCCTGAGCCAGCAGATCATCCTGCTCAAGCGCGACAGCCTGCGCGGCGCCCTGCTGTTTCTCGATCTGGATCACTTCAAGCACATCAACGATTCGCTCGGCCACCCAGTGGGCGATATCGTGCTGCAGATCATCACCGCGCGCCTGGAGGCCAGCGTGCGCCTGGAAGACACCGTGGCGCGCCTGGGCGGAGACGAGTTCGTGGTCCTGCTCAGCGGCTTGGAAGGCAATCGGGAGACGGTCGAGGCCAAGGTCCGTGAGCTGGCCGATACCCTGCGCGAGCTGCTGGCCGCGCCCATGTGCCTGGACGGCCAGCGCCTGCAGGTGACACCGAGCATCGGCGTGGCATTGATCCCCGATCACGGCGCTACCCCCGCCGACCTGCTCAAGCGCGCCGATATCGCTCTCTATCGGGCCAAGGACTCGGGACGCAATACCACGCAACTGTTCCACGCCACCATGCAAAAGGCCGCCAGCGAGCGTCTGCGCATGGAGAACGACCTGCGCCTGGCCTTGGCCCGTGGCGAGCTGGCCTTGCACTTCCAGCCCCAGGTGGACGCGCGTGACAACCGCATCGTCGGTGCCGAAGTATTGCTTCGCTGGCATCATCCACAACTGGGTCAGCAACCGCCCTCGCAGTTCATCCAGGTACTGGAGGAAAGCGGGTTGATCCTCGAGGTGGGCAGCTGGATCCTCGACGAAGCCTGCGATGCCTGCGCGGGCATGCTCCGGGACGAGCTCATCGTTGCCGACGACTTCAGCCTGTGCGTGAACATCAGTCCCCGGCAGTTCCGCCAGAACGACTTCGTCGAACGCGTGCTGCGCAGCCTCGACGACCACCGCCTGCCGCGGCACATGCTCAAACTGGAGATCACCGAAGGCATCGTCATCCAGAACCTTGAAGACACGATCAGCAAGATGCGTGAACTCAAGGACTATGGCGTGAGTTTCGCCATGGACGATTTCGGCACTGGCTATTCGTCGCTGACCTACCTCAAGCGCCTGCCCGTGGATGCGCTGAAGATCGATCAGTCGTTCGTCCGCGACGCGCCGGTGGACCCGAACGACGCCGAGATCGTCCGCGCCATCGTCGCCATGGCCCGCAGCCTGGACCTGGTAGTGATCGCCGAAGGGGTGGAATTGTCCGAGCAGCTGGAATTTCTCGAGCGCCTGGGCTGCCACCTGTATCAAGGCTACCTGCACAGCCGACCGCTGCCGCTGCAGGCGTTTCGCCAGATGCTGCTGGGAGCACCCGCAGGCTTGTAAACAGGGACGTGGTCCAGAGGGTGTAAGCAGAGCTTCCAGAACGTAAAAAAGGGCACCTGCGAAGGTGCCCTTTCTGGTTTACCCGGCGCGACTCAGTTCAGCGCGGGTTTTTCCGAGCCGATCGGGATCCGCTTGGCCTTGGCCTCTTCCGGCACGATGCGCAGCAGATCGATGCTGAGCAGGCCATTGGCCAGGTCTGCGCCTTTGACCTCGATATGGTCGGCCAGGCGGAAGGACAGCTTGAAGCCCCGCTGAGCGATGCCCTGGTGCAGGTAGGTGATGCTTTCGGCGCTGCTGTCGCGCTTGCCGCCCGAGACGGTCAAGACGCCTTTTTCCACTTGCAGGTCCAGGTCCTGCTCCTGGAAACCGGCTGCAGCAACGACGATTCGATAGTGGTCATCGCCATGTTTTTCAACGTTGTAGGGTGGGTAGCTGCTACCCGCCTCGTTACGTGCCGCCGACTCGAACAGGTCATTGAAACGGTCGAAGCCAACGGAATGACGGAACAGTGGAGCGAGAGAAAATGCGGTAGTCATGGTACATCTCCTGAGATATCAGCGAGTTTGTCGTTACGCGACCCGACTTCGGCATCGCGTACAGAACAGATATGTCCCATCAATGGCTTTTCAAGCGTGACTGCAAAAAAAATTTCACCCTGGGCAAATGTTGCATTCGTCGCTGGCTGGTCGGGCCGCCGATTCGCTGCAATGGGCTGCGCAGTGACTCAAAAACCTGCATTTGTGGTGTATCAGGATGAACGCATGCGCAGGGGATGCGAGCGCTTCGCGCTCGATCGCGGGATAAGCCCGCTCATAGAACACACGCTAACTCATTGATTTAGCTGAACCCTGTGGGAGCGGGCTTGCCCGCGAACACCGGCGAAGCCGGTGCCATACACCGCGGTGCCTGCTTCGCGGGCAAGTCGGAGCGCCGAAC
>JAEWGL010000082.1 GCA_023388335.1 Pseudomonadota bacterium | reverse complement strand
TCTTGCCATATCACTGTCAAGGTTGCGGACAAGTAACGGAGTCGATCAGATGGGTCAGAAAGTACATCCCACTGGCATTCGCCTGGGAATCGTCAAGGAGCACACCTCCGTCTGGTACGCAGACGGTGCTACTTACGCAGATTACCTGTTGAAGGATCTGAAAACACGTGAGTACCTCCAAGACAAACTAAAAAGCGCGTCCGTAAGCCGTATCGATATCCATCGTCCGGCTCAAACTGCACGCATCACCATCCACACCGCTCGTCCAGGTATCGTTATCGGGAAGAAAGGTGAAGATGTTGAGAAGCTGCGTCAGGACCTGACCAAGCAAATGGGTGTGCCTGTGCACATCAACATCGAAGAGATCCGCAAGCCGGAACTCGACGGTATGCTGGTTGCGCAGAGCGTAGCTCAGCAGCTGGAACGCCGCGTAATGTTCCGCCGCGCCATGAAGCGCGCCGTACAGAACGCCATGCGTATTGGTGCCAAGGGCATCAAGATCCAGGTGAGCGGTCGTCTCGGCGGTGCTGAGATCGCACGTACTGAATGGTATCGCGAAGGTCGTGTGCCGCTGCACACCCTGCGTGCTGATATCGACTATGCCACCTACGAAGCCCACACCACCTACGGTGTGATCGGTGTCAAGGTTTGGATCTTCAAAGGCGAAGTTATTGGTGGTCGCCAAGAAGAACTGAAACCACAAGCACCAGCGCCTCGTAAAAAAGCTGCTAAGTAAGGGGTACGCCAAATGTTGCAACCAAAGCGTACAAAATTCCGCAAGCAGATGACTGGCCACAACCGTGGTCTGGCACTGCGCGGTAGCAAAGTCAGCTTCGGCGAGTTCGCCCTGAAGGCTGTTGCTCGCGGTCGTCTCACCGCCCGCCAGATCGAGTCGGCACGTCGTGCTCTGACCCGTCACGTGAAACGTGGCGGCAAGATCTGGATCCGTGTATTCCCGGACAAGCCGGTTACCAAGAAGCCTCTCGAAGTGCGGATGGGTAAAGGTAAGGGTTCCGTGGAGTACTGGGTTGCCCAGATCCAGCCAGGCAAGGTCCTGTATGAGATCGAGGGTGTTTCTGAAGAGCTGGCTCGTGAGGCATTCGCCCTGGCTGCTGCCAAGCTGCCGCTTGCCACCTCCTTTGTTAAGCGGACGGTGATGTGATGAAAGCGAATGAACTTCGTGAGAAATCAGCACAGCAACTGAACGAGCAACTGCTCGGCTTGCTGCGCGACCAGTTCAATCTGCGCATGCAGAAAGCAACTGGCCAGTTGGGGCAGTCGCACCTGCTCTCGCAAGTTAAGCGTGACATCGCTCGCGTGAAAACTGTGCTCAACCAGCAGGCAGGTAAGTGATCATGGCTGAAGCTGAAAAAACCGTCCGTACGCTGACTGGCCGTGTCGTCAGCGACAAAATGGACAAGACCATCACCGTTCTGATCGAGCGTCGCGTAAAGCACCCGATCTACGGTAAATACGTTAAGCGTTCGACTAAGCTGCACGCGCATGACGAGACCAACCAGTGCAAGATCGGCGACAAGGTTTCCATCCGTGAAACCCGTCCGCTGGCCAAGACCAAGTCCTGGGCGCTGGTTGAAGTCATCGAACGCGCTGTTGAAGTCTAAGGGCGAAGGGTCGGAGAAATTTTATGATTCAGACTCAATCCATGCTCGATGTGGCCGATAACAGCGGCGCTCGTCGCGTCATGTGCATCAAGGTTCTCGGCGGTTCGCACCGCCGTTACGCCGGCATCGGTGACATCATCAAAGTAACCGTGAAGGAAGCGATTCCGCGCGGCAAGGTCAAAAAAGGCCAGGTGATGACCGCTGTTGTCGTACGTACACGTCATGGTGTACGTCGCGCTGACGGTTCCATCATTCGTTTCGACGGTAACGCTGCTGTTCTGCTGAACAACAAGCAAGAGCCGATCGGCACTCGCATCTTCGGGCCAGTGACCCGTGAGCTTCGTTCCGAGAAGTTCATGAAGATCGTCTCGCTCGCCCCTGAAGTGCTCTAAGGAGATCCGACATGCAAAAGATTCGTCGTGACGACGAGATCATCGTGATCGCCGGTAAAGACAAAGGTAAGCGCGGTAAGGTGCTGAAGGTACTCGCTGACGACCGTCTGGTCATCGGCGGTGTCAACCTGGTGAAGCGTCATACCAAGCCTAACCCGATGTCGGGCGTTCAGGGCGGTATCGTCGAGAAAGAAGCGCCACTGCACGCTTCCAACGTTGCCATTTTCAATGGTGAAACCAACAAGGCTGACCGCGTTGGCTTCAAAGTAGAAGACGGCAAGAAAATTCGTGTCTTCAAGTCGACCCAAAAAGCGGTTGATGCTTGAACACTGCTAGGTAGAAGACCATGGCACGACTGAAAGAGATTTACCGGAACGAAATCGCTCCCAAGCTTAAGGATGAACTTAAGCTTTCGAACGTGATGGAAGTTCCGCGCGTTACCAAAATCACCCTGAACATGGGTCTGGGTGAAGCGATCGGCGACAAGAAGATCATCGAGCACGCAGTAGCTGACCTCGAGAAGATCACTGGTCAAAAGCCGGTCGTAACGTTCGCACGCAAATCCATCGCGGGCTTCAAGGTCCGTGAGGGCTGGCCGATTGGCGTCAAGGTCACTCTGCGCAGCGATCGTATGTACGAATTCCTGGACCGCCTGCTGGCGATCTCCCTGCCTCGGGTCCGCGACTTCCGCGGCCTGAATGCCAAGTCCTTCGATGGCCGTGGCAACTACAGCATGGGCGTGAAAGAGCAGATCATCTTCCCGGAAATCGACTACGACAAGATCGATGCTCTGCGCGGTCTGGACATTACCCTGACCACCACTGCTCGTTCGGATGACGAAGGTCGCGCTCTGCTGCGTGCTTTCAAATTCCCGTTCCGCAACTGATTGGAGTAGGAAAATGGCCAAGAAGAGCATGAAAAACCGCGAGCTGAAGCGTCAGCTCACGGTAGCCAAGTACGCCAAGAAGCGTGCCGAGCTGAAAGCGACCATCGTCGACCTGAACGCCTCTCCTGAAGAGCGTTTCGCCGCCGTTGTCGCCCTGCAGAAGCAACCACGTGACGCGAGCCCTGCTCGTCTGCGTAACCGCTGCCGCCTGACCGGTCGTCCGCACGGCGTCTACCGCAAGTTCGGCCTCGGCCGTAACATGCTGCGTCAAGCTGCAATGCGCGGTGACGTACCAGGTCTGGTCAAGGCCAGCTGGTAATTCCCGCTGGCGTGGCCCCGGTGGAAGGGGGGAAATCTTCCGACCACCGGTGACCTCGCAGCGAAACAAGCCCCCTCGTGGGGCTTGTTTCGTTTCTGCGATGTGTCTAGAATGACCGGCTCACCTGAGCCCGGGTTTTTTTGACCTGCCCGCTTGGGTGGTTGTTATAGCCGCAAGGCTAATATTTCTTGTATCAGGAGCATCTAGCCCATGAGTATGCAGGACCCGTTAGCGGACATGCTAACTCGCATCCGTAATGCCCAGATGGCTGAAAAGTCCGTCGTAAGCATGCCTTCTTCGACTCTGAAGGTTGCGGTAGCAAAAGTTCTCAAAGACGAAGGCTACATCGCCGGCTATCAGGTCAGCAGTGAAGTCAAGCCGTCCCTGTCGATCGAACTGAAGTACTTCGAAGGCCGTCCGGTCATCGAGGAACTGAAGCGCACCAGCCGTCCAGGCCTGCGCCAGTACAAGTCCGTCTCTGACCTGCCGAAAGTACGTGGCGGTCTGGGCGTGTCTATTGTCACCACCAGCAAAGGTGTGATGACTGATCGCGCTGCGCGCGCTGCCGGTGTCGGCGGCGAAGTTCTGTGCACAGTGTTCTAAGGGGGGATAAGCATGTCTCGCGTCGCTAAGAACCCCGTTAAGCTGCCAGCCGGGGTCGAAGTCAAATTCGCCGGTCAGCTGCTTTCGGTGAAGGGTGCCAAGGGCGCTCTCGAACTGAACGTTCACACCTCTGTTGAAGTTACCGAAGAGTCCGGCGAGCTGCGCTTCGTTGCTCGCAATGGTGACCAGCAAGCTCGTGCCATGGCCGGTACTACCCGTGCCCTGGTAAACAACATGGTCCAGGGCGTAAGCCAAGGCTTCGAGCGCAAGCTCCAGCTGGTCGGTGTTGGTTACAAGGCGCAAGCCAAGGGCACCGTGCTCAACCTGGCTCTCGGCTTCTCGCATCCAGTGGACTACGAACTGCCAGCCGGTATCACCGCTGAGACCCCAAGCCAGACCGATATCCTGATCAAGGGTATCGACAAGCAGCTGGTTGGTCAGGTGGCCGCTGAAATCCGCGACTTCCGTCCGCCAGAGCCTTACAAAGGCAAGGGTGTGCGTTACGCGGACGAAGTAGTCCGTCGTAAAGAAGCCAAGAAGAAGTAGGGCCTAGCAAATGACCGACAAAAAAGTTACTCGACTGCGTCGCGCTCGCAAAGCACGTCTGAAAATGCACGAACTCGAAGTCGTGCGTCTCTGCGTGTTCCGCTCTTCGCAGCACATCTATGCCCAGGTCATTTCGGCCGACGGCAGCAAGGTTTTGGCAAGCGCCTCGACCTTGGACAAAGAACTGCGTGATGGTGCCACCGGCAACATCGACGCGGCCACTAAGGTTGGCAAGCTGGTAGCCGAGCGTGCGAAAGCCGCTGGCGTTTCTCAAGTTGCTTTCGACCGTTCTGGCTTCAAGTACCACGGCCGCGTCAAGGCGCTGGCTGATGCTGCTCGTGAAGGCGGGCTGGAGTTCTAAGTTATGGCAAATAACGACCAAAAGCGCGACGAAGGCTACATTGAGAAGCTGGTTCAAGTTAACCGCGTTGCAAAAACCGTTAAAGGCGGCCGTATCTTCACCTTCACCGCGTTGACCGTGGTAGGTGATGGCAAGGGCCGTGTCGGCTTCGGCCGTGGCAAGTCGCGCGAAGTACCCGCCGCGATCCAGAAAGCCATGGAAGCTGCCCGTCGCAACATGATCCAGGTTGACCTGAAGGGCACCACCCTGCAGTACGCCACCAAGGCTGCCCACGGCGCCTCGAAGGTTTACATGCAGCCTGCCTCCGACGGTACCGGTATCATCGCCGGTGGCGCAATGCGTGCTGTCCTGGAAGTTGCTGGCGTTCAGAACGTTCTGGCCAAGTGCTACGGTTCGACCAACCCAGTGAACGTGGTTCATGCCACCTTCAAGGGTCTGAAAGCCATGCAATCTCCTGAATCCATTGCTGCCAAGCGCGGCAAGAGCGTTGAGGAGATCATCTGATCATGGCAACCGTTAAAGTAACGCTGATCAAAAGCACCGCCGGCCGCCTGCCTAACCACAAACTGTGTGTTAAAGGCCTGGGTCTGCGTCGCATCGGTCACACTGTAGAAGTCCTGGATACTCCCGAGAATCGCGGGATGATCAACAAGGCTTACTACATGCTGCGCGTCGAGGGTTAATCGATGAAACTCAATGATCTGAGTCCAGCGCCGGGTTCCCGTCGCGAGAAGCATCGTCCGGGCCGTGGTATCGGTAGCGGTTTGGGTAAGACTGGTGGCCGCGGCCACAAAGGTCAGACCTCCCGTTCCGGTGGCACCATTGCTCCGGGCTTCGAAGGCGGTCAACAGCCGCTGCACCGTCGTCTGCCGAAATTCGGCTTCGTTTCCCTGAAAGCCATGGACCGCGCAGAAGTGCGTCTGTCCGAGCTGGCCAAAGTGGAAGGCGACGTTGTCACCGTGCAATCCCTCAAGGATGCCAACGTGATTAACCAAAACGTACAGCGTGTGAAAATCATGCTGTCCGGCGAAGTTACTCGCGCGGTCACCATCAAGGGTATCGCAGCCACCAAGGGTGCGCGTGCGGCTATCGAAGCAGCTGGCGGCAAATTCGAGGAATAAATGGCTAAGCAAGGTGCTCTCTCTTCGCTCGGCAAGGGCGGGATGTCTGAACTCTGGGCTCGTCTGCGTTTTCTGTTCCTGGCGATCATCGTCTATCGGATAGGCGCGCATATCCCAGTACCAGGCATCAACCCGGACCGGCTGGCGGAACTGTTCCGGCAGAATGAGGGGACCATTCTTAGCTTGTTCAACATGTTTTCCGGCGGTGCGCTGGAGCGCATGAGCATCTTTGCACTGGGGATCATGCCGTACATTTCGGCATCGATCATCATGCAGCTCATGACCGCTGTCAGCCCACAGCTGGAGCAGTTGAAGAAGGAAGGTGAAGCTGGCCGTCGCAAGATCAGCCAGTACACCCGCTACGGCACCGTTATCCTGGCGCTGGTCCAGGCCATTGGCATGTCCATTGGTCTGGCCGGTCAGGGCGTGGCGTTTTCTGCAGACCTTGGCTTCCATTTCGTCGCTGTCACCACCTTCGTGGCCGGCGCGATGTTCATGATGTGGCTGGGCGAGCAGATCACCGAGCGCGGTGTGGGCAACGGTATCTCGATGTTGATCTTCGCAGGTATCGTTGCCGGTCTTCCGAGAGCAATCGGGCAGTCTTTCGAGTCTGCACGCACAGGCGATATCAACATTTTCGCCCTGGTCGCGATCGGTTTGCTGGCAGTAGCGATTATCGGTTTTGTGGTGTTCATCGAGCGTGGTCAGCGTCGTATCGCCGTTCACTACGCCAAGCGTCAGCAAGGCCGCAAGGTTTTCGCTGCGCAGACCAGCCACTTGCCGCTTAAAGTGAACATGGCAGGGGTCATCCCGGCCATCTTCGCGAGCAGCATTCTGCTGTTCCCGGCTTCGCTGGGTGCCTGGTTCGGTCAGTCCGAAGGTATGGGCTGGTTGCAGGACATCTCGCAGTCGATCGCTCCTGGTCAGCCGTTGAACATTCTGCTGTTTAGTGCAGGGATCATTTTCTTCTGCTTCTTCTATACGGCGTTGATGTTCAATCCGAAAGACGTAGCGGAAAACCTGAAGAAGTCCGGTGCCTTTATTCCGGGTATCCGTCCTGGCGAGCAGTCGGCGCGCTACATTGATGGCGTTCTGACCCGTTTGACCATGTTCGGTGCTCTATACATGACGGCCGTGTGCCTGCTCCCCCAGTTCCTGGTGGTGGCTGCAAACGTTCCGTTCTACCTTGGCGGGACCTCGTTGCTGATCGTGGTAGTGGTTGTGATGGACTTCATGTCCCAAGTACAATCGCACCTCGTTTCGCACCAGTACGAATCCCTGATGAAGAAAGCCAACCTGAAAGGCTATGGCGGCAGCGGTCTGCTGCGCTGATTGGCCCCTAAGGTTCGAGGAGTTGGTGATGAAAGTTCGTGCATCGGTGAAAAAGCTGTGCCGTAACTGCAAGATTATTCGCCGCGAAGGCGTCGTGCGAGTGATCTGCAGCGCGGAACCGCGTCACAAGCAGCGCCAAGGCTGAGTGTGATTTGCGCTTCAAACCCAGCAGCTAGTGTGCTGCTGGGTTGATTATTTGTTTCTACAGCGATATTATCTCGCGCCCTATTTCTTGGCTTCCGGGGCGTAGGTAGCTGTCAATTGGAGTCCCACTGAATGGCCCGTATTGCAGGCGTTAACATTCCAGATAACAAGCACACTGTTATCTCGCTGACCTACATCTACGGTGTTGGTCGCACAACTGCACAGAAGATCTGTGCAGACGCTGGTGTCAACCCAGCCGCTAAGATCAAGGATCTGAGCGACGAGCAGATTGAACAGCTGCGTGGCGAAGTCGCGAAGTTCACCACTGAAGGTGACCTGCGTCGTGACGTCAACATGAAAATCAAGCGTTTGATGGACCTGGGCTGCTACCGCGGTCTGCGCCATCGTCGGGGTCTGCCGGTTCGCGGTCAGCGTACCAAGACCAATGCCCGTACCCGTAAAGGTCCGCGCAAGCCGATCCGCAAGTAATCGCACCAGCGAATCGACAGGAATATAGACATGGCAAAACCTGCTGCTCGTCCTCGTAAGAAAGTCAAAAAGACAGTGGTTGATGGCATCGCCCACATCCACGCGTCTTTCAACAACACCATCGTGACCATCACCGACCGTCAGGGCAACGCGTTGTCCTGGGCTACCTCCGGTGGTTCGGGTTTCCGTGGTTCGCGCAAGTCCACCCCGTTCGCAGCCCAGATCGCTGCTGAGCGTGCTGGTCAAGCTGCGCTGGAATACGGTCTGAAGAACCTCGACGTCAACGTCAAGGGTCCAGGTCCAGGTCGTGAGTCGGCTGTTCGTGCTTTGAACGGCTGTGGCTATAAGATCGCCAGCATCACCGACGTGACGCCAATCCCGCATAACGGGTGCCGTCCGCCGAAGAAGCGCCGCGTGTAATCAGGAGACAGATAAATGGCACGTTACATTGGTCCAAAATGCAAACTGTCTCGTCGTGAAGGCACCGATCTGTTCCTGAAGAGTGGCGTACGCGCTCTGGAATCGAAGTGCAACATCGAAGCAGCCCCAGGTATCCACGGCCAACGCCGTGGCCGTCAGTCCGACTACGGTACCCAGCTGCGCGAGAAACAGAAAGTTCGTCGTATCTACGGTGTTCTGGAGCGTCAGTTCAGCGGTTACTACAAGGCAGCGGCCTCCAAGAAGGGCGCTACCGGTGAGAACCTGCTGCAACTGCTCGAGTGCCGTCTGGATAACGTCGTTTACCGTATGGGCTTCGGTTCGACTCGCGCCGAATCCCGTCAGCTGGTTTCGCACAAAGCGATCAGCATCAACGGTAAAACTGTAAACATTCCATCCTACCAAGTTCGTCCGGGTGACGTGGTCGCGGTTCGCGAGAAGTCGTCGAGCCAGCTGCGCATTGTTCAAGCCCTTGAACTGTGCGCCCAGCGTGGCCGCGTTGAGTGGGTAGACGTGGATACTGCCAAGAAGTCGGGCGTTTTCAAGAACGTTCCTGCTCGCAGCGACCTGTCCGCCGACATCAACGAAAACCTGATTGTCGAGCTCTACTCCAAGTAAGGGCTAGAAAATAGGTGCATCCATGCAGATTTCGGTAAATGAGTTCCTGACACCCCGCCACATTGATGTGCAGGTTGTCAGTCCGACCCGCGCCAAGATCACGCTCGAGCCTCTCGAGCGTGGCTTCGGCCATACCCTGGGCAACGCGCTGCGCCGCATCCTGTTGTCCTCCATGCCTGGCTGTGCAGTAGTCGAGGCCGAGATCGACGGTGTACTCCATGAGTACTCCGCGATCGAAGGTGTACAGGAAGATGTCATTGAAATCCTGTTGAACCTCAAGGGCCTCGCTATCAAGCTGCACGGTCGTGACGAAGTTACGCTGACCTTGTCGAAAAAGGGTTCGGGGGTGGTTACCGCTGCCGATATTCAGCTGGATCACGATGTCGAGATCGTCAACCCCGATCACGTAATCGCTAACCTGGCGTCCAACGGCGCCCTGAACATGAAGCTCACCGTAGCTCGTGGTCGTGGTTATGAGCCGGCCGACTCGCGTCAAAGCGACGAAGACGAAAGCCGCAGCATCGGTCGTTTGCAGCTGGATGCTTCGTTCAGCCCGGTACGTCGTATCGCCTACGTGGTGGAAAACGCCCGTGTCGAACAGCGTACCAACCTGGACAAGCTGGTCATCGATCTGGAGACCAACGGTACCCTGGACCCTGAAGAGGCCATCCGTCGTGCCGCGACCATCCTGCAACAGCAGCTCGCTGCGTTCGTCGACCTCAAAGGCGACAGCGAACCAGTGGTTGTGGAGCAGGAAGACGAGATCGACCCGATCCTGCTGCGCCCGGTTGACGATCTGGAACTGACCGTACGTTCGGCCAACTGCCTCAAGGCGGAGAACATCTACTACATCGGCGACCTGATTCAGCGTACCGAAGTAGAGCTGTTGAAAACTCCGAACCTGGGCAAGAAGTCCCTGACCGAAATCAAGGACGTTCTGGCTTCCCGTGGTCTGTCCCTCGGCATGCGCCTCGACAACTGGCCGCCTGCAAGTCTTAAGAAGGACGACAAGGCGACTGCCTGATCGTCGTAATCACCGAACGTAGTGTTTGGTAAGGAATGAATCATGCGTCATCGTAAAAGTGGACGTCACCTGAGCCGTACCAGCTCTCACCGCAAGGCCATGTTCCAGAACATGGCGGTGTCGCTGTTCGAGCACGAGCTGATCAAGACTACCCTGCCAAAAGCCAAGGAACTGCGCCGCGTTGCCGAGCCGCTGATCACCCTGGCCAAGGAAGACAGCGTCGCCAACCGTCGTCTGGTTTTCGACCGTACCCGTTCGAAAGCTATCGTTGGCAAACTGTTCAACGATCTGGGCAAGCGCTACGCCACCCGTCAGGGCGGCTACCTGCGTATCCTGAAGTGCGGTTTCCGCGCTGGCGACAACGCGCCTATGGCGTATGTCGAGCTGGTTGATCGTCCAGTCGGCGGTGCTGTAGAAGCCGCTGAGTAAGACGAGCAGTCTGCTACAAGAAACCGGGCCTAGTGTCCGGTTTTTTGTGTCTTCATGAATTGAGATTATCTATTGGTCTCAGGTATTCAATGAATTTGTTCTTGCTAAGCAGCTCATCGATACTCCTTCTCAAGCCGCTTAGCCGGCACGCTGAGATTGAACGAGGAGAGCTCATGAGCAAAACACTGACTACCGCCAGCGGTGCACCGGTCGCCGATAACCAGAATTCGCGGTCCGCAGGCCCCCGTGGCCCATTGCTGCTCGACGACTTTCACCTGATCGAGAAGCTCGCGCATTTCAACCGCGAGAACATCCCTGAGCGGCGTGTTCATGCCAAAGGCTCGGGTGCCTACGGTACCTTCACCGTGACCCGTGACATCACCCACTACACCAGCGCCAAGCTGTTTGAGCAGATCGGCAAGCAGACCGAGACCTTCCTGCGTTTCTCCACGGTAGGCGGCGAGCGCGGTTCGGCTGACACCGAGCGCGATCCACGTGGCTTTGCCCTCAAGTTCTATACCGAAGAAGGCAACTGGGACATCGTCGGTAACAACACGCCGGTGTTCTTCATCCGCGATCCGCTGAAATTCCCTGATTTCATCCACACCCAGAAGCGCCTTCCGCAAAGCAACCTGAAAAGTGCGCAGATGATGTGGGACTTCTGGTCGCATTCGCCCGAGTCGCTGCACCAGGTGACGATTCTGTTTTCCGATCGTGGGATTCCGGATGGCTACCGGCACATGCACGGCTTTGGCAGCCACACCTACAGCCTCATAAACGCCCAAGGTCAACGCACCTGGGTCAAATGGCATTTCAAGACCCGCCAGGGCATCAAGAACCTGTCGCCAGCGGACGCTGCTCGCCTGGCGGGAACCGACCCCGACTACGCCCAGCGTGACCTGTTCGAGGCGATCGAGCGCGGCGACTACCCGAAATGGGCGGTATGCATGCAGGTCATGAGCGAAGACGAAGCAGCCTCGCGTGCCGAGAACCCCTTCGACGTGACCAAGACCTGGTCGCAGAAGGACTACCCGCTGATCGAGGTGGGTGAATTGGTGCTCAACCGTAACCCGCTGAACTACTTTGCCGAAGTCGAACAGGCGGCATTCGGTCCGAGCAATATGGTCCCGGGTGTCGGCCTGTCGCCGGACCGTATGCTCCAGGGGCGGGTGTTCGCCTACGCCGATGCGCACCGCTACCGCATAGGTACCAACCATCAGCAATTGCCGGTCAACGCCCCGCGCTGCCCGGTGAACACCTACCAGCGCGACGGCGCCATGGCCTTTGGCAGCAACGGCGGTGCTGCGCCAAACTACGAGCCCAACAGCTACAGCGATGCGCCCAAGCAGTCGCCACGGCATGCCGAGCCTGCGCTGGCGCTCAGCGGTGCGGCCGACCGTCATGATCACCGGGAAGACACCGATTACTTCAGCCATGCCGGGGCGCTGTTCCGTTTGATGAGCGCCGAGCAACAAGCGCTTTTGATCAGCAATATTGCAGGCGCAATGGCCGGTGTCAGCGAAGAGGTCGTGCAGCGTCAGTTGCAGCACTTCTTCAGGGCCGATCCGGCCTACGGTGAGGGCGTTGCAAAGCTGCTGGGCATACCCTTCGCCTGAGTCGAAGTGATAAGAAGAACCGCCCGCATTTGGGTGGTTTTTCAATGAATATCACTACCGTTTACCTGCTTTTTTCTATCTTTTTGCGTGTTTTTCAGTGACCTTGCAATAATCCTGGTTCACACTATGGCTTTCACACAGGGAGAAGCAGGGCGATGCAAGGTCACCCGGACGTAATCGACTACCTCAACACGTTGCTGACGGGCGAACTGGCGGCACGCGACCAATATTTCATCCACTCGCGGATGTACGAAGACTGGGGCTTCACCAAGCTCTACGAACGTATCAACCATGAGATGGAAGAAGAGGCGCAACACGCCGATGCCCTGATGCGTCGCATCCTGATGCTCGAAGGCACTCCGCGTATGCGCCCTGACGATCTGGATGTGGGCACTACCGTGCCGGAAATGATCGCCGCCGACCTGCGCCTGGAGTACAAGGTGCGCGCCGCGTTGTGCAAAGGCATCGAGCTGTGCGAGCTGCACAACGACTTCGTCAGCCGCGAAATCTTGCGGGTACAGCTGAACGACACTGAAGAAGATCATACCTACTGGCTCGAGAAACAGCAGGGTCTGATCAAGTTGCTGGGCCTGGAGAACTACCTGCAATCGCAGATGTAAATTTTCCCTCGGTGGCTTTCACGAAAAAGCCCCTGCAGTCACCTGCAGGGGCTTTTTAGTGCCAGGTCACGCCCGGTCGCGTTCCAGCAGCGGCTTGAGGTAGTGCCCGGTGTGGGACTGCTTCATCTTCACCAGCTCTTCCGGCGTACCACAGGCGATGATCTGGCCACCCTTGGAGCCGCCTTCAGGCCCCAGGTCGACCAGCCAGTCGGCTGTCTTGATCACATCCAGGTTGTGCTCGATCACCACCACGGTGTTGCCGTGGTCGCGCAGGCGGTGCAGCACGTCCAGCAGTTGCTGGATATCCGCGAAGTGCAGGCCGGTGGTCGGCTCGTCGAGGATGTACAGGGTCTTGCCGGTATCGCGCTTGGACAGCTCGCGCGACAGCTTGACCCGCTGCGCCTCGCCACCGGACAGCGTCGTCGCCGATTGGCCCAGCTTGATGTAGGACAGGCCCACGTCCATCAGCGTCTGCAGCTTGCGCGCCAGGGCCGGAACCGCGTCGAAGAAGCCACGAGCATCCTCGATGGTCATTTCCAGGATCTCGTGGATGTTCTTGCCCTTGTACTTGATCTCCAGCGTCTCGCGGTTGTAGCGCTTGCTCTTGCACACGTCGCAGGGCACGTAGATGTCCGGTAGGAAGTGCATCTCCACCTTGATCAGGCCGTCGCCCTGGCACGCCTCGCAGCGGCCGCCCTTGACGTTGAACGAGAAGCGCCCCGGGCCGTAGCCGCGCGAGCGCGACTCTGGCACGCCAGCGAACAACTCGCGGATCGGCGTGAAGATACCGGTGTAGGTGGCCGGGTTCGAACGTGGCGTGCGGCCGATCGGGCTCTGGTCGATGTCGACTACCTTGTCCAGGTGCTGCAGGCCATCGATGCTGGTGTGGGCAGCCGCCTCGAGGGTAGTGGCGCCGTTCAGCGCCGTGGCGGCCAGCGGGAACAGGGTGTTATTGATCAGGGTCGACTTGCCCGAACCGGAGACACCGGTGACGCAGGTGAGCAGGCCGATCGGTAGCTCCAGGTCGACGTTCTGCAGGTTGTTGCCGCGCGCGCCCTTGACCTTCAGCGACAGCTTCTTGTTGCGCGGGGTGCGCTTGGCGGGCACGACGATCTTCTTGCGCCCGGAGAGGTACTTGCCGGTCAGCGAGTCAGGATGGTCCATCACCTCTTGTGGCGTACCCTCGGCCACGATCCGACCGCCGTGCACCCCGGCACCCGGGCCGATATCGACCACGTAGTCGGCCAGGCGGATGGCGTCTTCGTCGTGCTCGACCACGATCACGGTATTGCCCAGGTCGCGCAGGTGGTTCAGGGTCCCCAGCAAGCGGTCGTTGTCGCGCTGATGCAAGCCGATGGAGGGTTCGTCGAGGATGTACATCACGCCCACCAGGCCGGCACCGATCTGGCTGGCCAGGCGGATACGCTGTGCCTCGCCGCCGGACAGGGTATCGGCGCTGCGGTCCAGAGTGAGGTAGTCGAGGCCGACGTTGACCAGAAACTGCAGGCGTTCGCAGATCTCCTTGAGGATCTTCGAGGCGATCTCGCCACGCCGGCCGGTCAGGCTCAGGCCGCTGAAGTAGTTGCTGGCGTCGCCGATCGGCAGGTTGGTAACGGCCGGCAGGGTTTTTTCGCCCACCCAGACGTGACGTGCCTCGCGACGTAGACGAGTGCCGCGGCAGTCGGGGCAGGGCTGGGTGCCGAGAAACTTCGCCAGCTCTTCGCGCACGGTGGCCGACTCGGTTTCGCGATAGCGCCGCTCCAGGTTCGGCACGATCCCCTCGAAAGGATGCGAACGCTTGACGATGTCGCCCCGGTCGTTGAGGTACTTGAAGTCGACATTCTGTTTGCCGCTGCCCTGCAGAAGAAGCTTCTGCTGCTCGGCCGACAGCTCGCCAAAGGGCTTTTCGAGGCTGAAGCGAAAATGCGACGCCAATGAGCCCAGCATCTGGAAGTAATAGACGTTGCGCCGGTCCCAGCCGCGGATCGCGCCCTCGGCCAGGGTCAGCTCGGCATTGACCAGGCGCTTGGTATCGAAGAATTGCTTGACCCCCAGGCCGTCGCAGGTCGGACAAGCACCGGCCGGGTTGTTGAACGAGAACAGCTTGGGCTCGAGCTCGCTGATCGCATGGCCGCAGATCGGGCAGGCGAAGCGGGCGGAGAAAATCATCTCTTCTCCGGGCTCGTCATCCATCGGTGCGACCAGGGCAATCCCGTCCGCAAGCTTCAAGGCCGTCTCGAACGATTCGGCCAGGCGCTGCTGCAGGTCGGCGCGGACCTTGAACCGGTCTACCACCACATCGATGCTGTGCTTCTTCTGCTTGTCCAGCTTGGGCAACTCGTCCAGCTCGAACAGCTTGCCGTTGATGCGCGCGCGAACGAAGCCCTGGGCGCGCAGCTCGTCGAACACCGCCAGGTGCTCACCTTTGCGCTCGCGCACCACCGGTGCCAGCAGCATGAGCTTGCTGCCTTCGGGCTCGGCCAGCACCAGGTCGACCATCTGGCTGACCGTCTGGGCCTCCAGCGGGATGTCGTGATCCGGACAGCGCGGCGTGCCTACGCGGGCATAGAGCAGCCGCAGGTAATCGTAGATCTCGGTGATGGTGCCCACGGTCGAGCGCGGGTTGTGCGAGGTGGATTTCTGTTCGATGGAGATGGCCGGGGACAGGCCTTCAATGGTGTCGACGTCGGGTTTTTCCATCATCGACAGGAACTGCCGGGCATAGGCCGACAGCGATTCCACATAGCGACGCTGGCCTTCGGCGTACAGGGTATCGAACGCCAGGGACGACTTGCCGGAACCCGACAGCCCGGTGATGACGATCAGCTTGTCACGCGGCAGGGTCAGGTCGATGTTCTTCAGGTTGTGGGTGCGTGCCCCACGAATCAGGATCTTGTCCACTGCGGCCTCGCTTGGCGGGCATAAACAAGGAAGTATACGGCGCGCTGCCATTACGCGGCAAAGCGTCGCGTATATGCCGTTAAGCAGTCGGACTGATAGAATCCCCGCCGGTTCACACGAGGTTAATCCATGCACGACAACCACCACGATCGCATGAGTGGCAGCGAAACCCGCGCCGCAAGCGGCCTGGCCTTGGTCTTTGCTTTTCGCATGCTGGGCATGTTCATGGTCCTGCCCGTGCTGGCCACCTATGGCATGGACCTGGCCGGGGCGACGCCGGCGCTGATCGGCCTGGCCATTGGTGCCTACGGCCTTACCCAGGCGCTGCTGCAGATCCCATTCGGAATGATCTCCGATCGCATCGGGCGTCGCCCGGTGATCTACGCAGGCCTTGTGATCTTTGCCCTGGGCAGCGTGCTGGCGGCCCAGGCCGACACAATCTGGGGGGTGATCGCCGGACGCATCCTGCAAGGGGCGGGGGCAATTTCGGCGGCGGTGATGGCACTGCTGTCCGACCTGACCCGGGAGCAGCACCGGACCAAGGCAATGGCGATGATCGGCATGAGCATCGGCTTGTCGTTCGCTGTCGCCATGGTCGTCGGCCCGCTGCTGACACGTGCCTTTGGTCTATCAGGATTGTTCCTCGCAACGGCGGGCCTGGCCCTGGTCGGCATCGCCCTGATCGCCTTTGTCGTGCCCAGCGCGCACAGCGCCTTGCAGCACCGCGAATCCGGCGTGGCACGCCAGGCCTTGGGCCCGACCCTGCGTCATCCCGACCTGCTGCGCCTGGATGTCGGCATCTTCGTCTTGCACGCCATCCTCATGGCCAGCTTCGTGGCACTGCCGCTGGCCTTCGTCGAGCGCGGCGGGCTGCCGAAGGAAGAACACTGGTGGGTCTACCTGACGGCGCTGTTCGTCTCATTCTTTGCAATGGTTCCGTTCATCATCTACGGCGAAAAGAAGCGCAAGATGAAGCGCGTGTTGCTTGGGGCGGTGAGCGTGCTGATGCTCACCGAGGTGTTCTTCTGGCAATGGGCTGACAACTTGCGCGGACTGGTGACCGGCACCGTGATATTCTTTACTGCCTTCAACCTGCTGGAGGCATCCTTGCCTTCGCTGGTCAGCAAGGTGTCGCCCGCCGGCGGCAAGGGAACGGCCATGGGGGTCTACTCCACGAGCCAGTTCCTGGGTGCCGCGCTGGGAGGAATCATCGGTGGCTGGTTGTTCCAGCATGGTGGCTTGAGCACGGTGTTCCTGGGCTGTGCAGGGTTGTGTCTCGTCTGGCTGGTCGTCGCGTTGAGCATGCGCGAACCGCCGTACGTGACCAGCCTGCGCATGCCACTGACGCCTGAAGCGGTCCGGGAAGCCGGGCTGACCGAGCGCCTCATGGCCGTGCCGGGTGTGACCGACGCCGTGGTGGTGGAAGACGAAGCCGCCATCTACATCAAACTGGATACGAAAATTTTGGACCGTGCGACCCTGGAGCGTCTGGTGAACCCGACCTCCGCGGCGTGCGAAGCCTAGGAGAACGTTATGGCCCGTGGGGTTAACAAAGTCATTCTGGTCGGTACCTGCGGTCAGGATCCCGAAACTCGCTACCTGCCCAACGGTAACGCCGTGACCAACCTGAGCCTGGCCACCAGCGAGCAGTGGACCGACAAGCAGACTGGCCAGAAGGTCGAGCGTACCGAGTGGCACCGTGTGTCGATGTTCGGCAAGGTGGCCGAAATTGCCGGCGAGTACCTGCGCAAGGGTTCGCAGGTCTACATCGAGGGCAAGCTGCAGACCCGCGAGTGGGAAAAGGACGGTATCAAGCGCTACACCACCGAAATCATCGTCGACATGCAAGGCACCATGCAGCTGCTTGGTGGCCGTCCGCAGAACCAGGACGGTGGCAACCAGTACAACCAGGGCGGCAACCAAGGTGGTGGCCAAGGCGGCAACAACTACAACCAAGCGCCACGCCAGCAGGCCCAGCGCCCGCAACAGGCCCCGCAGCGCCCAGCCCCGCAGCAGCCGGCAGCCCAGCCTGCGCCTGACTTCGACAGCTTCGACGACGATATTCCGTTCTAGCCCGTCGTCCAACGTCTGACCAAAAGGCCCGTAACCTCGCTACGGGCCTTTTTGTTTGCCTGCCGCGCTCCGCATCGTTGAGCCATGTCATCGCACTTTCAGGATTCTTGGCTAGTCTTACCTTTGGCGGCCCGTGATGTGCCGCCACCGTGACAGTCCAAGAGGCGCCGGCAATGTCCCGGGCGTCCACCACCTGATCAGGAGTGCACGATGGACCTCAACCGTCGGCAGTTCTTCAAGGTCGCTGCAATCGGCCTTGGAGGTTCGAGCCTGGCGGCGTTGGGCATGGCCCCGACACCTGCCTTCGCCGAGCAGGTGCGCCACTTCAAGCTGGCGCACACCAAAGAAACCCGCAACACCTGCCCCTACTGTTCGGTCGGCTGCGGCCTGATCATGTACAGCCAGGGAGATGCGGGCAAGAACGTCTCCCAGAGCATCATCCACATCGAGGGCGACGCCGACCATCCGGTCAACCGCGGCACGCTGTGCCCCAAAGGCGCGGGTCTGCTCGATTTCATCCACAGCCCCAATCGGCTGCAGTATCCGCAGGTGCGCAAACCTGGCAGTACCGAGTGGACGCGGGTCAGCTGGGATGAAGCGATGGACCGGGTGGCCGAGCTGGTCAAGGCTGACCGCGATGCGAACTTCATTGAAAAGAATGCTCAAGGGCAGACGGTCAACCGTTGGCTCACTACCGGTTTTCTCGCCGCTTCCGCTGCTTCCAGCGAAGCGGGCTACCTGACCCACAAGGTCATCCGCTCACTCGGCATGCTGGGGTTCGATAACCAGGCACGTGTCTGACATGGCCCGACGGTGGCAAGTCTTGCCCCGACGTACGGCCGTGGAGCCATGACCAACCACTGGACCGATATCGCTAACGCGAATCTGATCCTGGTGATGGGCGGCAACGCAGCAGAAGCGCATCCGTGCGGCTTCAAGTGGGTGACCGAGGCCAAGGCGCACAACCAGGCGCGGCTGATCGTGGTCGACCCCAGGTTTACCCGTACCGCTTCGGTGGCGGACTACTACGCGCCGATCCGCACCGGCAGCGACATCGCCTTCATGGGCGGGCTGATCAATTACCTGCTGAGCAACGACAAGCTGCAGCACGAATATGTGCGCACCTATACCGACGCTTCCTTCATCGTCAAGGAAGGCTTCGGTTTCGAGGACGGCCTGTTCAGCGGCTATGACGCGGACAAGCGCACCTACAGCGACAAGTCTGGTTGGGGCTACCAGATGGGCGAGGATGGTTTCGCCCAGGTCGACCCGACCCTGCAGCACCCGCGCTGCGTCTACCAATTGATGAAGCAGCACTACAGCCGCTACACCCCGGAACTGGCCAGCATGACCTGCGGCATGCCG
>JAEWGL010000073.1 GCA_023388335.1 Pseudomonadota bacterium | reverse complement strand
CCGACGGGCGATATCAAAGAGCATCAAGCCGTATTACGAACCGCGCCTTGCGAGGCGTCAGCGAGCCCAGATTCCTGCCCCTGGCGCAGTGCGAGGGAAACGAAGGCTGCCACGATCAGCAATACGGCCATGAAGATCAGCCCATTGGTAGAGCGCCCCGTGCTTTGCTCGATCCAGCCCATCACAGATGGGCCGACGAAACCACCGAGCAGTCCGCACGAGTTCACGAACGCCAAGCCGCCCGCCAGCGCCGCGCCTTTGAGGCGGGAGGAGGGGTACATGAAGATGATCGACTGAACGAGGAAGAACATTGACGCGGCGATGCAGAAACCCAGCAGTGCGATGACCGGTCCGCTGAAGGCCGCGATGAGCAAGCCTGAAGCCATCACGACATAGCCACCTACCAGCAGGGTGCGACTTCGGGTCGGCGTACTTGCAAAGCGTGGCAGCGTCGCGGCACCGAGCGCGGCCGCAATCCACGGCAAAGCGGTAAGCAGTCCAATGGTGAATATCGAGAGGTCCCCGTAGGTACCGATGATGCTGGGCAGAAAGAAGATCACGGTGTAAATGGTGATCTGGTGGCAGAAGTAGACAAAAATCGCCAGCAGTATCTGCGGCTGCAGCCATTGGCGGATCGAATGATCGACGTGTGTGCCCCCTTCCTCGCGTTCACGCGCCAGTCGCTGTTCCAGCGCCTGGGCTTCATCGGCCCTCAACCAGGGCGCCTTGCTTGGGCCGTCGGGCAGCTTTTTCCAGACGACGATGGCAAAGCATGCGGCCGGCAGACCTTCCAGTACGAACATCCACTGCCAGCCGTGCCAGCCCCAGACGCCATCGAGCTGCATCAGCAGGCCGCCAAGTGGGCCACCGATGATGTTTGCCAGGCATACGCCGAGCAGGAAGTAGCCGGTGGCCTTGGCGCGTTCCTCACGGCCAAACCAGTAGGTGAGATAGAGCATCACGCCCGGGAAGAAGCCAGCCTCGGCGATTCCCAACAGCACGCGCAGCACGTAGAACGAGGTTTCGCCCTGGACGAAAGCCATTGCGGCGGAGATCAGGCCCCAGGTGACCATGATTCGGGCGATCCAGAAGCGAGCGCCGACCTTGTGCATGATCAGGTTGCTGGGCACTTCGAACAAGGCGTAGGTCAGGAAGAACAGTCCGGCGCCGAGCCCATACGCGGCAGCGGAAATACCCAGGTCGATCTCGAGCTGTTGCTTGGCCAGAGCAATATTGGTGCGATCGAGGAAACTCAGAACGTAGCCGATAACCAGCAGCGGCATGAGTTTTCGGAAAAGCAGCGTATTGATTTCTTTCTGGCTGCGGGGAGCGCTTGCCTGTGAGGTCATAGGAAGGTCTCTCTTGTTTGGCGCTCGGAGAACCGGGCGCTTGAGTCTTGTCATTGTTTTTGAGGTGAGCTTCAGTGTTGGCAGGCTGTTGCCGACATCGCCGCGTCAGCTGGCGTGTCGTCGCTCCGGCACGCCGTGCGCAGCCACGTCATGGAGCTCGAACAATGCGCCGCATGGCTGGCCGTCAATGGAGAAACGTGAAAGGGGTGGTTTTGCCAGGCAGGTACGAACAGGGCATCCAGGCCAGGCGTGGGGTCGACGCTCAGCGATAGCTCGCCCGTCGCCATGTCCAGGTCATGTAGGCCGTTGTGCAAGACCACCGACGCATGACTGTCCTCGGTACAGCGCAGGACACGCCCATTAAGAGGGTCGCTCCAGTAAAGCCGCTGTTGTTCTACGTCCCACAGGGGACCTTCGCCGAGCGTGGTTTTCACGTCGGCGATGATCTCGATACGCATGGTGCTTCCCTCTCTTTATTCTTGTACGGGAATCGATGGGTTCTGAATGCCGTTCTACGACATCGGGCGTAATCAGAAGTCGACGTTGTTGCGTCCCTTCAGCCCTAGGATCTCTCGAGCCTCATCCGGTGATGCAACGCGTCCTCCCAGCGCCTCGACCACTGTTCTAATACGGCGCACCTGGTCGGCATTCGATGCGGCCAGCTTGCCGGGGCCATCCCACAGCGAGTCCTCCAGTCCGACACGCGCATTGCCACCCATTGCCAGGCCCATGGTCGCCAGTGGAATTTGATTGCGACCCGCGCCCAGGATCGACCAGATATAGGCGTCGCCGAACAGTCGGTCAGCGGTACGGCGCATCTGCATGAGGTCTTCGGGATGGCCGCCAATACCGCCTCGCAGGCCGAACACCGATTGGATGAAGATCGGTTTCTTCAACAGGCCGCGCTCGAGGAAGTGCGCCGCCGTATAGAGGTGCCCGATGTCGTAGCACTCGATTTCGAAGCGGGTGCGGTTTTCGCTGCACGATTCGAGGATGTAAGCGATGTCACGGAAAGTGTTGCGGAAGATGCGATCGTCGCTTTCTTCCAGGTAGGGGCGTTCCCAGTCGTGTTGGAACTCCTTGAAACGGTGCAGCATTTCGTACAGGCCAAAATTCATCGAACCCATGTTCAAGGAGGCCAGTTCAGGCTTGAGCTGCAGGGCCGGTTGGAGCCGCTCTTCGACGCCCATGGTCGGTGCGCCGCCTGTGGTGATATTGATGACCACATCGCTCTCATGCTTGATTCGCGGCAAGAACTGACGAAACAGCTCCGGGTCCTGCACAGGGCGGCCGTCATGCGGGTCACGTGCATGCAGATGGACGATTGCTGCGCCGGCTTCGGCGGCGCCCAGTGCGGCGTCGGCGATCTGTTCGGGTGTCACCGGCAGGTGCGGGGACATGGAGGGCGTATGGATGGCGCCGGTGACGGCGCAGGTGATGATGACAGGTTGGGCCTTGGCCATGAGCGGGTTTCCTATGACTTGTAGTTGTGGAAACGAAAAAAGGTTGAAGCCTGTTCAGGGTCTTGCGAGCGAGCGTCATGAGAAGCGCTTGCAAAATCGCGCGTAGCAGGGCGTGAGCGGGATTCAGAGGTACTCGACGTTACCGTCCACACTGATTGCCTGCCCGGTCACGTTGCGCGCCGCGGGCGAGCAGAGGAACAACGCCATGGCGGCGACGTCATCGGCGCTGACCATGCGTTTGAGCGAAATCTTCTTTAAGTACTCCTGGCGCATTTCCGGTTCTGGCACACCCAGCTGCTCGGCGCGCGCGCGAATTACACCATCCATGCGTGGGCCCTCGACGATGCCTGGCAGGATCGCGTTGACACGGATGTCGTCCTCGCCCAGTTCAGTGGCCAGGGATTTCATCATCCCGACGATGGCCCACTTGGTGGCGGCATAAGGCGTACGCCAGGCATACCCCAGTCGGCCGGCGACCGAGGCGATCTGTATCAGGTGCGCGTGGGAGGATTCGCGAAGAAGGGGTACGGCATGGTGAGCGAAGCGGTATTGCGCAGTGAGGTTGATGTCGATCGTGCGCTGCCATTGCTCTTCGGTGATACGGTCGATGCCGGCCGTGGGGCCCGCGATCCCAGCGTTGTTTACCAGCACGTCCAGGCCACCGAAGCGTTCACGCTGAACGGCGAATACCTTGGCAACCTGTGCGGGATCAGCGACGTCTGCCTGGGTGGCGGTAGCGTGGGGATGGCGATCACGGAAAGCAGCGATCGCCGCTTCGCTTACATCACACACGTGCACCTGCGCGCCGGCCTCGAGGTAGGCCGAGGCAAGGGCTTCGCCGATACCGGCCGCGCCGCCTGAGATCAGTACACGTAGATTGGAATAAGGAACGAGTCTTTCGAGAACGCTCATGCGCGTTTGCCTCCTGATTTCTTGTTGTTGTCACGTTTGGCGAGCAAGCGGCCGAGTGAGTCGGCGGCTTGCATGATGTCGTCGGTAACCGCGGCGCGCGCGGCGGCGGGGTCTCGTGCCTCAAGCGCGGCGACGATTCGGCTGTGCGCCTCCATCGAGCGGTTGAGGTGCGACTTATCGGGCGCCACCAAGGCGAAGCAGGGACCCATGTGCAGCCAGAAATTCTCCACCGCAGCCACGATCAGGTCGGCGCGGGCGACGGCGTAAATGCGTCGGTGGAATGCGAAGTTGGTCCACAGGTAGCGAGGAACATCGGTGGTGTCGGCGGCGTCCTGCATGTCCGCGTAGATACGCTGGATGTCGTCCAGGTCTGTCTGCCGTAGTTGGCCGATGCACTTTTCAGCGAGCAGGCCCTCAAGCGCCACGCGCGCATCACGGATCTCACGCAGGCGCTCCGCCGTCATCATCGGCACCCGCAAGCGCGCCGTGCCGGAAACCTCGAAGGCGTTTTCGGCACTCAGCCGGTGCAATGCCTCGCGTACCGGCATTGGACTGGAACCCAGTGCATCCGCCAGACCGCGGATGGTCACCTTCTGCCCAGGCTCGAAGCGGCCGCTCATCAAGGCTTCACGCAGTTGCCGGTAGACCTGCTCCTGCAAGGTTTCACGGGATACCTGGCGTAGCACCGGGAACGCAATCGGGGCGTCAGTCATCGTGCATCGGTCCTGTTATGTGTTTTGTGAGATGAAATATGTGATCACAAAAATGCGGTGTCAAGCATTTGCTGTGTTCGGCGTGCTGAATTAAGTGTTTGAGAGGTGAAGGGCGCTGGAATAACTGCGGATTTTCAGCAACATTTCTACGAGGATTTGGGCGGGATAGGAGCAGATGTCGGGTCATCAAAGCTGAGTGTTTTGCCAAGGCGATCCTGGGCGGATGTGGAGCAAGCGGGAGGAGGGTGTACTGAAGGCCTGGAAAATCCTGGTTCACGCGGTATGTAGCGAATTGACCGCGATAGGTCCATACAACGATGGTGTCCAGGCGGACCTCTTCGCGGGCAAGCCTGCTCTCACAGATATTGCGCCGCGCTTGCAGGCCTTGTTCTCTGCGCGACAGCGCAGCCCAGCGGGCTGAGTGGGCTTGCACAGAGACGGCGGCGTGTGCGTGATGACCTGCAGCAGCCCCGCACTTTCGCCTACGATCGTGATGTGTCCAGTGGACCATGCAGGCGGTAGGTGGGTGAAGGTCTCGACGCTGTTGCGCGGGATAAATACATCACAACAACCTCAATGTGGTATTCGAATCAGCCATTCTATACCCCATAGCCTTGTAACCCGCCTGGCGCTTGTCCCACATCCTCAGCAGTGCAGCATTCCCTGAGTCAATGAAGTCAATCACTTGTACATCCGTCTTGTCGGCATGCGATCTGTGCAACCGTCCTGCGTATTGCTGCAGAATTCCTTTCCATGAGATAGGCATTGCTAACACCAATGTGTCCAATGGTGGGTGATCGAAACCTTCACCCACCAATTTTCCGGTGGCCAGCAGAGCGCGTGGAGCATCGGGTGGAAGAGACTCAAGCATCTGCAAGCAAGACAGACGCTGTTTTTTTGGTATGCGTCCGTGAAGCATGAAGAGGTTGGTGACTCGATGCTTCAGTTCTTCCTCAAGCATATCCAGGTGCTCGGTCCGTTCCGTCAGGACCAGGATTTTCCTGCCCTCCTTGTATGCTTTCTCGATTGTCGAGACGATTTCTGCCGTTCGCTCGGAATCATCGGCCAGACGTCGAAAGACGTCCTGAATCCCCGTTCCTTCAGGGACCGCTATCGGTTTGGATAGCCATCGAGGCATGACCGACAGGTCATGTGGGGCGCTTGCGGGCCGAGCAGCGGTATGCCGAATCGGTCCGCATTGCATGAAAATGATGGGCTGCTGTCCGTCCCGACGTACAGGGGTGGCGGTGAGCCCGAGAATGTATTTCGCGGTCGCGCTTTTGAGTATCGACTCGAACGAAACTGCTGAAAGGTGATGACACTCATCAACGATGATCTGGCCGTACTTTTTCACTTCATCACTTATCGTGCCCTTGCGCGCTAACGACTGCATCACCGCGATGTCGATAACCCCAGTCAGCTTCGACTTCCCGCCGCCGAGGCATCCCACACCCCCTTCCTCAACACTCAGAAAAGCCTGCAACCGTTCTTGCCACTGTCTCAATAATTCTGTGCGATGCACGAGCACCAGTGTGTTGATGCCACGTTTGGCGATCAACGCGGCGGCAGTCACCGTTTTGCCGAACGCCGTCGGCGCACAAAGAATTCCAGTGTCGTGCTCAAGCAGCTTGCTGACAGCGTCTTCTTGATCCGCCCGCAGTGTGCCCAGGAAGCTGGCCTCGATAGGTATGCCTGCAAAGCGTTCATCTTGGAAGACCGGAGTAATATCGTTGTCGCTCAGCAACTTCAGAACGGCATCCAGGCAGCCTCGAGGTAGCGCTATGTGATTGGGAAAGTTTTGCGCGCAGCCGATGACCCTTGGCTTGTTCCACACCGACATCCGCATGGCCTGGGCTTTGTAAAATTCCGGATTCTGGAACGCGGCGAGTCGGATGAGCTGGTTTGCCAGCGGTTGAGGCAACACGGCTTTTTCGAAATAGATCATGTTAGCGAGCGTGATATTGACTGAACCTGGCAACAGGCAGTTCAACTTGCGCGAAGGTGCTGCGCAATCTTTCCATGGTTGTGCACCGTTCTCGGTATCCACGTACATAACACCGATCGGATCGCGATTGCCCACGGCACGTGTAATCACGGATTGAACGCTTGGCGGATGCATGCGCTGAACGGATGCCAGGAAAGCCCATTGGTCAAGATAGGGTTCAAGCGCATCGTTGACGAACACGCTGCGATTCAGGGCTCTGGCCCGTTTCTGCAAAGGGAGGGCAATGAGGTTTCCGAATCCTCCCTTGGGCATGAAATCCTGGTTGGGAAACAGTCGATCGTACGAGCTGAGCGCTAATTGATGGGTACGTTCACATGAATGGCTGATGAGCGCAGCACCCAGCCGTCGCGCATCATAAGCAGAA
The DNA here is from genome assembly GCA_023388335.1 of Pseudomonadota bacterium. Lineage (GTDB taxonomy): Bacteria > Pseudomonadota > Gammaproteobacteria > Pseudomonadales > Pseudomonadaceae > Aquipseudomonas. The sequence continues at coordinate 1,563 of JAEWGL010000073.1, read as the reverse complement.
ATGTTTTGCTCAAAGAAAATCCAGCCGTGAGCCCCATTACCAGAGCGCGAGACTTCCAGCGCCATCGGGACATCCAGTTCGCGGCAGGATTGAGCAAACGCCTGGGCATCAGCCTGCCAGTCGGCTTCATCAAAATCGACAGCCAAGAACCAGCAGGTGTCATCGGCGAGCAACGGGTAGATGCCCACCACCACATCACCCGCTAAGTGACGGTAAATGACTTCGTTAGTCACCGGGAGTAACTGGCGGTTTGCGCAATCGCCGCATTTTATCCGAGGCTTTTCACAGAGGCCGGGCTTCCACTCGTTCGCGCAGGCTGGGCTATATCCTGATTTGCCGGCGTTGCTCTGCCAACGAATCGGATACACATCAGTCCGGCCTCGGAACAGGCTGCGGAACAAGGCAAGCTTTCCGTCAGTGTCGAGGGGCGGTAACGTCCCAGGTTGAACGGCAATCGAGTTGGCCGACTCAATGGGCGCACGCCAATCAATCCCATGCGTCTCCAGGAGGGCGATGAGTCTCGCGTTCTCAGCTCTTAGCTGCTTCGCCACCAAATCATCTGTCAACGTTTCCAGGCTCCGAGTCTTGTATGGCTATGTGGGTTCTATAGCTACAGCCGGCCAAGGGAGATTTTTCTAACACTATTCAACCGGGCCGAGTCGCCGCAACCCATTATTTGACTTGTTCCGAGCGCAAGAGAAAACGAGGGCAGTTATGCACATCTGGAACTTGCAGCCCCTGCTTCAGCAATGGCGCTTGCTCCTTCCTTCGCAAACGATGTTTCCAATGGCCTCATTCAACGCATCCGTGAATTGCAGGCGAATGGGTCAGGTTCATCCAACGATTTTGTGGAGATTCTTAATAGGTATAGTGCACTCGTTCAGCTGGAGGGAGCCGCGTTACCACCAGCGCCGCGGCTCAAGACGCCAGTCGCGGTGTGTTAGCCGTTAGGGAACGGCGTCAATCGTCACCTGCTGGGACTGGTTTGCACCTCAAAATGGGCGGTTCATCGGCATGACTCGTTGAAAAATTTTAAATCTCATCACTTTGAGAAGTATCCTACGCGCGCTGCAGACCTTTCCCTGTTGTAGGGAAGGTTCATCAGGTCTAATTTCCTGGGGTCGTCATTTCGGCGACCGGGTGTGAGAGCCCGCTTTTAGACCTAATGGCAGCTTTGTCATGGCAGCCGTGCGCGGGCAGACTTCGGTCTGGCCGGGTTCCTAGGTCTCCGGTCTCTCACCCCGCGTATGGCTGCCACCCTAATCCTGTGAGAGGGACTGGGAGACAGCTCCTGTTTGACCTAGGAGTTTCGCCATGAAAAAGATCGTCCCCGATCCCCCGCATTACGCTCCCCCCCCGCAAGATCATCACCACCTCTTACTTCACCATCCACAGCGACCTGACGCCTCCTGATTCCCTGGCCTACGCCTGCGAACTGTTGCGCGGTATCTTCGAGACCACCGATGGCTACTGCTACGCCCATGCGAACGAACCGGGTCAAGGCATGCTGGTGAATGTGTTGCATTCGGCCGAGACAGCGAAGGCGCTGATCGAACACGCGCT
>JAEWGL010000046.1 GCA_023388335.1 Pseudomonadota bacterium | reverse complement strand
TGGGTGTCACCGCCCTGGTGTACAAGCTCGGGCGCCGTGATGGACAGACCCACGTCGCCACCATGTTGCTGGCCGGCATCGCCCTGACCGCCCTGGCCGGATCGGCAGTCGGCCTGTTCACCTACCTGGCCGACGACGCCACCCTGCGTACCTTGACCTTCTGGAACCTGGGCAGCCTCAATGGCGCCAGCTACCAGCGCTTGTGGCCGCTGTTGCTGGTGGTGCTGGCCGTGGCGCTGTGGCTGCCACGGCGCGCCCAGGCGCTCAATGCGCTGCTGCTGGGCGAGTCGGAGGCGCGTCACCTGGGCGTCGAGGTCGAGTCGCTCAAGCGCGAACTGGTGTTCTGTACCGCCCTGGGCGTCGGGGCCGCGGTGGCCGCCGCGGGGTTGATCGGTTTCATCGGCCTGGTGGTGCCACACCTGGTGCGCCTGCTGGCGGGACCGGACCATCGCGTGCTGCTGCCGGCCTCCTTGCTGGCCGGTGGCGCGCTGCTGCTGTTCGCCGATTTGGTGGCGCGCCTGGCGCTGGCGCCGGCGGAGCTGCCAATCGGCATCGTCACGGCGTTCATTGGCGCGCCGTTCTTTCTGTTTCTGCTGATCCGGGGGCGCTGATGCTGGACGTCGAACACTTGCACCTGCGGCGCGGCGGCGTGATGGTGCTGCACGACATCAGCCTGAAGCTGGGCGTCGGCGAGGTCCTCGGTGTCCTCGGGCCGAACGGTGCTGGCAAGAGCAGTCTGTTGGGAGCGCTGTGTGGCGAGCTGGCGCCCAGCCAGGGCCAGGTGCGCCTGCAGGGGCGCAGGCTGGAGGAGTGGCCTGGCCAGGAGCGGGCACGGCGCCTGGCGGTGTTGCCGCAGGTATCGAGCCTGGGCTTCGCCTTCCGCGTCGAGGAGGTGGTCGGTCTCGGCCGCCTGCCCCATGCCAGCGGCCAGCAGCGCGACCAGGCGATCGTCGCCGCCGCGCTGCAGGCGGCCGACGCCGGGCACCTGGTCGGGCGCAGCTACCTGGCCTTGTCCGGCGGCGAGCGTCAACGGGTGCACCTGGCACGGGTGCTGGCCCAGCTCTGGCCCGGCGAGGAGGGCGTCACGCTGCTCTTGGACGAACCGACGTCCATGCTCGACCCGCTGCACCAGCACACTACCCTGCAGGCGGTGCGCAGCTTTGCCGATCGGGGCGCGGCGGTGCTGGTAATCCTGCACGACCTGAACCTGGCTGCGCGCTATTGTGATCGCATTCTCCTGCTCGAGCAGGGACGTTGCCACGACCTCGACACGCCCCAACGCGTGCTGCGCCCTGAGGCCCTCAAGGCGGTGTTCGGTATTGAGGTGTTGGTGCAGCCGCACCCGGAGCGCGGCCACCCGCTGATCATCACCCGCTAGGAGGCACCCATGCGCCACCCGCTATTGTCCAGTTTGTTCCTCTGTCTGGCCTGGGGGCTGGGCGGCTGCCAGGCCAGCCTGCCGCCGCTGCCCGCCTGGCAAAGCAGCGAGGGGCGCGACCGCGCCGAGCTGGGGCAGATACGCGACCTGGCCAGCGGCGAGCTGCTGAGCCCTGAACAGTTGCTGGCGCGCCTGGCTGCCGCACCCCAGGTGCTGGTCGGTGAACAGCATGACAACCCCGATCACCACGCACTGCAGCTCTGGCTGTTGCGCGCGATGACCCACCAACGTCCCCAGGGCAGTCTGCTGTTGGAGATGCTGACGTCCGAGCAGCAGGCCCGGATCGACGCCCTCGAGGGCCAGGAGCCGCTACCCGCCGAGCTGCCCGAGGTTATTGCATGGCAGGCGGGCTGGGAATGGACGATGTACGGGCCGATTGTCGAGGAGGCGTTGCGCCAGCCTTACCCCTTGCGCGCGGCCGACCTGTCGCCGGCGCGCATGCGCGAGATCTACCGCCAGGCGCCGCCGCTGATCGGCCAGCGCTCCACGGCCCCGGCCGTTCGCGCGGCGTTGCTGGCACGGGTGCGCGACAGCCATTGCGCGATGCTGCCCGACAGCCAGCTGCCGGCCATGCTCGCGGTACAGCAGCAACGCGATCGGTACATGGCCGAGCAGGTGCTGGCGGCACCGCAACCGTCCCTGCTGTTCGCTGGGAGCTACCACGTGCGCAAGGACCTGGGTGTGCCGCTGCACCTGGCCGACCTGGGCGCCACGGGCCAAACCCTTGTGCTGATGTTGGCCGAGGTGGGTGAAGAGGTGACGCCGCAGAGCGCGGACTATGTCTGGTACACCGCCGCGCTGCCCGAGCAGGATTACTGCGCGGCCTTGCGCAAGGGGCACTGAATTGCGGGCAAAAAAAGACCCGGCAAGTGCCGGGTCAATAACCGTGATTAGCCTGATGAGGAGATAATCTGAGAGTCCGAACCAGGGGCTTTCAGCTTATCCAACCAGTCTCGCGACCAGTTGTGATAATCATAACGATTCTCATTTCTATGTCAATCGTTTCGCCGCCTTATTTTTCATTTTTTCGCGCAGGCGCATTTCGCATCCAGTTGCTGGTTGAGTGCTTGCTTGCGCTCAGCCGGCAAATCGTTCCAGTGCATGTCGAGCAGCGCGCCCTCGATGGCGTACAACAACACTTTCGAAGCCCGGAAACCACGGGTCTTCACGGCCTGATAGGCGCTAACCGCCCCCAGCCGGCGAAGGTCCGACGCATTGTGGATACCGACGGCATGCAACCATTGCGCGGAGGTCTTCCCAAGGTTCTTCAGGTGCTGCAACTCGTCGTTCATCAAGCCTCCTTGCGATGGCTGAACGGGTCATCGGAAAAATCGCGAGCAGGTCAGAGTGCAGTGTAGCGGGGGTTGGTAAAGACGAGGCTTTTTGCCATCGCGTGGCGACAAGCTGCCCTGACGGGCCGCCTGCGCCACTGCGATGGGGCCTCAGGCGCACCGTGGCGGCGCACCCATGGTGGGAATTACAGGCCTGGCAGGCGCTGGCGGATCTGCTTCACCAGCTGGTCGAGGCTGCCGCTTTCGTTGGTTTCCACGCGCTTGCTTTGCAGCACTTCCCGCTCGTCGAGCGGGTCGCGGCTGGCCTGTTGGGCCTTGATCACCTCAAGGGTGGCATCGGAGGGGTCGGTGCGATCGGCCTGGCGCTGGGCCAGCCAATTGGCGATGACCGCGTCCGGCGCATTGCAGTCCAGGATCAGGAACGGCACACCGGTTTCGCTGGCAACCTCGGCGGCGGCCTGGCGCTGTTCGCGTTTCAGGTACGTGGCGTCGATGACCACCGGCAGCCCGGCGCGCAATAGGGTGGCGGCCAGCTGGTGCAGGCGCTGATAGGTCGCCTGGCTCGCCTGCTCGTTGTAGATGCCGGCTTGCAGTTGGCCGACGTTGGCATCCTGCTGTTCACCGTGCAGCCGCTTGCGCTCCACATCCGAACGCAGGCGTACGGCGCCCAGCGCCTCGACCAGGCGCATGGCCACGTGGCTCTTGCCGACAGCCGACACACCATGGGTGACCGCCAGCAGCCGCGACGGAATGGCGCTGTAGCTTTCAGCCAGGTTGGCGTAGTTGCGGTAGGTGCGCAGGGTGGTCGCGCGCTGTACGCCATCGGCATCGGCCGGCAGGCTGAACAGCGCCACCTTGGCTCGGACCAGGGCGCGATAGGCCTTGTAGAAGTTCAGCAGTTCCAGCCCTTGGTAATCACCGGTCAACTCCAGGTATTGGCTGATGAAGCGCCGTGCCAGGGACTTCAGGCCGCGGTCTTCCAGGTCCATGGCCAGGAAGGCGGTATCGGCGTAGACATCGGTAAGGCGGAACGGCTCGTTGAACTCGATGCAGTCGAAGATCACTACCTTGCCGTCGATCAAGGTCGCATTGCCCAGATGAATATCGCCGTGGCATTCGCGAATGAAGCCGTTGGCCTTGCGCGCTTCGAGCAGCCCGTGCAGGCGTTTGAAGCTGCTGTCGGCCCAGGCTTGCAAGGCGTCGAGCTGCTGCAGGTCGGCCTTGTCCTTGAGGAACGGGCGAATCTGCTCGAAGTTCTGCGTCACCGGCGCCATCACGGCGTCCGGCGTGCCCAGCGGATGGTCGACCGGTACTTTGGGCGCCTGCAGGTGGAATTCAGCGATTTGCCGGGCCATCTGATCGATGTGCTCGGCAGTGAGCTCGCCGTTGGCTTGCAAGGTGCTGAGCATCTGGTCCTGGGGGAACTGGCGCATTTTCAGCGCGTATTCGATGACTTCGCCGTCACCGCCCAGTTGCGGCGCTTCGACGCTGCCGGTGATCGGCAGGACGTCCAGGTACAGGCCGTCGGTCAGGCGCGCGTTCAGGCGCAGTTCTTCGCGGCAGAAATGCCCGCGCTGGCTCAGCTCGGTGAAGTCGAGAAAACCGAAGTTCATCGGCTTCTTGATCTTGTAGGCGTATTCGCCCGTAAGCAGGACCCAGGAGATGTGTGTCTCGATAAGCTGGAAGCCATCGACCGGGTGAGGGTAGAGGGCAGGGTTCTGTAACGCAGTGATCAAGGCTTGGCTCACGGGCGATCCTTTGGGGTCCGGGAATTCGAGAGCGCCATTATGGTCAATGGTGCCGTCCCTGCAAACCGCCGGAGGGTGCCTGCCCCGGCTTTATAAAGTGCGTATAATCCGCCGCCATGACTCGAACCCGAAATTCCCGTACCCCGAAAAAACGCCCGACCGGCCGCTCTCGCGCCTGGCTGGGCTGGGCTTTGAAGCTCAGCCTGGTTGGCCTTGTGGTGCTTGCTGGCTTCGCGGTCTACCTCGATGCCGTCGTCCAGGAAAAGTTTTCCGGCAAGCGCTGGACCATCCCGGCCAAGGTGTATGCCCGGCCGCTGGAGCTGTTCGTCGGCCAGAAACTCAGCCGCAACGACTTCCTCGTCGAGCTCGATGCCTTGGGCTATCGCCGCGAAAGCGCGACCAATGGCCCTGGCGCCGCCTCGGTCAATGGCAATACCGTCGAGCTCAATACCCGGGGCTTCCAGTTCTATGAAGGCGCGGAGCCGGCGCAGGCCGTGCGCGTACGCTTCTCTGGCGACTACGTGGCCGGTCTCAGCGGTACCAATGGCAGCAAGCTGGACGTGGTACGCCTGGAGCCGTTGCTGATTGGCGGGATCTATCCGAAGAACCTGGAAGACCGCATCCTGATCAAGATCGATCAGGTGCCGCCGTACCTGCTCGAAACCCTGGTGGCCGTGGAAGACCGTGATTTCTACCAGCATTTCGGTGTCTCGCCCAAATCGATTGCCCGGGCGGCCTGGATCAACACCTCCTCGGGCGCCATGCGCCAGGGCGGCAGTACGCTGACCCAGCAGCTGGTCAAGAACTTCTACCTGACCAACGAGCGCAGCCTGAGCCGCAAGCTGACCGAGGCCATGATGGCCGTGCTGCTCGAAGTGCACTACGACAAGCGCGAGATTCTTGAGGCCTACCTCAACGAAGTGTTCGTCGGCCAGGACGGTCAGCGTGCTGTCCATGGCTTCGGCCTGGCCAGCCAGTTCTTCTTCAGCCAGCCGCTGTCGGAACTCAAGCTGCACCAGATCGCCTTGCTGGTGGGCATGGTCAAGGGCCCGTCCTACTACAACCCGCGGCGTTACCCCGAGCGGGCGCTCAATCGCCGCAACCTGGTGCTCGATCTGCTGGCCGAGCAGGGCGTGGCGAGCAAGGACGTGATCGAGGCAGCGAAGAAGATGCCGCTGGGCGTGACCAAGCGCGGTAGCCTGGCCGACAGCTCCTTCCCGGGCTTCCTTGACCTGGTCAAGCGCCAGCTGCGCCAGGACTACCGTGACGAAGACTTGACCGAAGAAGGGCTGCGTATCTTCACCAGCTTCGACCCGATCCTGCAGATGAAGTCCGAATCGGCCATGGCCGAGACCTTCAAGCGCCTGGACGGGCGCAAGGGCGGCGAGCAGGTCGAGGCGGCGATGGTGGTTACCAACCCGGAAACCGGTGAGGTACAGGCCCTGCTCGGCAGTCGCCAGGCCGGTTTCGCCGGTTTCAACCGGGCCATCGATGCCGTACGCCCGATCGGCTCGCTGGTCAAGCCAGCGGTCTACCTCACTGCCCTGGAGAAACCGAGCAAGTACACCCTGACCACCTGGGTCCAGGATGAGCCATTTTCGGTCAAGGGCGCCAACGGTCAAGTCTGGCGACCACAGAACTACGACCGGCGTGCCCATGGCACCATCTACCTGTACCAGGGCCTGGCCCAATCCTACAACCTGTCCACGGCCAAGATCGGCCTGGACATGGGCGTGCCCAACGTGATCAAGACGATCAGCCGCCTGGGTGTGGATGTCGACTGGCCGGCGTTCCCGTCCATGTTGCTGGGCGCTGGCGGCATGTCGCCGATGCAGGTCGCGACCATGTACCAGACCCTGGCCAACGGCGGCTTCAATACGCCGATGCGCGGCATTCGCAGCGTGCTGACCGCCGAAGGCGAGCCGCTCAAGCGCTACCCGTTCCAGATCCAGCAGACCTTCGATCCGGCGTCCATCTATCTGGTGCAGAACGCCATGCAGCGGGTCATGCGTGAAGGAACCGGGCGTTCGGTCTACAGTGTGTTGCCACGCTCGCTGACCCTGGCGGGCAAGAGCGGCACCAGCAACGACTCGCGCGACAGCTGGTTCGCAGGCTTCAGCCAGGATCTGCTGGCAGTGGTATGGATCGGTCGGGACGACAATGGCAAGACGCCGTTCACCGGTGCCACGGGCGCGCTGCAGGTCTGGACCAGTTTCATGCGCAAGGCCGACCCGTTGCCCCTGGACATGCCGCAACCGGATAACGTGGTGCAAGCCTGGATCGACCCGTACTCCGGGCAGGGCTCCGATGCCAGCTGTCCGGGCGCGGTGCAGATGCCGTATATTCGTGGAAGCGAACCGCCCGCTGGCGCTGCCTGTGGTGGCCAAGCGACCCCTGACGAGTCCGTCATGGACTGGGTCAAGGGCTGGATGAATTAAGCACTAGCGAAGAGGGTGTGACGTGAACAAGTGGTGGTTTCCTGCCTTGACGGCACTGGCTTTGCTCAATGGCTGCGCCAGTGTCCCGCGTGGCTCCATCCCGGTGGTCGATTCGGGCAGCCAGGTATCCAATGGCGAGCGTGTCTTGGCCAACCGTGTGGCGGGCCCTGTGGCGAGCAGCGGTAGCAGTCAGGCGCAACCGGTACCCCAGGATTCGGGGGTGACCGTGATGATTCCGCAGGGCGCAGGCTCCTCGCCGATCCAGACATTCCCGGCCGCCACCGGCGGTGCGGCGATCAGCAGCGGCCCGATTACCCCGGGGCCGGTCGACGCCGAGCCGTTCGACATCGCCTCGATGAACAGCGCGCCGAGCCCGGCCAGCGCGCCTACCGGCATCCCGCGCAGTAATACGGCCAGCGGCAGTCTGTCGGCCGACGAGCAACTCGACGGTCCGGTGCTGGCGCTGCTGACCACCGCCCAGCAGCAGCAGGGCAGTGGTGACTACAATGGCGCCTCGTCGAGCCTGGAGCGTGCTCAGCGTATCGCCCCGCGCGAGCCGCAGGTTCTTTATCGCCTGGCCCAGGTGCGCCTGGCCCAGGGCGATGCCGCGCAGTCCGAGCAACTCGCACGGCGGGCATTGACCTACGCCAACGGTCGCCCCGACCTGCAAGCAGGTCTGTGGAACATCATCGCCCAGGCGCGTGAAAAGCAGGGCGACAGCGCCGGTGCCGCGCTTGCCCGTCAGAAAGCCCAGGTCAAACTGTGATGGAGCAACGCATCCTCGACATCGCCGACCATCTGCTGCTCATCGAGCGGGAACTGCACCTGCGGGGCTGGTGGAGCGAGCAAGCACCCAGCGACGAAGCGCTGGCCAGCGTCGTACCCTTTGCGGTCGACACCCTGAGTTTCGAGCAATGGCTGCAGTGGATCTTCCTGCCCCGCATGCGGCTCATCCTGGAGAACGGCTTGGCGTTGCCCAAGGCGTCGGGAATCCTGGTCATGGCCGAAACCGTGTACAGCGACCGGCCACAAGAAAGCCGCGAGTTGAGAAGGCTGCTAGCAGAATTCGACCAATTGATCAGTCCATCCGCCTGATTTCTCCTAATTTTCCTATCAGGGCCGCAGATTGTGGCCCTTTTTTTTGGAAATCTTTGCTTTCCTGCTGCTTGCTCAGGTATTCGTGGTGGCTGGAAGGCATCCCAGGGAAAAATTGGCAATAATTTTTCTTGACTTGCAGGCTGTGAAACACAAGAATCCAGATTCCGCTGTAGGGGGACTGCCAGAAGCAGACCCGCTAAGCAGATCATGAGGCGCACACCCGCGCCGACCTGTTACACCCCGCAACGCGTTACCTCGCGCTGGGTGGGAAAACCCCGCAACACTCTGGGGCGCTCCCAATACTTGCTCAGTCAGTGCTGACGTTCGCTCATGCTCTGCTTGGCAGTAAACCTATTAAGACCCGCCCGCGTGGGCGGTATTCTGGCGTTTTAGAGGTGAACAACGTGGAGCTTTTATCTGGCGCTGAGATGGTCGTCCGCTTCTTGCGTGACGAAGGCGTTAAGCACATCTACGGGTACCCTGGTGGTGCTCTCCTTCATGTTTACGACGCCCTGTTCAAGGAACCGGAAGTCAGCCACATCCTGGTTCGCCATGAGCAGGCCGCTACCCATATGGCCGACGGCTATGCCCGTGCCACCGGCAAGGCCGGTGTGGTGCTGGTGACCTCCGGGCCGGGCGCGACCAATGCCATCACCGGCATCGCGACCGCCTACATGGATTCGATCCCGATGGTCATCCTGTCCGGCCAGGTGCCTAGCACCATGGTAGGCACCGATGCCTTCCAGGAAACCGACATGATCGGTATTTCCCGGCCGATCGTGAAGCACAGCTTCATGATCAAGCACGCCTCGGAAATTCCCGAAGTCTTGAAGAAAGCGTTCTATCTCGCGCAATCCGGTCGTCCCGGTCCGGTCGTGGTCGACATCCCCAAGGACATGACCAACCCGGCCGAGAAGTTCGAGTATGTCTATCCGAAGAAGGTCAAGCTGCGCTCCTACAGCCCAGCCGTGCGTGGCCACTCGGGGCAGATCCGCAAGGCAGCCGAAATGCTCCTGGCGGCCAAGCGCCCGGTGATCTACGCCGGCGGTGGCGTGATCCTCGGTGGCGGCTCCGAAGCCCTGACCGAAATCGCCAAGACCCTGAACCTGCCGGTCACCAACACCCTGATGGGCCTGGGCGGCTATCCGGGTACCGATCGCCAGTTCCTCGGCATGCTTGGCATGCACGGCAGCTATACCGCCAACATGGCCATGCACAATGCCGACGTGATCTTCGCCGTCGGTGCGCGCTTCGATGACCGCGTGGTCAACGGCCCGGCCAAGTTCTGCCCGAACGCCAAGATCATTCACATCGACATCGACCCGGCGTCGATCTCCAAGATGATCAAGGCCGATGTGCCGATCGTGGGTCCGGTTGAAAGCGTGCTCAGCGAGATGCTCGGTATCCTTCGCGAGATTGGCGAGCAGCCCGACAAGGTCGTCATGGACGCTTGGTGGAAGCAGATCGAAGAGTGGCGCGGCGACGGCGACATGTTCCCTTACAACAAGGGCGATGGCAGCGTGATCAAGCCACAGACCGTGATCGAGACCCTCTGCGAGGTGACCCGCGGCGATGCCTTCGTCACCTCCGACGTTGGTCAGCACCAGATGTTCGCGGCGCAGTACTACCGCTTCAACAAACCCAACCGCTGGATCAACTCCGGCGGCCTGGGCACCATGGGCTTCGGTTTCCCGGCGGCCATGGGCGTCAAGCTCAACTTCCCTGACCAGGACGTGGCCTGCGTCACCGGCGAAGGCAGCATCCAGATGAACATCCAGGAGCTGTCCACCTGCCTGCAGTACGACCTGCCGGTAAAGATCGTCAACCTGAACAACGGCGTACTGGGCATGGTTCGCCAGTGGCAGGACATGGCCTACAACAGCCGTCACTCGCACTCCTACATGGAGTCGCTGCCGGACTTCGTCAAGCTGGCTGAGGCCTATGGCCACGTGGGCATCCGTATCACCAGCCTCAAGGACCTCAAGCCGAAGCTGGAAGAGGCGTTCGCCATGAAGGACCGCCTGGTGTTCATCGACATCCAGGTCGATAACAGCGAGCACGTCTACCCGATGCAGATCAAGGACGGCTCGATGCGCGACATGTGGCTGAGCAAGACGGAGCGTACCTAATATGCGGCACATTATTTCCCTGCTGTTGGAAAACGAACCCGGTGCCCTGTCGCGTGTGGTCGGCCTGTTCTCCCAGCGCAACTACAACATCGAAAGCCTGACCGTCGCGCCGACAGAAGACCCGACCTTGTCGCGTCTGACCTTGACCACGGTCGGCCACGATGAGGTGATCGAGCAGATCACCAAGAACCTGAACAAGCTGGTCGAAGTGGTCAAGCTGGTCGATCTGTCGGAAAGCGCCCATATCGAGCGCGAGCTGATGTTGGTCAAGGTCAAGGCCACCGGCGCCCAGCGCGCCGAGATCAAGCGCACCACCGACATCTACCGTGGACAGATCGTCGACGTCAGCAGCACCGTGTACACCGTGCAACTGACCGGTACCAGCGATAAGCTGGACAGCTTCATCCAGGCCATCGGCACCGCATCGATTCTCGAAACCGTGCGCAGTGGCGTCACCGGCATTGCCCGTGGCGACAAAGTGCTCAGCATCTAACTTCAAAAATTAGCGATGGCTCCACAGGGGCCGAGATAACCAGGGGTATTTCATGAAAGTTTTCTACGACAAAGACTGCGACCTTTCCATCATCCAGGGCAAGAAAGTCGCCATCATCGGTTACGGCTCCCAAGGCCACGCCCAGGCGTGCAACCTGAAAGACTCCGGTGTGGATGTCACTGTCGGTCTGCGTAAAGGCTCGGCCACCATTGCCAAGGCTGAAGCCCATGGCCTGAAGGTGAGCGACGTGGCCTCTGCGGTCGCTGCCGCCGATCTGGTCATGATCCTGACCCCTGACGAATTCCAGGGCCAGCTGTACAAGGAAGAGATCGAGCCGAACCTGAAGAAGGGCGCCACCCTGGCCTTCTCCCACGGCTTCTCGATCCACTACAACCAAGTCGTGCCACGTGGCGACATCGACGTCATCATGATCGCGCCGAAGGCTCCAGGCCACACCGTGCGCTCCGAGTTCGTCAAAGGCGGCGGCATCCCTGACCTGATCGCTATCTACCAGGATGCTTCCGGCAACGCCAAGAACGTCGCCCTGTCCTACGCCGCTGGCGTTGGTGGCGGTCGTACCGGCATCATCGAAACCACCTTCAAGGACGAGACCGAAACCGACTTGTTCGGTGAGCAGGCCGTTCTGTGCGGCGGTACCGTCGAGCTGGTCAAGGCCGGTTTCGAAACCCTGGTCGAAGCGGGCTACGCCCCGGAAATGGCCTACTTCGAGTGCCTGCATGAACTCAAGCTGATCGTTGACCTCATGTACGAAGGCGGTATCGCCAACATGAACTACTCGATCTCCAACAACGCCGAGTACGGTGAGTACGTGACTGGCCCTGAGGTCATCAACGCCGAATCCCGCCAGGCCATGCGCAATGCGCTCAAGCGCATTCAGGACGGCGAGTACGCCAAGATGTTCATCTCCGAAGGTGCTACCAACTACCCATCGATGACTGCCAAGCGTCGCAACAACGCCGCTCACGGCATCGAGATCATCGGCGAGCAACTGCGCTCGATGATGCCTTGGATCTCGGCGAACAAGATCGTCGACAAATCCAAGAACTGATCGGGTCCTTGCGATGAAAAACGCGGCTTCGGCCGCGTTTTTTCGTTTAGGTGATCAGCATCTGGTATAAAGCCCTCAAAGGCTTGCCGTGCGAACCCGCTGGGCAAGCCCAGGTCGAACACTTTCCACCCTGTTGCAAGGTAATGTCCATGAGCGAACGTCCCGAAGAGCCGAACAAGCCCTCCGACGCCGAAAGCCTGCTACCTATCGATGAGCATATTGAAGAGGGGCATGACGCCGAAGGGCGCAAGGTTCGGCACCGCGGTATCTATCTGCTGCCCAACCTGTTCACCACCGCCAACCTGTTTGCCGGTTTCTACTCGATCATCAGCTCCATCAGCGCGCAAAGCGCCATGAGCGCCGGTGACCCGCGCGAAGCAAGCAAGTATTTCGCCTTCGCCGCCATCGCCATCTTCGTGGCCATGGTGCTCGACGGCCTGGATGGTCGCGTGGCGCGCATGACCAATACCCAGAGTGCCTTCGGCGCCGAGTACGACTCGCTGTCGGACATGGTCGCCTTTGGTGTGGCGCCTGCGTTGCTGGCCTTCGGCTGGGCGCTGGGCGACATGGGCAAGGTCGGCTGGATGGTCGCCTTCATCTATGTAGCTGGCGCTGCGCTGCGACTGGCACGTTTCAATACCCAGGTCGGCACTGCCGACAAGCGCTACTTCATCGGCCTGGCGAGTCCTGCGGCAGCGGGTGTGGTTGCCGGTACCGTATGGGCGTTCAGCGACTTCGGCATCCAGGGCTCCAAGCTTTCGTTCCTGGTGGCGCTGCTGGTCGCCGCAGCGGGCATGCTGATGGTCAGCAACATCAAGTACAACAGCTTCAAGGAGCTGGACCTCAAGGGGCGTGTGCCGTTTGTGGCCATCCTTGCCGTCGTGCTGGTATTCGCGGTGGTGTTCAGCGATCCGCCGCGCATCCTGCTGCTGATCTTCCTCGGCTATGCCGTATCCGGCCCGGTGCAGTACCTGCTGCGCATGCGTCGTCGTAAAAGCTGACAAAGATTTAATGGTGCAATAACCCGCCGGCTCCATAGTCTACTGGTACATCAGTCTTCCAGTGCTGTGGAGCCGTCATGCTTATCAAAGTGTCCAGGTCGTGCGACTGCAACGCGTCGCAGGTGACCCCAGAATCCGTCTATCTTTCCCGTCGAGCCCTGCTCGGTGCCTCCCTGGCTGGCATGGCGGTGTCCGTGCTGCCGCGGGTGGGCGTCGGTGCGGATGACTCACGTTATGCCGATGTCGAACCCGGCACTGCACCAGGCTGGCTTGACCAGAAGCTGCGCGAGGCGCGTTGGCAGGCCATGATTGTGGAAGGGGAGGTCATCACCCCTTTCAAGGACGCCACCCACTACAACAATTTTTATGAGTTCGGCACCGACAAGGGTGACCCGGCTGCCAATGCCGGCACCCTGAAGACCGAACCATGGACCGTGGTAATCGATGGCGAAGTGAGCAAGCCCGGGCGCTATGCCCTCGAAGACTTCGTCAAGCCTTACCAGCTGCAGGAGCGCATCTATCGCCTGCGCTGCGTCGAGGCCTGGTCGATGGTCATTCCCTGGCTGGGATTTCCCATCGCAGACCTGCTCAAGCGGGTCGAGCCTACTTCGAAGGCGCGCTACCTGCGCTTCGAGACCTTGCACGATCCACAGAACATGCCTGGGCAACGGTCGCGTTTTGCCCTGATCGACTGGCCTTATATAGAGGGCCTGCGTCTGGATGAGGCGATGAACCCGCTGGCCATCCTGGCGGTCGGCATGTATGGGCGGGAGCTGCCGAATCAGAATGGGGCGCCGTTACGCCTGGTGGTGCCGTGGAAGTATGGCTTCAAAAGCATCAAATC
>JAEWGL010000265.1 GCA_023388335.1 Pseudomonadota bacterium | reverse complement strand
CGGTGCGCTTGTCGCCGGCCTTGAAGCCGAACAGTGCGGCCTCGAAACCGGGCAGCAGGTTGCCGTCACCCACCTTGAACACCGCTGGCGACTTGTCGAACGTGCTGTCGACGGTGTCGCCGTTTTCCAGGTGCAAGGCGAAGTGCAGGGTCACTTCGGTGTTCTGACCAATGCGAGTCTCAGTCATTGACGGCTTCCTCGGGCTTCTTGCTCTTGAACATATCCAGCGCCAGCATCACCGCGCCGACGGTGATGGCGCTGTCGGCCAGGTTGAAGGCCGGGAAGTGGTGGCGATTCTGCCAGTGCACCAGGATGAAGTCGACCACGTGGCCGAGCACGATGCGGTCGTACAGGTTGCCCAGCGCACCACCCAAAACCAGGGCCAGGGCGACAGCCAGCCAGGTTTCGTTGCGTCCCAGGCGCTTGAGCCAGACCACCAGCACCGCACTGACCACCACGGCGATCAGGGCGAACAGCCAGCGCTGCCAGCCAGCGCCGTCGGCCAGGAAACTGAAGGCGGCCCCGGTATTGTAGGCCAGGGTCCAGCTGAAGTAGTCAGGGATGACCACGATCTGCTGGTACAGGTTCAATGCGCCCTCGAAGTAGACCTTGCTGGCCTGGTCGAGAACCAGGACCAGCACGCTCAGCCAGAGCCAGCCAAGGCGCCCGAAGCGCCCTGCAGCAGGGTTAGGCATAATGGCGCACCTCACCCGAGCCGCTGATGTTCTCGACGCAGCGGCTGCAAATTTCCGGATGCTCCGGGTTGGCGCCGACATCAGCGCGGAAGTGCCAGCAACGGCCACACTTGACGTGGCCGGACTTGACCACCTTAAGCTTGAGGCCTTCGACTTCGGTCACCACGGCATCGGCCGGCGCCTGGACGAACGGCACCACGCTGGCGGCCGAGGTGATCAGCACGAAGCGCAACTCGTCGCCCAGCTTGGCCAGGTCGGTGCTCAGCGACTCGTCGGCGAACAGGGTCACTTCGGCCTGCAGGTTGCCGCCGATGGCCTTGGCCGCCCGTTGGTTCTCCAGCTCCTTGTTCACTGCGACCTTGACCGCCATGACCCGGTCCCAGTAGGCGCGGTCCAGCTCGAAGCCTTGCGGCAGCTCGGACAGACCTTCGTACCAGGTGTTGAGCATGACCGACTCGTTACGCTCGCCCGGCAGGTACTGCCACAGCTCGTCCGCGGTGAAGGCCAGGATCGGCGCGATCCAGCGCACCAGCGCCTCGCTGATGTGGTACAGCGCGGTCTGGCAGGAGCGGCGCGCGACGCTGTTGGCACCGGTGGTGTACTGGCGGTCTTTGATGATGTCGAGGTAGAAGCCGCCCAGCTCCTGCACGCAGAAGTTGTGGATCTTGGAGTACACGTTCCAGAAACGGTACTCGCTGTAGTGCTCTTCGAGCTCGCGTTGCAGCAGCAGCGCGCGATCGACCGCCCAGCGGTCCAGGGCCAGCATGTCTTCGGCTGGTAGCAGGTCGCGGGCCGGGTCGAAACCGGTGAGGTTCGACAGCAGGAAGCGCGCAGTGTTGCGGATACGACGGTAGGCATCGGCACTGCGCTGCAGGATCTGCTCGGAGACGGCCATCTCGCCGGAGTAGTCGGTGGCCGAGACCCACAGGCGCAGGATATCGGCGCCCAGGGTGTCGTTGACTTTCTGCGGCTCGATGGTATTGCCCAGCGACTTGGACATCTTGCGGCCGTTCTCGTCCACGGTGAAGCCGTGGGTGAGCAGCTCGCGGTACGGCGCGTGGTTGTCGATGGCGCAGCCGGTCAGCAGCGAGGAGTGGAACCAGCCGCGGTGCTGGTCGGAGCCTTCCAGGTAGAGGTCGGCGCGCGGACCCGTGGCATGGCCGATGTCGTGCGAGCCGCGCAGGACGTGCCAATGGGTGGTGCCGGAGTCGAACCAGACGTCCAGGGTGTCGGTGATCTTGTCGTACTCGCCAGCCTCATCCCCAAGCAGTTCGGCGGCATCGAGCTTGAACCAGGCCTCGATACCCTCCTGCTCGACGCGCTTGGCCACCTCTTCCATCAGCTCAACGGTGCGCGGGTGCAGTTCGCCGGTCTGCTTGTTCAGGAAGAACGGGATCGGCACGCCCCAGTTGCGCTGACGCGAGATGCACCAGTCAGGCCGGTTGGCGATCATCGAATGCAGGCGCGCCTGGCCCCAGGCCGGTACGAACTTGGTGTCTTCGATAGCCGTGAGCGCGCGTTTGCGCAGGGTGTCGCCGGTGTTCGGCTGCTTGTCCATGCCGACGAACCACTGCGCGGTGGCGCGGTAGATTAGCGGGGTCTTGTGGCGCCAGCAGTGCATGTAGCTGTGGCTGATGGTTTCGGTGTGCAGCAGTGCACCGACTTCGGTGAGCTTGTCGACGATCGCCGGGTTGGCCTTCCAGATGAACTGACCACCGAAGAACTCCAGCGAGGGCACATAGACGCCGTTGCTTTGCACTGGAGTCAGGATGTCGTCATTGACCATGCCGTAGCGCTTGCAGGTGACGAAGTCGTCCTCACCGTAGGCCGGGGCCGAGTGGACCACGCCAGTGCCGGCGCCGAGCTCGACGTAGTCGGCCAGGTAGACGGGCGAGAAGCGGTCGTAGAACGGATGGCGGAAGTTGATCAGGTCCAGAGCCGAACCCGGTGCGGTGGCCACTACCGAACCCTCCAGGCCGTAGCGCTGCAGGCACGATTCGACCAGCTCCTCGGCCAGGATCAGCAGTCTGTCGCCGGTGTCGACCAGGGCATAGGTGAACTCCGGGTGCACGTTGAGCGCCTGGTTGGCCGGGATGGTCCACGGCGTGGTGGTCCAGATCACGATGGAGGCAGGCTTGGCCAGGGTGGCCAGGCCGAAGGCGGCGGCCAGTTTGTCGGCATCGGCGATTTCGAAGGCGACGTCGATGGTCTGGGATTTCTTGTCGGCGTACTCGACCTCTGCTTCAGCCAGAGCCGAACCACAATCGAAGCACCAGTTGACCGGCTTGAGGCCCTTGAACACGAAGCCCTGCTTGACCATCTCGGCCAGGGCGCGGATTTCCCCGGCTTCGTTGGCGAAGTTCATGGTCTTGTAGGGATTGTCCCAATCGCCCAGCACGCCCAGGCGAATGAACTCGGTCTTCTGCCCTTCGATCTGCTCGGCGGCATAGGCGCGGCACAGCTCGCGGGTCTGGTCGGGGCTCAGGTGCTTGCCATGGGTCACTTCGACCTTGTGCTCGATCGGCAGGCCGTGGCAGTCCCAACCCGGTACATAAGGAGCGTCGAAGCCGGACAGGGTCTTGGAACGGACAATCATGTCCTTGAGGATCTTGTTCAGCGCATGACCGATGTGAATCTTGCCGTTGGCATAGGGCGGACCGTCGTGCAACACGAAGGTCGGACGATCCTTGCCAATCTCGCGCAGCTTCTGGTACAGGCCAATGCTGTCCCAGCGCTGCAGGATCTGCGGTTCGCGCTGAGGCAGGCCGGCCTTCATGGGGAAGGCGGTGTCCGGAAGGTTTAGCGTGGCTTTGTAGTCGGTCATTTCAGGCTCTTCGTTAGCGGTTGAGCGTGCCAATGGGCACGTGCAGCGGCGATATCCGCATCGATCGCCGACTTCAGCGCCTCCAGGGAGGCGAAACGCTGCTCTTCACGCAGCTTCTGGTGGAATTCCACCGTCAGGCGCCGGCCATAGAGATCGCCGGCGAAATCCAGGAGATGTATCTCGAGGTGGGGTCGCCCGTCACCTGCGACGGTGGGACGAACCCCGATGTTGGCAACGCCCGGCCAGACCTTGCCGTCGATCTCGGCGCTGGTCAGGTAGACCCCACTCAGCGGCACGCGGCGACGCTTGAGCTGGATATTGGCAGTGGGCGTGCCCAGGTGGCGGGCCAGCTTCTGGCCATGCAGCACCCGACCGCTGATGCAGTAGGGGCGGCCCAGCAGGTGCGCGGCCAGGGCGAAATCGCCGGCGGCCAGCGCCTTGCGGACCTCGGTGCTGCTCACGCGCAGGCCGTCCTGCTCTAAGGTACCTGCGGCCTCGACGCTGAAGCCGTGTTGCCGCCCCGCTTCGACCAAGTAGGCGAAGTCGCCGGCACGGTCGCAGCCAAAGCGGAAATCATCGCCGACTTCCAGGTGGCGCACGTCGAGGCCGTCAACCAGGATGGTCTCGACGAATGCGCGGGCGCTGAGCTTACTCAGCCGCTGGTTGAAGGCCAGGCACAGCACCCGATCGATGCCTTCGGCGGCCAGCAGGTCGATCTTGTCGCGCAGGCGCGCCAGACGCGCCGGCGCGGTATCCGGGGCGAAGTACTCGCGCGGCTGCGGCTCGAAGATGACCACGCAGCTCGGCAGCCCGAGCTCCCGCGCACGCTCGCGCAGACGCGCCAGGATTGCCTGGTGGCCACGGTGAACCCCGTCGAAGTTGCCAATGGTGGCGACACAGCCCCGGTGCTCGGGGCGCAGGTTGTGAAGACCTCGAACCAGCTGCATAACGCGCTTCTTGCTCATAAAGTGGCCGATTATAACCACACCCGGGCGCTGACGACAGGCAGCAGCGCCACACCAGGGCATGGAATGCGAAAAACCGACGCCTGACCCTGTCCTTGCTTCAGTGCAGGGCCTTGCGGACGAAATGCCGCGGGCGCAAGCCGCACAGCAACAGGCAGCCGAAATAGGTCACAACGCCGACCAAGATCAAGCCGCCCAGGCGCAGAAAGCGTTCGAGCATGGTGCCCAGCTCCCAGGCAGGCAGGTAATGCATGCCACCCAGCAGCACCACCGACATCAATGTCACTGCCAGTACCAGCTTGAGCAGGTACAAGGTCCACCCCGGCTGAGGCTGAAACAGCTGCTGCTGGCGCAGTTTCCAGTACAACAGGCCTGCATTGAGGCAAGCACCGATGCTGATCGCCAAGGCGAGGCCGGCGTGTTGCAGCGGGCCGACCAGCACCAGGTTGAGCAACTGCGTGGCGATGAGCGTGAAGATCGCGATCTTCACTGGCGTGCGGATATTCTGCTGCGCATAGAAGCCAGGTGCCAGCACCTTGACCAGGATGATCGCCAGCAAGCCGACCGAGTAGGCGATCAGCGCGCGCTGGGTCATGGCGGCGTCGAACGCGGTGAACTTGCCATATTGAAACAGCGCCACGGTCAGCGGCTCGGCGAGGATCGCCAGGGCCAGGGTACACGGCAACACCAGTAAAAAGCACAGGCGCAGGCCCCAGTCGAGGATCCGCGAATACTCATGCCGGTCACGGTTGGCGTAGGTCTTGGCCAGGGTCGGCAGCAGAATGGTCCCCAACGCTACCCCCAGCACGCCCGAGGGCAGCTCCATGAGGCGGTCGGCGTAGTACATCCAGGACACCGAGCCTGCGACCAGAAACGAGGCGAAGATGGTGTTGATGATCAGGGATATCTGGCTTACCGATACCCCAAGGATTGCCGGCAGCATCTGCTTGAGCACACGCCAGACGCCGGTGTCGCGCAGGTTCAGGCGGGGCAGTACGAGCATGCCGATCTTCTTCAGGTGCGGCAGTTGGTACAACAACTGCGCCAGGCCACCGGCCAGCACGCCCCAGGCCAGGGCCATGATTGGCGGGTCGAAGTAAGGCGTGAGAAAGACCGCAAAGCCGATCATGGCGACGTTGAGCAACGTCGGCGTGAACGCCGGCACCGAAAAACGGTTCCAGGTATTGAGGATGGCTCCGACCAGCGACGACAGCGAAATCAGCAATATATAGGGAAAGGTCACCCGCAGCAGATCGGTAGTCAGCCGGTATTTCTCAGGACTGTCGACAAAGCCCGGCGCCGTGATCCACACCACCCATGGCGCCGCCAGGATACCCAGCGCGGTGACCAGGGCCAGGACCAGGGTCAGCAGACCGCTGACATAGGCGATGAAAGTACGGGTCGCCTCCTCGCCCTGCTGGGTCTTGTATTCGGCCAGGATCGGCACGAAGGCCTGTGAAAAGGCACCCTCGGCAAAGATCCGGCGCAGCAGGTTAGGCAGCTTGAAGGCGATGAAAAAGGCGTCGGTGGCGATGCCGGCACCGAAAACCCGCGCCAGAATGGTGTCCCGAACAAAGCCCAACACTCTGGAAATCATGGTGATGGAACTGACGGCAGCCAGGGATTTGAGCAGGTTCATCGAAAAGTTTCAGCCTGAAGACAGAGAGCGCTGCCAGTCAGCGCCCGAGTATGCGATACTCCGCCGCTCATTGCAGGGGAGCCAAAACTCTCCGAGTGTACAGGTCACGGCGCAGAAAGGAATAACTCCCGCTTGCTCCAGGACCACTCGGCAGATCCCTGCGACTGGCCTTGACAACCGATCAACTGATCGGCATGATTCGCGGCCTATTTTGTTTGCAATTTATCCAAAAGTCTTTCGAGGAGCTCGACGGTGGCCAACTCACCTTCCGCCAAGAAACGTGCAAAACAGGCTGAGAAGCGTCGCAGCCACAACGCCAGCCTGCGTTCCATGGTCCGTACCTACATCAAAAACGTAGTCAAGGCCATCGACGCAAAAGACGCCGAAAAAGCGCAAGCTGCTTACATCCTGGCTGTGCCAGTTATCGACCGTATGGCCGATAAAGGCATCATCCACAAGAACAAGGCTGCTCGCCACAAAGGCCGTCTGAATGGCCACATCAAGGCGCTGAAAGAAACTGCAGCTGCCTAAGCGACACGCTTGTTAAAAAACCGACCTCAGGGTCGGTTTTTTATTGCCTGCCGTTTTTGTTGTGCTGGAAATACCGCGGAGCAAACCCGCGCCCCACACTGCCCTGCATGCTGTCGCGAGGGCGTGGGGAGCGGGCTTGCGCTGTGACCGAGTCCTAGTGTCCTGTCTCGGAAATAAGCTGTTCACTTTTGGCGGCGTCTTGAGCGCCCGGCCGGCGTTGCCACTCCTCGCCATAGCCCTGCTATGACTCGTCGCGGCGCCTTGGCCGAACACCCAAGCCACTCGCCAAAAGAGAACGTATTTCCGAGACAGGACACTAGTTGGCGAGGGAGATTTTCGGAGCCCAGATCAGCCATTCGTCTTCGGGTTTGTCGAACAAGGCGAAGGTCTGCTGCGGCCGAGCCGGATTGCCCATCTTCTCGCCATCTGGCGTGGCGAAAGCAATGCCGCCTTCTATCAGCGTTTCCAGCGACTCGGTACGCACCGACGCCCCCTTAAATAGACCAAACTCGAAACCGAAGCCACTGCTGATCCAGAACCGGCTTCCTCCTCGGACCAACGCGGCATAGCGCGGCTCGATGAGTACATGGATCAGCACGCGGTCAGCAGTCTGGCCCAGCTCGAAGCCTGTCACCTTGCCTACCGCCACCTCCCGGTAGGTCACCGGCACACCGGGCTTGATCGAACCGCGGCGCGGCGCGCTGAGCGTCAGTGGCAGGCCGACCTGCTGCTCGGCAAACTTCGGTGCCTCGGGCAAGGCGATGAAGTCACGCTGCGCGCCCTTGCTCCTCAGTGACGGCTGTACCTCCAGGTACTGCCCGGTGACCAGGGTCTCGAGGTTCTCGGTACGCACCAGGCCCAGGGCCGGCTTGACCACCCAGAAACGCGAACCCTCGCGCGCGATGCGCTCCGGCACCTCGGTGATGCGGGCGCGCAGCAGCACGGCCTGCAGGTCCCGGGTCAGGTCCACGCTTTCGATCTGGCCGACATCCAGCCCCTTGAAGCGGATCGGCGTACCCGGCTTGAGCCCATCCGCTCGCTCGACGCGGATGGTGATGGCGGTACCGGTACGGTTCGCCGCGTCTTGACTCTCATGCAGGCGGAAACGCGGGATATGTCGCTTCAGGGGTACGTTGGGTTCTGGTGTCTCGAAGGCGATGCCACCAGCCATCAGGCTCTGCAACGATTCGCTGTGGACCTTGATACCCGACAACCCGCCTGTGAGGGTAATGCCGCTGGCATTCCAGAAGCGTGTGGAACCGTTGACCAGCTTGGCGTACTCCTTTTCGATGTGCACGCCGATGAGAATGCGCTTGCTGTCCTTGGCGAACTGGTAGCTTTGCACGCTGCCGACCCTGACTTGCCGGTACAGTACCGGGCTTCCTACATCCAGCGATCCCAGGTTCTCGCCAAACAGCACCAGGTGCAGGCCTGGTGACTTCAGGTCCAGCGGCGGTGCCTTGGCCCGCGCTTCGAACTCCCGCTGCGGGGTCGCACCTTTGTCCCCTGGGCGAATGGCGATGTAGTTGCCTTTGACCAAGGCTTCGAGCCCGGTGATGCCGGCAAGCGAGATGGAGGGCTTGACCACCCAGAACTGGGTACCTTCGACTAGATAATCCTCGGCCAGAGGATCGAGGGTCACCTCGGCCATGGCACTGGTGAGGTCGCTGTCGATCTTCAGGGTCTTGAGCGAGCCGATCTGGATGCCTTTGTATAAAACAGGTGTGCGCCCAGCCTGCAGGCCCTCGAAATCGGAGAACTTGACCTTGATGCGGATCCCCGCCTGGGCAGCGTCGAAGTCTTCATACAAGCGGAACGGCAGGCTTGGGTCTGTGGCAGGGCTGTCCTTGCGGTGTTCGGGCGTGGCGAAGGCGATGCCGCCGGCCACCATGCTCGCGAGCGATTCGCTGCGCACCTTTACACCCGACAGGTCGGCGTCGATGCTGATGCCACTGGCATTCCAGAAACGTGTGTGCTTGCGCACCAGGCTGGCGTAGGCCGGTTCGATGAACACCTTGATCTCGACCGTGCCCTGGTCTTCGGAGAGGCGATAACTTTTCACCCGCCCCACCTGGATCTGTTTATAGAATACCGGGCTGTCGCGGTTCAGCGATCCCAGGCGGTCAGCCTTGAGGGTAAGGTGCAGCCCCGGCACACTGTCGGACAACGGCGGAGCCACCCGCAAGGCGGTAAAACGCTTGGTAGGCTCGCCCTCCCCTGGACTCACGGCGATGTAGTTACCCGACACCAAGGTCTCAAGCCCGGTAATACCCGCCAGGGTGACGCTCGGCTTGACCAGCCAGAAGCGCGTGCCGCTGTTGAGGTGCGGCTCGGCTTCCTTGTTCATCTCGATGGTGGCGATTACGCCGGTATTACTGCCTTCGGCGTCGAGCACCAGGCTCTTCACCTTACCCACCGACATGCCCTTGTAGAATACCTCGGTCTTGTTGGCGACCAGGCCTTCACCACTTTCGAAACGAACCTGGATATCCACACCAGAATCCCGATAAGCCTGCCAGCCCAGCCAGGCGCCAATGACCAGGGCGATCAGGGGCAGGATCCAGATGGCCGACCAATTCGAAGCTGGGCGGGTTTTAGCCTTAGGCAAGTCACTCATTGTCGTCATCCGACTCCGTGTTATCCCAAATCAGTCGGGGATCAAAAGTAAGTGCAGCGAACATCGTCAGGATCACCACGCTGGCGAAGGCGATGGCTCCCAGATTGGCTTCGACACTGGCGATTCGGCCGAAATTCACCACCGCCACCAGAATGGCGATGACGAAGATATCCAGCATCGACCAGCGACCGATGAACTCGATAAAACGGTACATGAATATCCGCTGGCGCGCGGACAGTGGCTGGTGGCGCTGCACCGAGTACAGCAGCAGTCCGAGCCCCACCAGCTTGAAGGTCGGCACGAGGATACTGGCAATGAACACCACGGCCGCAATTGGCACCATGCCGTGTTTCATCAAGGAAATGATACCGGACATGATGGTGTCCGGGCTGCCTTGGCCCAAGCTGCTGACTGTCATGATCGGCAGCACGTTCGCCGGTATGTAGAGAATGGATGCGGTAATGAGCAACGCCCAGGTACGCAGGATACTGTTCGGCCTACGTCCGTGGACCACGGCACCGCAGCGGGTACAGGTCTGTGATCCGTTGCCGGCCTCGCGCCGATTCAGCTCATGGCATTCGTTGCACACCAGAATGCCCGCATCAATCGCCCGCATGGACATCTTCCCCCGACAAGGCCACCCAGATCTGGTGCGGTGACATCACCACCTCCAACCAGACTTGAACCAGCAACAGACCGACAAAACAGGACAAGCCAAGACCGATGCTAAGCTCGGCCATGTCGACCAGCTTGACGATCGCTACCAGCACACCCATGAGATAGACCTCGAGCATGCCCCAATCGCGCAGGTGATGATAAACGCGATAGAAAAGCAATCCATGGCTGCGCCCAATATCCAGGCGAATGCTCAATAGCACGGCCAGCTGGCACAGCAGTTTGAGCAAGGGGATGGCCATGCTGCAAAGGAAGACCACGAGTGCGACGCTCTGCATGCCGGCGTTGTACAACCCGACAACACCACTCCAGACCGTGTCATCGGAGGTCTGCCCGAGTAGGTGTAACCGCATGATCGGCAGAAAGTTCGCTGGCACATAAAGCAGCAACGCCGTGAGCACCAACGCCAGACTGCGGTTGACGACATTGTGACGATGGGCAAAGAGCTCGTAGCCACAGCGCGGACAGTGGGCCTTTTCGTTTGAATGCAGTGCCGGCTTGCTCATCAGCAGATCGCACTCGTGACAGGCCACCAGCTCGTCCAGCGGACGTTCAGCCAGCGCTTGGGAATCGACAGGGTTGGGCATAGGGGGATTCTGAATGGAAGCGAGGCTCTATTCTAGTGTCCTGTCTCGGAAATACGTTCTCTTTTGGCGAGTGGCTT
>JAEWGL010000184.1 GCA_023388335.1 Pseudomonadota bacterium | reverse complement strand
GGGTGCGGGTCGCGGGCAGGTTCGGCATGTCCAGCCGGTGGGTAGCACCGGACTCCAGCAGGCGGTAGACCAGATTGGCCATGGCATCGGCCAGCGGCTTGCTGTCGAGCAGGTGATAACGGTCCAGCCGGTATTTGTCGAACCGGTGCAGGTAGACGTTGTTCAGGCTGGCGCCGCTGTAGAGCACGCAGTCGTCGATGATGCTGCCCTTGAGGTGCAACACCCCGAACAGCTCGCGCGTCTGCACCGCCACCCCATGGATCGGCACCTCCAGCGCATGCTGTTGGCGCTGCGCGCAGTACCAGGCGGCATTGCCCGGCTGCTTGCCCTGTCCTATCAGGCCCCGCTGCGCCCGGAACCAGTCGACCAGCACCACGATGTCCAGCGTCGGACGGGCCGCCTTGGCCTGGTAGAGCGCGTCCAGCACCTGCTGCCCGGCCTCGTCCTCCTGCAGGTACAAGGCGACGATGACGATACGCCGGCGCGCGCTAGCGATGCGTTCAAGCAGGCAAGCCCGATAGGCGACGGCGCTGGGTATGACCTGGATCGCCTCGGCCGTGAGGCTGAATCCTTCGAGTGTTGCGAGGGTGGGCGGTGGGTTCAACGGGGAGTCCTCTCGTGTCAGATACCTGGAGGATAGCCGTCTGACAACCGGATGGAGACATTGCTCACATCTAACACTTACTGTTGGAGCGGGCTTGCCCCGCGATCGGGCGCGTAGCGGCCGCAGAGCCAGCGACTTTCGAACAACTTGATGCAACGCGATTGCAGGGTTTGGGGCCGCAGCCCATTCCGGCGCAAGGTGCGGCCCCCCTGATGAGGGACCGCACCGTGGGTCATTGCAGGTCGAAACGATCCAGCTCCATGACCTTTACCCAGGCGGCAACGAAGTCCTTGAGAAACTTCTGCTCGCCGTCCGCACTGCCGTAAACCTCGGCCAGCGCTCGCAGCTGGGCGTTAGAGCCGAATACCAGATCAACGCGAGTACCGGTCCATTTCACCTGGCCGGTGCCGCGGTCATGGGCCTCGTAGAGGTCCTTGTCTTCTTGCGTGGGCTTCCACTCCACGCCCATGTCGAGCAGGTTGACGAAGAAGTCGTTGCTCAAGGTCCCAGGCTTGTCGGTAAACACACCATGCTTGCTGCCGCCAGTATTGGCGCCGAGCACACGCAGGCCGCCGACAAGAACGGTCATCTGGGGTGCGGTGAGGGTGAGCAACTGGGCCTTGTCGATCAGCAGCGACTCGGCAGACAACCTGTACTTGCCCTTGCTGTAGTTGCGGAAACCATCGGCGATGGGTTCGAGGAAACCGAACGATTCGACATCCGTCTGCTCCTGCGAGGCATCGGCCCGACCTGGGGTAAATGGCACCGTGAGGTTGTGCCCGGCCTGCTGCGCGGACTGCTCGATCGCGGCGCTGCCGGCGAGGACGATCAAGTCGGCAATCGAGACTTGCTTGCCGCCACCTTGCGCACTGTTGAACTCGCCCTGAATCTGCTCGAGCACCTTGAGTACCTTGTCCAGCTGTTCAGGCTGGTTGGCCTGCCAGAATCTCTGCGGGGACAGCCGCAGACGCCCACCATTGGCCCCACCGCGCTTGTCGGAGCCGCGGAAGCTGGAGGCCGCGGCCCAGGCAGTGGACACCAGCTCGGAGACGCTCAGGCCCGAAGCCAGCACCTTGGCCTTGAGCGCGGCGATGTCGCTGTCATCGACCAGTGCATGATCAACCTGCGGGATCGGGTCTTGCCAGAGTAGCTCTTCCTGCGGCAGCTCGGGCCCCAGGTAGCGCGACAGCGGCCCCATGTCGCGGTGAATCAGCTTGTACCAGGCGCGGGCGAAGGCGTCGGCCAGCTGTTCGGGGTTGTCCTTGAAGCGGCGGGCGATCGGCTCGTAGATCGGGTCGAAGCGCAGCGCCAAGTCGGAAGTGAGCATGGCCGGGGCGTGGCGCTTGCTCGGGTCATGAGCGTCGGGGATCAGCCCCGCGCCTTCGCCGTTCTTCGGGCGCCACTGGTTGGCACCGGCCGGGCTCTTGGATAGCTCCCAGTCGAACTTGAAGATGTTCTCCAGGTACTCGTTGCTCCATTGGGTCGGTGTCGAGGTCCAGGTTACTTCCAGGCCACTGGTGATGGTGTCGGGACCCTTGCCGCTGCCATGGCTGCTGCGCCAGCCCAGGCCCTGCTCTTCCAGGCCCGCGGCTTCCGGTTCGGCACCGACGGCAGTGGCGGGGCCTGCGCCGTGGGTCTTGCCGAAGGCATGACCGCCGGCGATCAGTGCCACGGTCTCTTCGTCGCTCATGGCCATGCGACCGAAGGTCTCGCGGATGTCCTTGGCGGAAGCGACGGGGTCGGGGTTGCCTTCGGGGCCTTCCGGGTTCACATAGATCAGGCCCATCTGCACAGAGGCCAGGGGAGGCTCCAAGTCACGGCCGGGGGCTTCGTTGCGGCTTTCCTCGGTGCCATGCAGCTGCGGCTCGGCCACGAGCGGGCCCTCCCCGCTGCTGGCATAGCGCACGTCGCCACCCAGCCAGGTCTTCTCCGAGCCCCAGTAGACGTCCTCGTCCGGCTCCCACACATCGGCGCGGCCACCCGAATAGCCGAAGGTCTTGAAGCCCATGGACTCCAGTGCGACGTTGCCGGTGAGCACGATCAGGTCAGCCCAGGAGATGTTGCGCCCGTACTTCTGTTTGATTGGCCAGAGCAGGCGACGCGCCTTGTCGAGACTCACGTTATCGGGCCAGCTGTTGAGCGGGGCGAAACGCTGCTGGCCGGAGCCTGCGCCGCCACGTCCATCGGCGGTGCGGTAGGTGCCGGCGCTATGCCAGGCCATGCGAATGAACAGCGGCCCATAGTGACCGAAGTCGGCCGGCCACCACGCCTGGGATTCAGTCATCAGGGCGCGCAGGTCGGCCTTCAACGCATGGAAGTCCAGGCTATTGAACGCCTTGGCATAGTTGAAATCCGGATCCATCGGATCGGACTTGGAAGAGTGCTGGTGGAGGATGTTCAGATTCAGCCGGTTGGGCCACCAGTCACGGTTGGTGGTACCGGCACCAGCGCCTTGATGCAACGGGCATTTCGATTCGTTCGACATCTGCGTGTACCTTTAGGTCGGGTCTTCCAGATTCCCGGGCATGCCGGGTGTTTGATCAGCAGAGCCGCAGGGCTCGTGCCTCCCCCACATCAGGATTCAGAACGCCGGTCTTGCGCCGACGTGGTCTTGCGAACAGGGCCCAGACGGCTCGCCGCAACCCACGAGCTGTCATAATGCCAGCCTGGGATCTTCCACCACTGTGCTGTCGTCTACGTGCCCGAACTTCGTAGTGCCGAGAAAAAGACTAGTCGAGCATTGGTCGAGGTCTAATAGCGTAGCTATTGGGGGCCGATAGACGGGCTCTTTCAATGCGTTCTACCCTGGGTACCGAACGCGTATCCATCGTCCCGGCCATGGCACTGTCGTTCGAAGCTCCCTGGGCGGCTCCCTGCGCCCCTGGAGCCACTCAATCCGTGCTTTGGCCAGGACCACGCTGGCCTGGAAAACTGGAGGAAGCATCATGCATAGCCTAGGCATCATTGGTGTCGGCGAGCTGACCGAAAAAGTAGTACGCGGCCTGCGCCGCAGTGGTTTCCAGGACAAGATCCTGCTGTCACCGCGCAATGTGCAACGGACCCGGACGCTGGCCGACGAATGCGGCTGCCAGGTGATGATCGACAACCAGGCGGTGGTCGACCGCGCAGACTGGGTCCTGCTTGGCGTGCGACCCGAGGCCCTCCACCTGCTTGCCGGTGAAGTCCGTTTCAGACCTGGGCAGCGCCTGGTGTCGCTGGCTGCGGGCATTAGTCTGGAGCAACTTGCGCAGTTGTTCCCGGATGCCCTCTGCATCCGCGCCATGCTCTCGTATGCCGCGCAGTTCAACCAATCCACCGTGGTCGTCTACCCGCCGGATGCGCTGACCGAAAGTTGCCTGGCCCCCTTGGGCAGTCTGGTGGTGCTGCAGGATGAAGCCGCGTTCGAGCTGGCGACAGTAGCTGCTTGCATGAACGGCTGGTTCTACTTCCTGCTGGATGACCTGCAGCAGTGGCTAACCGATAAGGGCCTGCCCTCTGACCAGGCCCGCGCGCTGGTCCTGGGCAATGTGCAGGACTGCGTGGCCAGCGCCCAGCGCCAGCCCCAGCAAAGCCTCAAAGCCTTGGGCCAGGCCATCGCCACCCCCGGTACCTTCACGGCCGACGGCCTCAAGGTACTCAACCACGAGCCAGTCGGAGCGACCTGGGGCGCGGCGTGCGAGGCAGTGCTCGACGCACTGCTGACGCGCTCGCAATTGCCTCCCCGCTAGCTTCCTGAAGCCGATCTCTATGGGGCCGGGGAGCTTTACCCGGCTGCCCTGGGTCGTGATCGAGGAGTCACATAATGGACAAAGCGGCTCGTAGCAAGCCCTCAGTATGATTTCGCGTACAGCGCCCAAGTGCGTGTCCGTTGACCAGTAAAAAGACAAATGCCTTCAGCCTCGGGCTGTTGCAATGGAATGCAACGCACGGTGGCTCCCAGTTCGGCAACGGCCTTTTCAATTTTTTCGTCATCGATGAAGGGAGCCAAAATGAAAGTGCTGAGGTTGTCCTTGCGCTTGAATGCCTGCTTGAACGCCTCGAGCGTGCTGACAGTTCTCATATTGCCCGACAAGTGCGACCTGGCCCTTTCCAGCATGCTGTTCTGAATACCCATCAGTGTTTTGGACAGGTCTTTTACAAAACTATCCGCCGCCACCTTCATAGTGCGCGCGTTATCATTGCGACACCAATACGACACCATACCCTGCTGGAGTTCCTTTACCCCGACTTCAACACGAATGGGAACGCCGCGCTTTGTGTGATACCACTTTTTCTCACCACCATTCATATCCCGTTTGTCGATACTGACGCGTAGGTTTTGCCCTTTTAGTTTCTTCCGGGATATCTGCTGCTGCAATTTCTCACAATAGGCATGGATGGCTTCGACATCTTCATCGTTGCGAATGATCGGGACGATGACCACTTGCGTCGGGGCGACCAGAGGCGGGACCCGCAATCCGTCGTCGTCACCATGGGTCATGATCAGTGCGCCGATCAGGCGTGTCGAAACACCCCATGAGGTGGTCCAGGCCAACTCCTTGGCCCCTTGCGGGTTGACGAAGCGAATGTCGGAGGCCTGAGCGAAGTTCTGGCCGAGAAAATGTGAGGTCCCAGCCTGCAATGCCTTGCCATCCTGCATCATCGCCTCGATGGTGTAGGTGCTGACGGCGCCCGGGAAGCGTTCCCATGAGCACTTGACGCCTTTTATCACTGGGATCGCCAAGTAATGGGTGGCGAAGTCGGCATAGACATCAAGCATCTTCTGCGTTTCTTCCAGGGCCTCTTCACGGCTGGCGTGTACAGTGTGCCCTTCCTGCCAGAGAAATTCCGAGGTGCGCAGGAAGATTCTCGGGCGCATCTCCCAGCGCAACACGTTGGCCCACTGGTTGATTAGCAGGGGCAGATCGCGATAGCTCTGGACCCAGCGGGAAAAAGAAGCGCCTATTATGGTTTCGCTGGTGGGCCTGATGATCAGCGGCTCTTCCAGCCTCCCAGCGGCGTCCAGCTTGCCGCCAGAGGCTTGTTCTAGACGATGGTGAGTGACGATCGCGCACTCTTTGGCAAAGCCGTCGACATGGTCAGCCTCCGTCTGCAGAAAGGACAGCGGGATCAGCAGTGGAAAGTAGGCATTTACATGGCCTGTCTCCTTGAATCTGCGATCAAGTTCGCGCTGTATATTCTCCCAGATACCATAGCCCCAGGGACGTATGACCATACAGCCCCTTACGGGAGCGTTTTCCGCCAACTCCGCCTGACGGATGACGTGTTGGTACCACTCGGAAAAATTTTGATTTCGCGTAGGGCTTATAGCGTTCTTCATGGAAACTCGCTGGGAGAAAAGAGCCCTCAGACTCTCTCCCGAATCCACCTCAGTGTATGTAGGAAGGATTTCCTAAAAATGCGTAGGAAGTTTCATTTTCATGCAGAAAAACTATCTTCCTTTGCTGGCAATATCCTTCCGCAAATACCACTCCCTTCATGGCCTCCCATCTGTCAGCTGCCTCCTCCCAGGCTGCGCCGCACCTTCTCCAGCAGTTCATTGATCTGGAAAGGCTTGATCAGCATGTCCATGCCTTCGTCGAGGAATAGCTGGCGGTTGGTGGCGGTTTCGGCGTAGCCGGTCATGAACAGGATCGGTAGCGAGGGGCGGTGTTGGCGGGCATGGTCGGCGAGTTCGCGGCCGTTCATGCGCGGCAGCCCGACGTCGGTGAGCAGCAGCTCGATGGTCGGATCATTGCGCAAGCGCTGCAGGGCACTGTCGGTATCCTCCACCGGGGTGCAACGGAAACCGGCGTCCACCAGCACTTCGGTGACGAACATGCGCACCGAGGGCATGTCCTCGACAATCAGCACGTGCTCGCCAGCCCCTTGCTCGTCGATCAGCATCGGCTCGATATCGATCTCGGCCGGGTCGCTGCTGGCAGGCAACATCAGGGTGACTTCGGTGCCGCGTCCGGCGACGCTGCGGATGCTGGCATGTCCGCCAGATTGGCGGGCGAAACCATAGATGGTCGAGAGTCCAAGACCGGTACCCTGCCCCACCGGCTTGGTGGTGAAGAAGGGGTCGAAGACTTTGTTGATCAGGGTGTGGTCGATGCCGGTGCCATCGTCACGCACCGTCAACACCACGTAGGGACCGTCGGCGAGGTTGGGGTTGCCCTTGGTCCACGCCGCATAGGTGTTGACCCAGATGTGCCCACCCTGGGGCAGCGCGTCGCGGGCGTTGATCACCAGGTTGAGCACGGCGCTTTCGAGCTGGATCGGGTCAACCAGGGCGATCGCCGGCTTGTTGGTAAGCTCAAGCTTGAGCGCCACGCGTTCGCCAATGGTCCGGGTCAGCAGTTCTTCGAGCGAGCGCACGTGCTCGTTGATGTCCACCGGGCGGGTGTCGAGGGGTTGTTGGCGGGCGAATGCCAGCAGGCGATGGGTCAGCGAGGCGGCGCTCATGGCCGAGCCCAGGGCCGCTTCGGCATAGCTCTGGACCTTTTCGTAACGGCCGTCGGCCACGCGCTTCTTGATCAGCTCGAGGCTGGTGATGATACCGGTGAGCATGTTGTTGAAATCGTGGGCGATGCCACCGGTGAGGCTACCCAGGGCGTCCATCTTCTGCACCTGTAGCAACTGCGCCTCGGTGCGCGCGCGCTCGGCAACCTCCTTGGCCAATTGCGACTTGGCGTCGTCCAGCCTCGCCAGGTGTGATCGCTCGCGGTGGCGGTGCTCGGTGACATCCTCAACGAACACCAGGCTCAGGCCTGGGGTGCGGTAAGGCGACAGTTGCCACTCGGTTTCGCGCACCTGGCCCTGCACGCGCATGTTCATCGTGCCTTTCCAGCGTTCGCCAGCCTCAAGGCGTAGGCACAACTCGTCGAGCACTCCCGCCTGGTCTTCGGCAAAGCATTCATGCAGGCGCTGGGGGTCGCGGTTGTCGAGGATCAACTGGGTGA
Source organism: Pseudomonadota bacterium (assembly GCA_023388335.1). Lineage (GTDB taxonomy): Bacteria > Pseudomonadota > Gammaproteobacteria > Pseudomonadales > Pseudomonadaceae > Aquipseudomonas. The sequence continues at coordinate 17,220 of JAEWGL010000184.1, read as the reverse complement.
AGGCATGATTGCACTCGTGCACCTTGAGACTGGTGTCGAGCACGGCGATAGGCGCCGACACATTGGCGAAGATCTCGCGAAAGCGCGCCTCGCTCTCGCGCAGGGCGTTCTCGGTATCACGCACGCGCAACAGGGTGCGCAGGGTCGCCAACAGTACGTCTGGGTCGACCGGGTGAATCAGGTAGGCATCGGCGCCGGCGTCCAGACCAGTGATGATGTCACCGGTCTGGATCGATGCCGCCGAGACATGGATCACTGGCAACAGTGCGGTGCTGGCATCAGCGCGCAGCGCGCGAACGATATCGAAGCCGCTCATGTCCGGCAGGTTGACGTCGAGGATCAGCGCATCCGGGGCCTTGGCATCGATCATCGCCAGGCCATCGCTGCCGGTGCCCGCCTCCGTCACCTGGTAAGCGTGACGTTCCAGGCGCCGGCGCAAGGCGTAGCGGGTGGCGACGTTGTCATCGACGATCAGCACGCGGATGTCACGTTTCATCTGCAGGCTCCGGGGCGATGGCCAGCGGAATGATCACAAAGAAGGTCGAGCCGGTCCCCGGCGCACTGTCGAAGCCGACCTCGCCGCCCAGCAGGCCCGCGAAACGTTTGCACAACGACAGGCCAAGGCCCGTGCCACGCAGGCGTTTCTGCAGCGGCGAGTCGACCTGGGCGAAGTCCTCGAACAGGCTGGCATGCAGCTCGGCAGCAATGCCAATGCCGGTGTCGCTGACCGCGAAGCGAATCCGGTCGCCGCCTTCGAGATCCGCCGATACCCGCACCTCGCCACGGCTGGTGAACTTCAAGGCATTGGAGATGAAGTTGCGTAGGATCTGCGCCAGCTTCTTGTCATCGGTGAACAGCCGCGGCAGGCCTTGGGGCTCTTCGAAGATCAGGTCGACGGCACTGGCGTCGACGATCGGCCGGAACATCCCGCGCAAGGCGGCGAACAGGTCGAGCATGTCGAACCAGGCCGGCGAGATGGTAATGCGCCCGGCCTCGATCTTGGCCAGGTCCAGCAGGTCGTCGACCATGTCGCTGAGCTCGCGCGCAGCGCCGCTGACGAACGCGACCTGCTTGTGCTGCTCTGTACTGAGCGGCCCGTCCAGCTCATCGGTCAGCAGGCTGGTGATGCTCAGGATCGAGCCGAGCGGGGTGCGGAATTCGTGGCTCATGTAGGACAGGAAGCGGCTCTTAAGGTCCGAGGCCTGGCGCAGCTGTTCGGCCTGGATGTCCAGCTCGGCGTACAGGGCGAGCACACCTTGGTTGGTTTCTTCGAGTTCATCGCGCAGGGCGGTGTTTTCCGCCTGCAGGCGAGCGATCAGGGCAGTCTGTTGCGGGTTCGGTTCAAGCTCAGCCATGGGCAGGCTCCAGGGCGATGACCAGCACTGTCACATCGTCGCGCCCGCGGCAGAAGTCCCGGTGGAGCACGCTGGCGATCACCGCCGGATGGCGGTGGACCAGGCCGGGATAGTCCTGAAGGTTCCAACGCGTTTGCAAGCCGTCACTGTGCATGATCAACAAATGTCCGTTCACGTGAGCATAGTCAAAACGCTGAGCTTTCCTGTATTGGCCGCCGACGATGCCGGGCTGCGAGGCCAGGCCGCGGGATTTTTCAGCGCTGAGCAAGGTGCCGGAGATGTTGCCGACGCCGGTAAAGCCCAGGGTACCCTGGGTCGCGTCGAAGCGCGCGATGGCCAACGCGCCGCCGCGGGTGCCGGTCATGGCCTGGTGCATGTCGGCCACCGCGGTGAGCGAATCGATAAAGGGTGCCTGGGCAAAGGCCGCCTCCCCGGCCCGCGCGGCGCGCTCAGCCTCTTCGCCATGGCCCAGGCCATCGACCACCAAGGCGCTGAAGCCGGTGTCATTGAAGGCCAGGTGCCAGACGTCGCCGCAGGCCGGAAGCTGGTGCAAGGCATGCTGACTGACACCAAAGCGTAGGTCAGGCGCGCGGTCGCCGCGCGGATAAAACCGGGTCAGCAGCACCGCGCCGCGGCCGTCGGCATAGACATCGAAGACCTCGGCCTGGCGCGACACCGCGCCCAAGCCGATGCCTTGGGTGCCACCGGTGGAATAGCCATCGGGCAGGCAGGCGTACAGGTCGAAGCCCTGCGCCCGATCCACCGCCAGCACTTCGATGCCATAGCCGGCTGGACGTGGTAGCACGCGCAGGTGCAGCTCGCCGCTTCCGGCATGCTTGAGCAGGTTGCTGGCCAGTTCCGTGGTTACCAGCGCCACCCGGCCGGCGTCACCCTCGTCGAAGCCGTGCTGCTCGGCCAGGCGCTGCGCCGTGCGCCGGGCGTGGCCGACCTGGCTGCTGTCCTCGACGGGGATGACCTGGGTAAGGTTGCCGCTGATATTCATGTCCATCGAGTGATCGTTATGCGGGTGCCCTGGCCTGGAACGGTGTCCAGTTCGAAGTCGTCGACCAGGCGCTTGGCGCCGGTCAGCCCAAGGCCCAGGCCGCTGCCAGAGGTCCAGCCGTCGGTCATTGCCAGCTTGATGTCCGGGATGCCCGGCCCTTCGTCGCGAAACAGCAGGCGCAGGCCGACCCGGCCGTGGTCGTCGATGATCTGCCAGTCCATGTCGCCCCCGCCGCCATAGACCACAGTGTTGCGTGCCAGCTCGCTGACCGCGGTGACCATCTTGGTCAGGTCGACCAGGCGCATGCCACACTCGGTGGACAGCTTGCGGGCGGTCTGGCGGGCGAGTACCACGTCCTGCTCGATGCGGATCGGTTGGGTACCGCTGCTGCGCACGTTCATTGCACGCGTACCCGGTCCTGCAGCAGTTTCATGCCCCGTTCGACGTTCAGCGCCGTGCTGACTCCGGGCAGGGTCAGGCCCAGCTCGACCAGGGTGATCGCCACCGACGGCTGCATGCCCACCAGCACGGTCTCGGCGTCCATGATCTTCGACAGGCCGGAGATGGTGCCGATCATGCGGCCGATGAACGAGTCGACCATGTCCAGCGCCGAGATGTCGATCAGCACACCACGCGCCGAAGTGCGGCTGATGCGTTCGGACAGGTCGTCCTGCAAGGTCAGGGCAAGCTGGTCATGCATGTCGACCTGGATGGTTACCAGGAGGAAGTCGCCCATTTGGAGAATTGGGATGCGGTCCATGGCTCAGTTCGCTTTGCCGAGGCTGATGCCCAGCCGGGTCAGGGCCAGTTTCAGTGCGTCGGCCAGGTTGGCCTTGGTCACCACGCCCTGCAGGTCCAGGCCTAGGTGCACGATGGTCTGGGCGATCTGTGGACGCACGCCGCTGATGATGCAGTCAGCGCCCATCAGGCGGATGGCGGTAACGGTCTTGAGCAGGTGCTGGGCGACCAAGGTGTCGACGGTCGGCACGCCGGTGATGTCGATGATGGCGATTTCCGAACCGGTATCGACAATGCGCTGCAACAGGGATTCCATCACCACCTGGGTGCGTTGCGAATCGAGCGTGCCGATCATCGGCAGCGCCAGCACGCCGTCCCACAGCTTGACCACCGGCGTGGACAGCTCCAGCAGCTCTTCCTGCTGACGCTTGATGACCGCTTCGCGACTCTTCTGGAACGCGCGCACGGTGTGCATGCCCATGGCGTCGAGCAGTTCGGAGACGTCCCACTGTTGTTCGGCCAGCAATGCCGGTTCGTCGCTATAGCGGCTTTGCAGCAGTTTGAACAGCGGGCCCTTGAGGGCGAAGATGAAGTAGGCGGTCTGGTGCGAGTCGTGGCCGAGCTGCGCGCGGCTGGAGGAGAGTTTTTCCAGGTACTGACGGGTAGCGTCCCAGTTCGCTGCCGCGAGGTTGTTGCCGCTGTCACCCTCCATGGCCTTGATCAGTAGTTGCAGGAAGTCTGCAGTTTGCTGCTTGAGTTCGTCCTCCTTGAGGTTGCGCGTGGCGCCATTGGCCTCCTGGCCCTTGATCCATTCGTTCAGCAGTTGGGACTGGTTGCTCTTGATTACTTCCAACGTGCTGTTCTGCAGTGCAGCCATGTGCCTTTCGCTCCTGAGCGTGGACGAACCGGTTCCCAAAATCGTCCGGTCCGGAAACAGTGACATTTACCATTGAGAATAGTTGTTCAGACGGCGTAGGATTTTTCGTGCGCCCAAAGTAGCAGCTAGGTAGCACAATGATTTCATGGGATGCAAGCGCCATGGCTTTCTGACGCCCCCAGTATGGATATCCGTGCTTGAGCGTAAGCCTGCGATGCACTGGGGACTAGGGCTCGACACATGCCTTGGGCAAAGCTGCGCACAAGAGGAGCGCGATCTTCTCACTCCGGACCAAGCAGCGCCTGCAATTGCAGCGCGTTGCCCATGGCCGCCCCGGCCGCCGTGTTGTCGAAGATGCACCAGGTGGGGATGCCCGCCTCGGCGCTCTGGCGCAGCTGGACCGCGAGCCGCTGTAGGCGCTCTTGGTCATATTCGCTGAAGTACACCCGCGGCGAGCCATGCAGTCGCCAATAATGCAACCCAGACCAGCCGCTGGGCGTCTGGTCATTGCCAATGCGCGGCGGGTCCGCCGCCACCTGAGCGATCCGCAGCTCGACCAGTAGCGACTGCGCCGCAGACCACGAAGGATGGCGCGGCTCGATCACCACGTCGCCTTCGAAGCGCTGGCGTAACGCCTGCAGAAAAAGACCAGCCCGCGTGGGCTCGTAGGCCAACGACGGCGGTAACTGCAACAGCAGGCAGCCGAGGCGTTCGCCAAGCTCGTTGCACTGGCCCAAAAACGCGTCGAGCAACGGCTCGCAGTCGACCAGGCGCTGAGTGTGGGTGATCTGCTGCGGAATTTTCACCGAAAAGCGGAACCCTGCCGGCACCGATGCAGCCCAGCGCCGGTAGGTTTCGGGTTTGTGCGGGCGATAGAAAGAACTGTTGATTTCGACCGCGTTCAGGGTCGCGGCATAGCGTTGCAGATGCGTTCCCTGCTCCGGAAACGCTGCCAGGTGCGCTCTGCCCAGACTCCAGCCAGCGCAGCCGATCAGCGTGTGTGAAGACCTACCCAATGGCCTCGACCTATCCCTTGGTCTGGCGCGGGTCGGCCGAGCGCGGATAGGTGCGCTCTTCTTCTAGGGTGCCGTCTTGCCGGTGAATCTTCACCGAGGCGGTCTTGCCTTCGAAGTAGCCGGGCAGCAGCTTGAGCAGCTCATCCTTGGTGTCGGCGCGCTTGGAGGCTCTCTCGGCACCGACCTTTTTCAGTGCCCAGCCATCGCCTGCGTGAGTGACATGATACGAATCCATGGGATAGCTCCTTCTCTTTTACCGGGTTGCGAACGGGTGCTGCATAAGCAGTGACAGCACCAGGCTCCTGGCGTTTCGAAAAAAATCATGGCAGGCCGCTGCAGCGGTGATTCAGCGGTTGTCGGCAGGCGCGATGAAACGTTTTAATGCGGTATCGGCCCAAGGCCGAGAGACACACCAAACCCGGGCACCCGGGGCCAGCACCGGCGCAAACGGCTGAAAAAACCAGGAGGTACGTTTCATGAGCAAAGCATCCTATGTCCCCCCCAAGGTCTGGAAGAACACGTCCTCGGGTGGCGAATTCGCTAGCATCAACCGGCCGGTCGCAGGTCCAACCCATGACCAGTCACTGCCCGTAGGCAAGCATCCGCTACAGCTTTATTCCCTGGCCACGCCCAACGGTGTGAAGGTGACCATCCTGCTCGAAGAGCTGCTGGCGCTGGGGCATACCGAGGCCGATTACGATGCCTGGCTGATCCGCATCGGCGAGGGTGACCAGTTTTCCAGCGGCTTTGTCGAGGTCAACCCCAACTCGAAGATCCCCGCCCTGCTCGACCGCGGCGCAGCGCCGCCGATTCGGGTATTCGAGTCAGGATCGATTCTTCTGTACCTGGCCGAGAAATTTGGCCAATTCCTGCCCAAGGATCCGGCCGGGCGCACCGAAACCCTCAACTGGTTGTTCTGGCAGATGGGGGCGGCGCCCTACCTGGGTGGTGGGTTCGGGCATTTCTATGCCTACGCGCCAGAGAAGTTCGAGTACCCGATCAACCGCTTCGCCATGGAAGCCAAGCGTCAGCTCGATGTGCTCGACCGGCGCCTGGCCGAAAGCCGTTACTTGGCGGGTGATCACTACAGCATCGCCGATATCGCGGTGTGGCCGTGGTATGGCCAGCTGGTGCGCGGCAACCTGTATTCGGCGGGCGAGTTCCTCGCCGTGCACGAGTACACGCACGTGCAGCGCTGGGCTGAAGAAATCGCCAACCGCCCGGCAGTGCAGCGCGGCCAGCGGGTGAACCGCACGTGGGGGGATGAGGACAGCCAGGTGCCAGAGCGCCATGAGGCGGCCGACCTCGATCGAAGCCAGTAAGATAGACGGGGGCCGCTTGGCAGCCCCCAACATGCCCCTCAGCCCACCAGGTGCAGGAAGTGCATGTGCCGCTCGAAGTGATCGAGAATGTCGCCGATCACTTCATCCTTCGACCAGCCCATCACATCATGGTCTTGCCCGCCCTCGCGCAGGTGCACTTCGGCGCGGAAGTACTTGCGCTCCTCGCTTGGGCCATCACTCAGGACGAAACTGGGCATGGCGTAGGCATGGGGCCGGATTTCATAGACGAAGGGATCTTCAGCCGGCCCGACCTTGAGGCTGATACTGCCCTCCTCGCCATCCTCGACCGTGCATTCATACCCTTGCCGACGCCACTCTTCGGCCACCGACAAGCACGCAGGCCGCGCCACATCGATAATGAAGCGCTCGACATGGGAGCGCCGCGGAAACATCGCCAGAGTGCGCAAGCGTCGCTGCCAGTTGCCCGCCGCACGCGAGGCCGTAGGCGAGATGCTCAGCGCCTGGTGGCGTAGGCCACGTTTGGTGGCGTCGAGCTTGAGCGCCTTGAGCAGCCCGCGCATGCTGAACAACAAGGCCAGGGTAAAGGGCAAGGCACTGGCGATGGTTGCCGTCTGCAGGGCCTTGAGACCGTCGGCGAGCAACAAGGCGATGGCCACCACGCCCATGCTCGCAGCCCAGAAGATACGCTGGCGCACCGGGGTGTTCTCTTCACCGCCGGAGGCGAGCATGTCGACCACCATGGCCCCGGAGTCGGCGGAAGTGACGAAGAACACCACCACCATCACCACCGCCAGCACGCTGATCGCGCTGGAGAACGGGAAATGCTGGAGGAAGGCGAACAGCGCCAGCGAGGTATCCTGCTCGACTGACCTGGCCAGGTCGGTCAAGCCTTCATCCAGAATCATGTGGATGGCGGTATTGCCGAATACGGTCATCCACAACAGGGTGAAGGCGGTCGGCACCAGCAATACGCCGGTGACGAACTCACGAATGGTGCGGCCCCGCGAGATGCGCGCGATGAACAGCCCGACGAAGGGCGACCAGGCCAGCCACCAGCCCCAGTAGAACAGGGTCCAGCCACCGATCCAGTCGCTGGGCTGGTAGGCATAGAGGTTCAGGGTACGGCTGACGATCTCGCTGAGGTAGCCGCCGCTGTTCTGCACGAAGGTCTGCAGGATCAGCACGGTCGGCCCGAGTAGCACGACCATCAGCATCAACAGCACCGCCAGGCCCAGGTTCAGCTCAGACAGGCGGCGAATGCCCTTGTCCAGGCCAGACACCACCGACAGTGTCGCCAGGGCCGTGGTGCCGATGATCAGCGCAATCTGTACCGGGATCGACACCGGCACGCCAAACAGGGCGTTGAGCCCGGTGTTGATCTGCGACACGCCAAAGCCCAGCGAAGTGGCCACGCCCAGCACCGTGCCGATGATCGCGAAGATGTCCACTGCGTGGCCGATGGGGCCATGGATGCGTTCGCCGATCAGCGGGTACAAGGCCGAGCGCAGGGTCAACGGCAGCCCGTGGCGGAAACTGAAATAGGCCAGGATCAGCGCGACGATGGCATAGATCGACCAGGCGTGCAGGCCCCAGTGGAAGAACGTGATCTTCATCGCCTCGCCTGCGGCCACCACGGTGCCGGCCTCGCCCAACGGCGGCTTGATGAAATGCATCACCGGCTCCGCCACGCCGAAGAACATCAGTCCGATGCCCATGCCGGCGGAGAACAGCATGGCGAACCAGGTGGTGCTGCTGTAGTCCGGACTGCTGTGGTCAGGGCCCAGCTTGATATCGCCATAGCGGCTCACCCCCAGGAACACCACGGTGCAGAGGATGATCGCCACGGCAAGGATATAGAACCAGCTGACATTGGTGATGATCCAGTGCTGGACCAACTCGAACAGTGACTGGGCATGTTCGTGGAAGACGCTGGCATAGATCACCAGCAGAAACAGCAAGATCGCCGATATCCAGAAGACCGGCGGGTTGAATGTCGACCTTGTGGCGGGATCGCTCTTCGAAGGCATGTACGGAGTCTCCTGGAGTTCGAGCACGGCACGTGCTGTCAGGCTTGAGGATAGACTGTGACACCCGACGGTCGCTGAGGTTTGATGGCGGGGGTGATTTGTATGCAGTGGATGATGCCGTGGAGCACGTCGTCGATCTGCAGCAGGACTTGCATGTTACTGAAGCGGATAATCTTGATTGCGTGTTGTTCAAGGTATTTGGTGCGGCGTTGATCGAGCGCCTGGGCTGACGGGCTGTAATGCTGGCCGCCATCCAGTTCAATCGCGAGCCTTAGTTCCGGGCAGTAAAAGTCGAGAATGTAAGGTGGGAAAGGATATTGGCGGCGGAATTTGAAACCGAGTAATTGACGAGAGCGGACGCGCTGCCACAGGCAGCGTTCGCATTCAGTTTGTTGACGACGTAACTGTTGAGCAAACTGAAGTATCTCGGTGGGTGAGCGCGGCATGGGGAACCTCCTTGTCAGATCTCGAGGGTAGAAGATGTGAAATTTGGAGGTTGGGTGGAGGTGTTTCAGGACGTGCGTTTTGGGTCTGTCTGGGCGCGCTGACACTGGTGTCGCGGCCTACCCTCACCCTAGCCCTCTCCCAGAGGGAGAGGGAATCGATCGTGTCGTCTGGCCGGGCGCGCTCTTTGCAGGCGCCCCCGTCGGCTCCCTCTCCCTCTGGGAGAGGGCTGGGGTGAGGGCCATAGGCAACACCGATATCCAGGCCCCACCAGGACAGACCTGCAACCTTAAACACCCCGACCTGTGCGGCGCAGCCTGGGGTCACTTGCACCGATGCACAGCCGCGACGGTTGCAAAATGTACCGCTAGAGTTGTTAATCCAGCACCTGTCGCAAATACCGCGCAACGAACATAGATACGAGAAGCAAGATGATCGAAGTCACCGAGGTTTCCATCGCCCAATTGCGTGCCGCGCTCGAATCCGGCCAGACCACTGCGGTCGAGCTGGTGAAGGCCTACCTGGCCCGGATCGAGGCCTACGACGCCCCCGGCACCGTTACCGCGTTGAACGCCGTAGTGGTGCGCAACCCCGACGCATTGAAGGAGGCCGAGGCTTCCGATGCCCGTCGCGCCCGTGGCCAGACGCTAGGCCCGCTGGACGGCATCCCCTACACCGCCAAGGACAGCTACCTGGTCAAGGGCCTGACCGCCGCCTCGGGTAGCCCGGCCTTCGCCGAGCTGGTTGCCCATCGCGATGCCTTCACCATCGAGCGCCTGCGCGCCGCCGGGGCCATCTGCCTGGGCAAGACCAACATGCCGCCCATGGCCAACGGTGGGATGCAACGTGGGGTCTATGGCCGGGCCGAAAGCCCGTACAACGCCAACTACCTCACCGCGCCCTTCGCCTCGGGCTCCTCGAACGGTGCCGGTACGGCCACCGCAGCCAGCTTCTCGGCCTTTGGCCTGGCCGAGGAAACCTGGTCCAGCGGCCGCGGCCCGGCCTCGAACAATGGCCTGTGTGCCTATACCCCATCGCGTGGGGTGATCTCGGTGCGCGGCAACTGGCCGCTGACGCCGACCATGGACGTGGTGGTGCCCTATGCCCGGACCATGAATGACCTGCTGGAAGTGCTCGACGTGATCGTCGCCGACGACCCCGACACCCGCGGCGACCTGTGGCGTCTGCAGCCTTGGGTGCCGATTCCCCGCGCCTCTTCGGTACGCCCGTCCTCCTACCTCGACCTGGCGGCCAAGGCCGATGCCCTGGCTGGCAAGCGTTTCGGCGTGCCGCGCATGTACATCAACAAGGATGAGCTGGCCGGCACCAGCGAGTCCCCGGGCATCGGTGGCCCGACCGGCCAGCGCATCCATACCCGCCCGACCCTGATCGCCCTGTGGGAACAGGCGCGCCAGGCCCTGGAAGCCGCAGGCGCCGAAGTGCTCGAAGTAGACTTCCCGCTGGTCTCCAACTGCGAGGGCGACCGCCCGGGTGCGCCAACGGTGTACAACCGCGGACTGGTGTCCAAGGAATTCCTGCACCATGAGCTGTGGGACCTGTCGGCCTGGGCCTTCGATGATTTCCTGCAAGCCAACGGTGACCCGAAGCTCAACCGCCTGGCCGACGTCGATGGGCCGAAGATCTTCCCCCACGACCCTGGCACCCTGCCCAACCGCGAGGGCGACCTGGCCGCAGGCATGGACGAGTACGTACGCATGGCCGAGCGTGGCATCACACCATGGAACGAGATATCCACCCTGCCCGACGGCCTGCGCGGCCTGGAGCAGACCCGCCGGATCGACCTTGAGGACTGGATGGAGCAGCTCGGGCTCGATGCCGTGCTGTTCCCGACGGTGGCGGACGTGGCGCCGGCCGATTGCGACGTCAACCCGCAGTCGGCCGACATCGCCTGGAGTAATGGCGTATGGGTGGCCAACGGCAACCTGGCGATCCGTCACCTGGGCGTGCCGACCGTGACCGTGCCGATGGGCATCATGGCTGATATCGGCATGCCAGCCGGCCTGACCTTCGCCGGGCGGGCGTACGACGATTCGGCGTTGTTGCGGTTCGCCGCGGCGTTCGAGTCGACCGGGTCGCGCCGCCAGGTACCACCGCGTACACCGGTGTTGGCGAAGTGATTCTGTAGCGCGTTTACCCTTTACCTTCCCAAACGGCCGTCCAGTAGTGCTGCGTGCATCGTTATAACCCTTGACCTGTGTCCCTCTCCTATAGAATAAACGCTAACTCTTTGATTTAGCTGAACCCTGTGGGAGCGGCGGTTCGGCGCCCCCACAGAGTATTGCGCCGCGCTTGCAGGCTTTGTTCTCTGCGCGACAGCGCAGCCCAGCGGGCTGGGTGGACTCTCATCGAGAGAGGGATCGCTCGTGGCATTGGATGGATCGCCTTCAGCGACCTGCAAGTTTCAGCATCCCACCACCATCCGCCAGCCCTGACTTCACTCCCATTCCTTCTTGCCTATCCCACCCAATCCTCAATCGGCAGCCCCTCGTCAACCCGGTTGAACTCTGCGCGATACATGCCCGTCCCCTTATTGAACACCTCGTAAACCGTTGCTCGGCAAAACAGATTGTATGCCGGCGTTCAATCAGAAGCAGGGAGACAGAAATGGACAAGACTGACCATCCAACGTCATCGCCACCTACCGATGCTGCCAAGGACCATCTGCACAACATCGCCGATGAAGCCAATACGCTGATCGACGAAGCCAAGGACCAGGGCGCCGAGCAGTACGAGCATTATCGCGACCTGGCCGCCGACCAGCTGGACTCGTTGGTGGAAGGCGCGCAATCGGCCGCCTCGGCGCTGGAGGGCAAGGACACCCTGGGCCTTTCCCAGTACCTGGGGCAATTGGCCGGTAGCCTTGGCTCGTTCGCCGACCAGGTGCGCGACCAGAGCGCCGAACAGTTGCTGCAAAAGGGTGCGCAACTGGCCCGCGATAACCCTGCCGTATTCCTCGCTGGCAGCGTTGCCATCGGTTTCGGCCTGTCGCGCTTCCTGCGTGCCAGCGGCGGCGGCAGCCATGGATCCGCGAGCAGCCATACGCCATCCACCGGTAGCAGCAGCCATGCGCCATCCAGCGGCGGCCACGGCGCCTCCTCCAACCCGCCTGAGGCCTACGGCGCCAGCGATCCCTACCTGAGCTCGCTGCCTGGCACTACCCAAGGGGCTACGCCTGGAGCTATCTCGGGAACCAACCCTGGGCGCTCGAGCGATGTCTCCATCCACGAGCCATTCACGCCAACCGACCCATTGGGTACTGGTGTCGGCACGTCGGGTGATCGCACTGGCGGCAATGATCCCCTCAAAGGAGGTGTGTAATGAATCGCGACCCGCTCAACCCGGATAACCCGCTTGATCCGCATGCAGCGCACACCGATCCGTCGATCGGCGGCCTGCTGCGCCAATTGATGCGCGAAGTGCCCGAGCTGTTCACCAAGGAACTGGCCTTGGCCAAGGCCGAACTGCAGCACAACCTCAATACCCTCAAGGCTGGCACCGCTGCCGTGGCCGCGGGAGCGATCGTGCTGCTGGCCGGTTTCATCATCCTGCTCATGGCTGCCGTGTATGGCCTGGCCACCGTGGTCCAGCTGTGGCTGGCCGCACTGATCGTCGGCGTCATCACCTTGGTCATTGGCTTCATCATGTTGCAATCGGGCAAGAAACAGTTCGAGCCGTCGCACTTGACCCCGGACCGTACCCTGAACGCTATGCAGCAGGACAAGGAAGCGCTGAAGAGGAAACTGCCATGAGCACTTCGTTCGATAATGAATCCGAGAAAAGCCCAGAAACCCTCGAGCAGGAAATCAATGCCAAGCGCGAGAGTATCAGCCACATCGTCGATTCGCTGGAAAGCCGCCTGACCCCTGGCCAGCTGTTCGACCAAGCCTTGGCCTACACCAAGGGCAACGGCGGCGAGTTCTTCGGTAACCTGGGCACCACATTGAAGAACAACCCCGTGCCCACCGCTCTCACCGCCCTGGGCCTGGCATGGCTGGCGCTCAACCAGAACCGTCCCTTCAATCCCGGCCCCGTCAGTTATGGACCTGGCCTGGGCGACAAGCTCCACGATGCTGTCGACACCGTCAAAGGCGCGCTTTCCAGCGCCGGCGACCGACTGCACAGCGCCACCGACAGCGCCAAGGCCAAGGCCTATGACCTCAAGGACAAGGCGACCGGGCTCAAGGACAAGGCCAGCGACATGAGCCATGACACCGGCGACTCGCTCAATGCCTCGGCCGACTCCCTGCGCCGCTCCGCCCATGACGTTAGTCATCAGGTACAACAGGGCGTTGATGTGGCCAAAAGCCAATTCGACACCCTGTTACGTGAGCAACCGCTGGTGATCGCCGCCATCGGCATCGCCCTCGGCGCCGCCATTGGTGCCGCCCTGCCCTCGACCCGCAAGGAAGACGAACTGATGGGAGCGGCCAGCGATCAGGTGACCGGGACGCTGAAAGCCAAGGGTGAGCAGGTGTATGCCGAGGCCAAGGACACGGTGAAGCAGAAGATCGGTAGCGATCAGGAGCCGCCTAAATCGGGTACAGGGACTAGCTCGGGTTCCGGGACGGGAACGAGTTCTGGCACTGGGACGGGTTCAAGCACTGGCTCGCATACTGGCTCCGGGACGGGTTCGGGTACCGGCACTGGTTCAGGCATTGGTTCAGGCATTGGTTCAGGGACTGGGACTGGTTCAGGGTCTGGTCTCTCAGGGGGTTCAAGCTCCGCAGGTACTGGTAACCAAGGTACCGACCTGGAATCGGGACTCGGTTTCAAGTCGTAAGGCCCATGCCAGCGCGTGCAGATGAGGTACGCGCTGGCTTGGTTTTACTCAGGTATGCCGACGATTTAGCCATGATCAGTTCGCTGCGCCTTCGGTAGGCAAACCTACCGTATCGCGTTGCATCCCCTCGCCATACTTTGGCACCGCATTTGATCTGCACCTCCATCCCCCTCTTTGTGCCCCGCTCTGATCCCCACGTCCGAAATCACTAAAACGATGGATCGCGAACACAACAAGTTTTTTTCGCCGTGCGTATTACGGATTTTGCACGCTGGAAACTGTCGTGGAAAAACCTGCTACACAGGCTCCGCTCAGGCCGGCTGTCCCCGTCTGGACAATTGATCTGAATCATCCGTGATGGCCAGCTGTCATCTATCTAGAGAGCAGGAAGAAGCCAACGCAACGGAGGTATTTCATGAGCCTTGCAATGACCATCTTCAGCCTAATCGCCGCCTGGTGTTCGATTGCCTTGGCGATGTTGTGGGGAGTGCTGCGGATCGCCCGGCGGCACCAGCCGCAGGTTGTTGAACGACCTGAGGTGAACAAGCGTCGGCGTGACTATCCGGTGGCGGTCGCTGGTCGGTAGGATCGCGACGTAGCAGGTGTTCCGCTACACGACTTAACTGACCGGCGCCAACCACCACACCAGGATCGCCGGCAGCAGCACGAATGACAACGCGGTAGAGCACATCACCAGCGTGGCCACCTGCTCTGTCGATCGATTCGCCCGCACCGCGAGCAGATAATTGAAAACGGCCACGGGCATCGATGATTGGACCACCAGCACGGCATGCGCCAGAGGTTCCATTGCCAGTACGTAGCCCAAACTCCACCCTATCCCCGCCCCCAGCAAAATACGCAGACCACCGAGGAGCAAGCCATTGCCAAGGTGGTGCAAGCGAATACTTGCCAGTGATACGCCCAGCGTCAGCAGCATCAGGGGAATGGTCATCCCGCCCAGCAAGTCCACCGTATTGGCCAGCCAGCGCGGGAGTTGCAGATTGAAAAAGATGATCGGCATGGATAACGCCAGGCTGATCACGATCGGGTTGCGCAGCAACGTCCTGAGCGAAGCAACACCGCCCGACATCGCGATACCAAGGGTGAACTGGAAGATCGACAACGTCAGGAAGAACGCTACCGCCAGCGCCAAGCCTTGCTCGCCAAAGGCATAGAGGCTGATTGGCAAGCCCATGTTCCCTGTATTTGGAAACATGAAGGCCGGGACAAGCACCCGCCAATCTTGGCCAAACAGGCGGCTGAGCAGCGTTCCCAACAGTCCCATCGCCGTCATGGCCAGCACGCAGGCAAGAGCCATCGAGCCAAAGGCCACCGGGTCCAGATTTGTACGGCTCAGCGTGGACAGCACCAGGCAGGGTGTGCCGATGGTCATGACCAAGCGGGCGATGAAGTCGGTGGGATAGACGTGGCCACTGCGAGCCCAGGCGAAGCCAATGCCGGCGACGATAAAAACGGGGGCGAGTACGGCGAACAACTCAGCCATCATGGCCTTGGATCTCCAGGATAAACGGCCATCCTAGAAGCTGATTGCAAAATATTGCAAGACGCTAGCGCCCCTGTTCTTCAAACAGGCCTACTACGACGATCCATGGCGATGGGCATTCTGCCGGGCCACGCCCTGGTTTGACGATCAATCCGACGGCGGTTTTTCCTTGGTCCGCGCACTACTACCGGGGAAGGACTCCACCCACTTACGTTCCTGTTTCGCCGAGCAATGAGGACAGACGATCTCTCCTGACTTCAGCTCGTCAGCCTCCGGAATCTCGGCCTGGCATTTTGGACACTTGGTCATTGTCGCTTCCTCCAGTTCGCAGCTTTCAATGGTCCGAGAGCAGAATTCGCATGGCGCCAGTATAGATAAAGTTGAACAAGGTGGGCGACCAAGGCGGGCTGACGCATCACCCCTGCCTCCCGGCAGCTAGCGGGGGCACCCTGCACTGTGCGCCAGCATCGGCCAGCTCAGTCGGAGCGCAGTCTTTTTCCCAATGCGCACACTGGAGCGGCACCAGGCAGTAAAACTGCTGGCACCGCCGCGGCACAAAATCAAGATGTCGGCAAACCTGTCAATCGGCTTAACCGCAAAGGCATGCTGATGATCCAGCGCCATCCAGGGGACGAGATGGGGTTGCCGTGAACCATCAGAACTCGATATCCACCAGCTCCAGATCGATTGTCCGTTCTGCGGCTAACGCCTTCTGGGTCGCGAATCCGTAATTGATGTAGAGGTCAAGAATGGTGAGCCCCGGCGCGCCTTCATGAAACTCGATGCATCGTCTCAAGGCGTGCTTGATGGCCCCATGAGCCAGGATGTTATCCGCGGCCTCGAGCCCATCTGTCTGGGATATTTTCTGTTCTATTGCTTCGACGATGGAGAGCTTTTCTCTCGCTGCTTCTAAGCCAGAGCTGTCAGTTTCGGAGATCTTGGTCCATCCATGGTCGACTATCGGATTTTTCATGCGGCACCTCTTTCCGGCCCGATGCCGGTTATAGGGTAATAGTCCATTCCAACTAACATTGCCAGCATAGCGTAGCTGGCGATGGCGGGCGGCGCCTTCATGGAGTCAGCATGGATACCAGACAACTCCGCCTAGCTCGGCAAGCTGGCGGACAAAAGACCTTCACCCGTACAGAGGGATCAGCCCTGGCGCAACCAGTCGATAAAGCGGGCAAACAGCTCTGACTGCGAATTGATTTCAAGCTTCAGGTAGAGGTTCTTGCGGTGCATGCGCACGGTTTCCGGTGAAATGCCCAGTTCGATGGCGGTGGACTTCACCGAGTGCCCACGCAGGATCATGTGCGCGACCTCGCGTTCGCGGTCGGTGAGCACCTGGCAGCCGAAACTGTCGAACGCTGCCTGCAGCCCACTGAGTTCGACAGGACCGGGCGTGTCCAGGAGGTGGTGGCGGGCGTAGCGGCCCAGCAGTTCGCGGACCATCGGCTCGACCGCCCGCAGCACGTCGAGCTGCGCCGCTCCCAGGCGCGTGCCACTGCACCCCTGGAACAGGCTCAGGGAAACCTTGCGGTCCTCGGCAATGTCGGCGATGAAGTAGCTGTCTTCGCTACAGCCAGTACCCAAGTAATAGGCCTTGTAGTAGTCGCTGTCGAAGAAGTTGTCCGGGGCGATGTCTTCCAGGTGGTAGAAGCCCTCGGCCAGGCCGTTCTCCACCGCCAGGCAGAAGGGGTCGAGCAGATAGCCGGCAGCGAAGTAGCGGTTGAGCACGGCCTCGCGGTGACACTCCGGGATGCCCTGCTGATACAGCAACCGCGGAGCCCGGCCACGGCACTCCAGGCTGATCATCATCGACTCCACCGACACCAGGTGGCCGATGGCCGCAGCCAGGTGCCCCAGGGCCTGCGGCGTGTCGCTATGGGCGAAGGCATGCTGCAGGGCGGCATGCCATTGCTGCAGGGCGCCGAGGGTCAGGGTAATGGGGGTATCGGAAGAGGCCTGGGTCATGCCCGGCAGTCTAGCCTGCCGGGCACGCTCGCGCACAGCCTGTCGCAAGAGGGTCATCGGCCGTGATACAGGCCTTCGGCGCGCAGTTCATCGGCGGCGTCGAGGATGCACTGGCGCAAGGTCTCGACGATCTCATCGACCTGCGCATGGGTGATCACCAGCGGCGGCGACATCACG
>JAEWGL010000165.1 GCA_023388335.1 Pseudomonadota bacterium | reverse complement strand
GGCTTTCGCGTGAGCACTGCCGCCTCCGCCGAAGAGGGGCTGGAGCTGGCGCAGAAGGATGTGCCTGACTACGCCACCCTGGACCTCAAGATGGAGGGCGATTCGGGCCTGGTGCTGCTGCCCAAGTTGCTGGAGTTGGACCCCGAGATGCGCGTGGTGATCCTCACTGGCTACTCGAGCATTGCCACCGCGGTCGAGGCGATCAAGCGCGGCGCCTGCAATTACCTGTGCAAGCCCGCTGACGCCGATGATGTGCTGGCTGCGCTGTTCTCCGAACACGCCGACCTCGACACGCTGGTGCCGGAGAACCCGATGTCGGTGGACCGCCTGCAGTGGGAGCACATCCAGCGCGTGCTGTCCGAACACGAAGGCAACATCTCCGCCACCGCCCGAGCCCTGGGCATGCACCGACGTACCCTGCAGCGTAAACTGCAGAAGCGCCCGGTCCGGCGCTGATTGATCCTGGACGCTTTGCGGCGGTCCGGCGTCCCGGCACAAGGCACGCCCACAGGGCAGCGCCGCTCCGACTTGCCTGCCTTGCGCTTTGGATCAATCGCCCGAAATAGCTTTAATTGCACGCAATCGTCCGCAACCCCCTGGCACTGACGTATCATTAGCGACCTAACGGCCACACGGGATCGCTGGCAATGCTCGCCCTTCTTATCCAGACACTGAACATCACGGCACCGGTCTTCGCCATGTTGTTCATGGGCGTGCTGCTCAAGCGCATCCGCTTGATCGATGACGGCTTCATCCATGTCGCTTCGACGCTGGTGTTCAACGTGTGCATGCCGGCGCTGCTGTTCCTCGGCATCTACCACGCCGACCTGTCCGCCGCGGTCAAGCCGGGCGTCATCCTCTATTTTGTCGCCGCGACCCTGGTGGGTTTCGCCATGGCCTGGGGCTTCGCCATCTGGCGTTGTCCGCTGCAAGACCGCGGGATCTACACCCAGGGCGGTTTTCGCGGCAACAACGGTGTGATCGGCCTGGCCCTGGCCGCCAGCCTCTATGGAGACTACGGTATCTCGCTGGGCGCGGTGCTGGCCGGCTTGGTGATCCTGCTGTACAACTCGCTCTCGACAGTGGTGCTGGCGGTGTACAGCCCGGACCTCAAGTCCGACCCGTGGAGCATCTGCAAGAATATCTTCAGCAACCCACTGATCATCAGCGTGCTGATTGCCACACCCATGGCCTACGGCCAGGTGCCGCTGCCCAACTGGCTGCTGACCTCCGGCGACTACTTGGCGCAGATGACCCTGCCGCTGGCGCTGATCTGCATCGGCGGCACCCTGTCATTGGCGGCCCTGCGCGACAGCGGTCGCCTGGCAGTCAGTGCCAGCCTGGTGAAGATGGTCTGGTTGCCGCTGGTCGGCACCCTGGGGGCCTGGCTCTGTGGTTTCCGCGGGGCGGAGCTGGGCATCCTGTTCCTCTACATCGGCAGCCCAACGGCGGCGGCCAGCTATGTCATGGCCCGCGCGGCGAACGGCAACCATGAGCTGGCGGCCTCGATCATCGTCATCACCACCCTGGCGGCCGCGATCACCACCAACGTCGGAATCTTCTTCTTGCAGTGGGGTGGATGGATCTAGATCCTGACTGCAGACAACGCCAACACTGCCTCCTGACCCTAAGGACACTTCATGCAAGACCAGAGCACGCCCGAGCGATTGCAGCGCGGGCTGAAAAATCGCCATATCCAGTTGATCGCGCTGGGTGGCGCCATTGGCACCGGGTTGTTCCTGGGGATCGCCCAGACCATCCAGCTGGCGGGCCCCGCGGTCCTGCTCGGTTACGCCATTGCCGGCCTGATGGCCTTCTTCATCATGCGCCAGCTTGGCGAAATGGTGGTCGAAGAGCCCGTCGCAGGCAGCTTCAGTCACTTTGCCCACCGCTATTGGAGCGAATTCGCAGGCTTCGTCTCAGGGTGGAATTACTGGGTCGTGTATGTCCTGGTCGGCATGGCCGAGCTCACCGCCGTGGGCATCTACGTGCAGTACTGGTGGCCAGACTTCCCGACCTGGGCGACGGCCGCGATCTTCTTCGTGGTGATCAACCTGATCAACCTCACCCAGGTGAAGGTGTATGGCGAGATGGAGTTCTGGTTCGCCCTGGTCAAGGTGGTGGCCATCGTCAGCATGATCGGTTTCGGCGCCTACCTGCTGGCCAGTGGCACCGGCGGCCCGGATGCCAACGTCGCCAACCTGTGGCAGTACGGCGGCTTCTTCCCCAACGGCATCACCGGGCTGGTGATGGCGATGGCGGTGATCATGTTCTCATTCGGCGGTCTGGAGCTGGTCGGCATCACCGCCGCCGAGGCGGACGACCCGCGCCACAGCATTCCGCGCGCCACCAACCAGGTGGTGTACCGCATCCTGATCTTCTACATCGGTGCGCTGGCCGTGCTGCTGTCGCTGTACCCCTGGCAGAAGGTCGTGCAGGGCGGCAGCCCGTTCGTGATGATCTTCCACAACCTGGACAGCAACCTGGTGGCCACGGTGCTCAACGTGGTGGTGCTGACGGCCGCGCTGTCGGTCTACAACAGCTGCGTGTACTGCAACAGCCGCATGTTGTTCGGCCTCGCCAGCCAGGGCGATGCGCCGCGCGGCCTGCTCAAGGTCAACCGCCGTGGCGTGCCGCTGGTGGCTCTGGGCGTATCGGCTTTCGCCACCGGCTTGTGCGTCATCATCAATTACCTGATGCCGGGTGAAGCCTTCGGGCTGCTCATGGCGCTGGCGGTGTCGGCGCTGGTGATCAACTGGGCGAGCATCAGCATCACCCACCTGAAGTTCCGCCGGGCCAAGCTGGCCGCCGGGCAAGCGCCATTCTATCCAAGCTGGGGGCATCCGCTGACCAACTACCTGTGCCTGGCGTTTATCGTCCTGATCCTGGTGGTGATGTACCTGACGCCGGCGGTGCGAATCTCGGTGATGCTGATCCCGGTGTGGATCGCCGTGCTGGGTGTGGCGTTCTGGCTGAAGAAGAAGGCAGCTCCAGCAGCCGCTGTCGGCGACTGATCGTCAGGTCAGTGCTGCCGGCGCCAGGCGCGCAGGGTGGTGTAGAGCAGCACCACCCCAAGCGCGGGCAATGCGTAGAACAGCATCAACCTTTCCAGGCGCCCGGCCAGCGGCATGCCGGTGGTGAAGGCCACCACGTGCAAGCCGTAAGCCAGGTACAGGCACAGGAATACCAGCCCCTCGGCACGGGTAACCCGGTAGCCCGAATAGAACACTGGCAGGCTCAAGGCCGCGACGCCGAGCATCACCGGCAAGTCGAAATCCAGGGCATTGGGCGAGATCGACAGCGGTTGCGGAGCCACCAGCGCCGTCAGTCCCAGGACCGCCAGCAGATTGAACAGGTTGCTGCCGATCACCGTGCCGACGGCAATTTCCCGCTCCCCGCGCAAGGCCGCGATCAACGCGGCCGCCAGCTCCGGCAATGAAGTGCACACCGCTACCACGGTGAGACCGATGATCCGCTCGGACAGGCCGAGGTCGGTCGCCACCTCTATCGCGGCTTCGAGCAGCAGGTGGCCGGCCACGCTGAGCAGGCCAAGGCCCAACAGAATCTGCAGCACGGTGCCGAACCAGAAGCGGCCCGCCGGGCGCGAGGTCGGATCCGGTGCCGGATAGGTCCGAGCGTAGTGGCGTGACTGGTGCCAGAGCATCGCCAGGTAGCCCAGCAGGCCAAACACCAGCAACAGGCCTTCCAGGCGCCCCAGGTAGCCGTTGAGCGCCAGGACATAGACCAGCGCGCTTGCCGCGATCATCAGGGGCAGGTCCAGGCGGACCAGTTGGCGCGACACCCGCAGGGGGATGATCAACGCCGCCAGCCCCAGGATCACCAACACATTGAAGATATTGCTACCGACCACACTGCCGACCGCCACGTCCGGAGCGCCCTGGTAGGCGGCCTGCAGGCTGACCGTGAGCTGCGGCGCGGTGCTGCCGAACGCGACCAGGCTGAGGCCGATGATCAGCGGGCGCACATGCAGGCGCACAGCCAGGTCCAAGGCGGCGCGCACCAGCAGCTCGGCGCCGCCGACCAGCAACAGCAGGCCGAAGGCCAGTTGCAGGAGGCTGAAGGTGGGGAGGGTGGCCAGGTCGAAAATGGTTGCTGCTCCGAATCAGGTCAGTTGCTCAGACCTTGTACCCGCACGCGCGCGGTTCCGCTACGGATCATGCCGATTTTTTGCGCGGCGCCCCGTGAGAGATCGATCAGCCGGCCACGCGAATGTGGGCCACGGTCGTTAATGCGAACCACGACGCTGCGCTTGTTGTCCAGGTTGGTCACCCGTACGCGGCTGCCGAAAGCCAGGCTGCGGTGCGCGGCGGTCAGGCCATGTTGGTTGAAGCGTTCGCCGCTGGCGGTCCGGCTGCCGTGGTGGCGCGAGCCATAATAGGACGCGGTGCCGGTCTTGTCGTAACCGCGTGGATCAACATCGTGGCTGGCACAACCGGCCAGCAGGGTGATAAGCGCCAAAGCGCTGAGAGGACGCCACATATGCAACTCCGAACCAATAGCCGCTGCAGTCCCCTGTAGGCGCGGGCTTGCCCGCGCCTACAGGGGCGCAGTGTTGCGGCTTTAGGTGATCACCCCTCCAGCTTGGCCTTGAGCAACTGGTTGACCTGTTGCGGGTTGGCCTTGCCCTTGGACGCCTTCATTGCCTGGCCGACGAAGAAACCGAACATCTTGCCACGCTTGGCCTCATCGGCGGAGCGGTACTGTTCGACCTGCTCGGCGTTGGCTGCCAGGACTTCATCGAGCACCTTTTCGATCGCGCCGGTGTCGGTGACCTGCTTCAGGCCGCGGCTCTCGATGATGCTGTCGGCATCGCCTTCGCCCGCCGCCATGGCCTCGAAGACCACCTTGGCGATCTTGCCGCTGATGGTGTTGTCGCGGATGCGCACCAGCATGCCGCCCAGTTGCTCGGCGCTGACCGGCGCCTGGTCGATCTCGACGCCGAGCTTGTTGAGCAGGCTGCCCAGCTCGACCATCACCCAGTTTGCGGCCAACTTGGCGTCGCCGCCGATGTTTACCACCTGTTCGAAGTAGTCCGCCTGTTCGCGGCTGGAGGCCAGCACGTTGGCGTCATAGGCCGACAGGCCGTACTGACTCTGGAAGCGCTCGACCTTCTGCGGCGGCAGCTCCGGCAGGCTGGCACGGGTGGCTTCGAGGAAGGCGTCCTCGATGATCACCGGCAGCAGGTCAGGATCGGGGAAGTAACGGTAGTCGTTGGCTTCCTCCTTGCTGCGCATCGAGCGCGTCTCGTCCTTGTTCGGATCGTACAGGCGGGTTTCCTGGATCACCTTGCCGCCGTCCTCGATCAGGTCGATCTGGCGCTGGATCTCGCTGTTGATCGCCCGTTCGATGAAGCGGAACGAGTTGACGTTCTTGATCTCGCAGCGGGTGCCGAACTCGGCCTGGCCCTTGGGCCGGATCGAGACGTTGCAGTCGCAGCGCAGCGAGCCTTCGGCCATGTTGCCGTCGCAGATGCCCAGGTAGCGTACCAGGGCGTGGATGGCCTTGACGTAGGCCACCGCTTCCTTGGCACTGCGCATGTCCGGCTTGGAGACGATCTCCAGCAGCGGGGTGCCGGCACGGTTCAGGTCGATGCCCGTGGAGCCGCTGAAGTCTTCATGCAGGCTCTTGCCGGCATCTTCCTCCAGGTGCGCGCGGGTGATGCCGACGCGCTTGATGGTGCCGTCTTCCAGGGCGATGTCCAGGTGGCCCTTGCCAACGATCGGCAGCTCCATCTGGCTGATCTGGTAGCCCTTGGGCAGGTCGGGGTAGAAGTAGTTCTTGCGCGCGAAGACGTTCTTCGGCGCGAT
>JAEWGL010000148.1 GCA_023388335.1 Pseudomonadota bacterium | reverse complement strand
TCGCCGATCCAGGCCACGGTCTTGCCCTGGATCGCGCCGCGGTGTTCGAGGAAGGTCTGCATGTCAGCCAGCAGCTGGCAAGGGTGCAGGTCGTCGGACAGGCCGTTGATCACCGGCACCCGCGAGTTGGCGGCGAACTCGGTCAGGGTGCTGTGGGCGAACGTGCGAATCATCACGGCGTCGAGCATGCGCGACATGACGATGGCGCAATCGCCGATGGGCTCGCCGCGGCCCAGCTGGGTGTCACGCGGCGAGAGGAAAATGGCCTGGCCACCGAGCTGGATCATGCCGGCTTCGAACGACAGACGGGTACGGGTCGAGGATTTCTCGAAGATCATGCCGAGTACGCGGTTTTTCAGCGGTTCGAACAGCACGCCGCGGTTACGCAGGTCCTTCAGCTCGATGCCTCGACGGATCACACTCAGCAGCTCGTCGGGCGTGAAATCCATCAGGGAGAGAAAGTGCCTAGCGCTCATGATTGACTACCTTGTTTGCAACGGACTGCAGGTCGACCGTACCGGTTTTCTTGACAACAGAGGTGACCTGCGGCGTAAGCCGCACGGGGGCGACGGAAATAGGGAAAGGCGCAATACTATAATTAAATGTCGCCTTAAACCAAGAGGAGTGACGGAACACTGTTTCAAACGGTGTCGTAAACCCTTTGGCTGATGGTTGTTTCTTATTTGCTACAGGAACTTTTACACTGCCCATCGTCCGCTTTGCAAACGGCTGTCGCAAATCGGCCTGTCTGATGTGGCCCTATTGCGCTAGCAAAGCCCGCTGCTGTGGCCGAGACGCCGTGGCCCGTTCCAGTACGGCCCATGGGCGCAAAGGCACGCGCCTGAAAATCGCCAACGCCCAGGCGGACATCAGTGCCCATACCCTGACCGACGAGCACCTGCGCGACGCCGTGTCGGGCAATGCCCTGCTCAATGGGGGAGTGGTACAAGTGGTGGCGGGTTGGGGGGCGGCAAGGCCGAGCATGCCGCTCGGCTTTCCGATACAATGGCTCACCGTGCCGACGATGGAGTCGGAAAGTTCAGCCGAGGTGCTTCATGGATATCATCGAAACGATCAAAGAGCAGATTGCCAACAACACCGTTCTGCTTTACATGAAAGGCTCGCCGAATGCCCCGCAGTGCGGCTTTTCGGCCAAGGCGGCGCAAGCCGTTATGGGTTGCGGCGAGAAGTTCGCTTACGTCGACATCCTGCAGAACCCGGAAATCCGCGCCAATCTGCCCAAGTACGCCAACTGGCCAACTTTCCCGCAACTGTGGGTGGGTGGCGAACTGGTTGGCGGCAGCGACATCATGATCGAAATGTACGCCAACGGCGAACTGCAGACCCTGATCAAGGACGCTGCTAACAAGGCTGAGGCTTCCAAGGCCTGAGCCGCGCGCCTGGGCTTGCCCGCACAGGGGCCGGCCCAAGCAAACGGGGCAGGCTGTCGGCGACGCCCTCGCCACTGACAGCTGCCCAACAAAAAGCCCCGCGTTTGCGGGGCTTTTTGTTGGGCGAAGGTTACTCCGCCATCTGCGATTGCAGGTAGTTCTCCAGGCTGATCTTGTCGATCAGGCCAAGCTGGGTTTCCAGCCAGTCGATGTGCTCTTCCTCGGAGGAGAGGATGTCTTCGAGCAGCTCGCGGCTACCGAAATCGCCCACGGTCTCGCAGTGGGCAATAGCAGCCTTGAGGTCTATCACGCCTTTTTGCTCGATCTTCAGGTCGCACTCGAGCATTTCACGGGTGTGCTCGCCGATCAGCAGCTTGCCCAGGTCCTGAACGTTGGGGATGCCTTCGAGGAAGAGAATACGCTTGATCAATTTGTCAGCGTGCTTCATCTCGTCGATGGATTCCTTGTACTCGTGCTTGCCGAGTTTATCCAGGCCCCAATCCTCGTACATGCGCGCGTGCAGGAAGTACTGGTTGATTGCGACCAGCTCGTTTCCGAGGATCTTGTTGAGATGCTGGATGACGCTGAGGTCGCCTTTCATGCTGGAGCCTGCCCTTTGAAAACGTGTCGATAAGCAGGAGTGTGATCTCGACAACTTCCAGTGTCAAACCTAAGTTATTGAATAATAAATGAAAATTAATCGGAATAAGAATGTTTGTGAACCGCGTCTAAGCCCTAACTAGTTGAATTACAGGCATAAAAAAACCGGACGCTGGGTCCGGTTCTTCAGATTCGAGATATTTATGCCGCAGTAAATTCCGCGGGATAGGGCAGGGCAGCCTGGCTGACCTGCAGTTCGGTGAGGGTTTCGCGCACTACCTCCTTGGCCAGGCACGCACATTTGCCGCACTGGGTGCCCACATTGGTAGCGGCTCGGACTTCCTTGTAGCTGCAGCATCCTTCATAGATCGCATCGCGGATCTGTCCGTCGGTTACACCAACACAAAGACACACATACATAGAGTCAGTCCATCACTGGTTGCGGCTTGATGATATGGAGAGTAATGGTAATGAGAATGCTTGTCAAAGCACAGAGATTCAACCTTGCTGATGGGCGACGGGCGGTTGTATTCGGCGTGTTATCCCAAGCGGTGTATGATGGTCGGCCTTTGTGTGTTGCCGAGCGGGGGACCCTTCTCGCTCGGGCAGTCCATTTTCATCACCATCAGGAGATATCGAATGAGCGTGCTCGTTGGTAAAAAAGCCCCGGACTTCACCGTCGCCGCCGTACTGGGCAATGGCGAAATCGTCGACAGCTTCAACCTGGCTTCGGCCATCAAGGGCAAGTATGGCCTGGTGTTCTTCTACCCTCTGGACTTCACCTTCGTCTGCCCGTCCGAGCTGATCGCCCTGGACAACCGCATTCCCGAGTTCCAGGCCCGCGGCGTGGAAGTCATCGGTGTTTCGATCGACTCGCACTTCACCCACAATGCCTGGCGCAACACCCCGGTCGACAAGGGCGGTATCGGCCAGGTCAAGTACACCCTGGCAGCCGACATCTCCCACGAGATCTGCAAGGCCTACGACGTTGAATCCGAAGGCGGCGTGGCCTTCCGTGGCGCGTTCCTGATCGACCACAACGGCGTTGTCCGCTCGCAGATCGTCAACGACCTGCCGCTGGGCCGTAACATGGACGAGCTGCTGCGTCTGGTCGACGCCCTGCAATTCCACGAAGAGCACGGCGAAGTCTGCCCGGCCAACTGGAAAAAAGGCGACAAGGGCATGACCGCTTCGCCGGAAGGTGTTGCTGCTTACCTGAGCGAGAATGCTGGCAACCTGTAATCGCCAGATAAAAAGAACCGGCCGTGATGGCCGGTTTTTTTATGCCTGCTGCATGGCTCGACTCAGTCGTTGAAGTCGCGCCAGCCGCCCAGGTCTTTCCAGCGATTGACGATCCCGCAGAACAGCTCGGCGGTCTTCTCGGTGTCGTAGCGCGCCGAATGCGCCTCGCGACCGTCGAAGTCGATGTCAGCGCTTTGGCAGGCCCGGGCCAGCACGGTCTGGCCATAGGCCAGGCCGGCCAGGGTCGCCGTATCGAAACTGGAGAAGGGGTGGAAGGGATTGCGCTTGAGGTCATTGCGCGCCACCGCGGCATTGACGAAGCCCAGGTCGAAGCTGCTGTTGTGGCCGACCAGAATCGCCCGTTTGCAGCCATTGGCTTTCAAAGCCTTGCGCACGCCGCGGAAGATGTCGGTCAGCGCCGACTCTTCGCTGACGGCCATGCGCAGTGGGTGGTCCAGCTTGATCCCGGTGAATTCCAGGGCGGCCGGTTCGATATTGGCGCCTTCGAACGGCTCGACGCGGAAGAAGTAGGTGTGTTCCGGAAACAGGAAGCCTTTCTCGTCCATGCCGATGGTAACGGCGGCGATCTCCAGTAGGGCATCGGTGGCGCTGTTGAAGCCACCGGTCTCGACGTCCACCACCACGGGCAGGTAGCCACGAAAACGTTCGGCCATCGGATGACGCGGGCCGCCTACCTGACCGTCCTGGTCGTCATCAAAGCGATCTTCGCTCACGCATTGTCCTCCAGCAGGCGCCAGCGCAGTTTTTCACCGGCGCGCAGCGGGATGACAGTCTGCTCACCGAAGGGCAGGCTGTCAGGTGCGGTCCATTCTTCACGGACCAGGGTGATGGTGTCAGTGTTCGCCGGCAGGCCATAGAAGGCCGGGCCGTGCAGGCTCGCGAAGCCTTCCAGCTTGTCCAGTGCGTTGCGCTGCTCGAATGCCTCGGCATACATCTCGATGGCGGCGTAGGCGGTGTAGCAGCCGGCGCAACCGCAGGCGGCTTCCTTGGCATGCCGGGCATGGGGCGCCGAGTCGGTGCCGAGGAAAAACTTGCTGCTGCCGCTGGTGGCCGCATCCAGTAGCGCCACCTGGTGGCTGTTGCGCTTGAGGATCGGCAGGCAATAGAAGTGCGGGCGGATGCCGCCAACCAGCATATGGTTGCGGTTGTATAGCAGGTGCTGGGCCGTAATGGTCGCGCCGACGTTGCTCGGCGCTTCCTTGACGAACTGCGCGGCATCGGCCGTGGTGATGTGCTCGAACACTACCTTCAGGGTCGGGAAGCGCGCGACCACGCGGGTCAGGTGCTCGTCGATGAACAGCTTCTCGCGGTCGAACACGTCGATCTCGCTGCGCGTCACCTCACCGTGGACCAGCAGCGGCATGCCGACTTCGGCCAGGGCTTCGAGCACCGGGAAGATCTTGTCGATGCTGGTCACGCCGGAGTCGGAGTTGGTGGTGGCACCTGCCGGGTACAACTTGGCGGCATGCACGAAGCCCGAGGCCTTGGCGGCATGGATGTCCTCAGGCAGGGTGCGGTCGGTGAGGTAGAGCACCATCAGCGGCTCGAAGCGGCTGCCGGACGGGCGCGCGGCCAGAATGCGCTCGCGGTAGGCGCGAGCTTCGTCGGCGGTGCGCACCGGCGGTACCAGGTTGGGCATGATGATGGCACGGGCAAAGGTGCGCGCCACGTCACCGACGGTATGTGGCAGTACAGCGCCATCGCGAAGATGGATGTGCCAGTCATCGGGACGCAGGAGGGTCAGGCGATCGGACATTGGGGATTCCAGGCGGGTCGAACTCAGGGTGAATGCTACCGGAAAAGCCGGGGCCGAGCACGGCTATCAAGTTTTGCCGAAAGGGACCGATAGCCTGGGGTATGCCGTGAAAACCTGTGGAGCCGCCCGTGCGCCAGCATTACCTAGCCCTGTTCAGTATGTTTGCCAGCCTGCCGGCCATGGCACTGACTTTCCAGACTCGCATGGAAAACATCGAGTGGAAGGTCGAGGGCGACCCGTTCGAATGCCGGCTGATCCAGCCGATCAGCGGCTTCGGCAGCGGCGAGTTCGTGCGTCGCGCGGGGGAGCAGGCAACCTTCCAGCTCCGTTCGGCCAGCAATGGGCTAGGCGCCGGCACCGCCACCTTGCTGGCTGCGGCGGCGCCCTGGCAGCCGGGGCGCGGTGACCTCAACCTTGGCGCGGTGCGCATGGCCCGCGGCGGCGTGCTCTTCAGCAGCTCGCAAGGCCAGGCCAGTCGCCTGATCAATGGCCTGCTCGATGGCCGCAGCGCGGTGGTGCGCAACTATACTGGCGAAGGTGGCCGGGTCATGGAGGTACGGGTCTTGCCGGTGAGTTTCAGCAAGGCCTATGACGACTACCAGATGTGCGCCACCAAACTGCTGGCAATGAACTATGACCAGGTTCGCCAGACCCAGGTCGGCTTCCCCGGAGGCGGCGTCGAGCTCGACAGCGCTGCCCGCGCCCGTCTGGATGTAATCCTCGAGTACCTGAAGGCCGATCCCACGGTCAACCATATCGAGCTCGACGGGCATTCCGACAACAGTGGCAATCGCCTGACCAATCGGGACCTGTCACGCCGACGCGCACTGGCGGTGATGGACTACTTCAAGGCCCACGGCGTGGCGCCAGAGCAGATCACCCTGCGCTTTCACGGCGAGCGCTACCCGCTGGCAAAGAACAACAGCCCTGCCAACCGAGCGCGCAACCGGCGGGTCAATGTCCAGCTCGAGCGCGTCGCAGTGGTGGAAAAAACACTCGAGAAGCCGCAGGACCAAGCCGTGCCGAAAGCGAACGAGCCGTCTGCGGCGATGACACCGGCTATGCCCGCCGCAGTGATGCCAGGCAAGTCGTAGCGCGACCATTCGTCGCGCTCTTGACCGTTCCTGTCGCTTTGTCGTCACAAGCTGTCGCCCCACTGTAAATTTTTCGGCAAGACCGGTAGAATCGACGGCTTTCCGTACAACCCCGTGGAGTGATGGCATGGCGGACGTAAAAAAGGTCGTACTGGCGTATTCCGGCGGCCTTGATACTTCGGTGATTCTCAAGTGGCTGCAGGATACCTACAACTGCGAAGTGGTGACCTTCACCGCTGACCTCGGTCAGGGCGAAGAGGTCGAGCCGGCCCGCGCCAAGGCCCAGGCCATGGGC
>JAEWGL010000139.1 GCA_023388335.1 Pseudomonadota bacterium | reverse complement strand
GGCTTGCCCGCGAATGCGTCAGCACGAACAACATCGTTGTCTGACCGGACGCCTTCGCGGGCAAGCCCGCTCCTACAGGATCGGCAGCCGAGCCCAGGCTCGGGGCACCTCTCGAAACCGCTGTCTGTGGGAGTCTCCCATGTTGAACACCCTGCTACCCATCCTGCTGTTCACCGCGCTGGCAATGGCGGTGCTCGGCGCGCTGCGCCGTGTGCGCCTGTGGCGCCGTGGCCGGCCGTCGAAGGTCGACCTGATCGGTGGCCTGCTGGCCATGCCGCGGCGCTACCTGGTCGACCTGCACCATGTGGTCGCCCGCGACAAGTACATGTCTAATACCCACGTCGCCACAGCGGGCGGCTTCGCCCTGTCGGCCGTGCTGGCGATCCTGGTGCACGGCTTTGGCCTGCACAGCAAGGTCCTCGGCTACGCCTTGCTGGTGGCCACGGCACTGATGTTCACCGGCGCGTTATTCGTCTTCAAGCGCCGCCTGGCCCCGCCCCCGCGTCTGTCCAAGGGCCCGTGGATGCGCCTGCCCAAGAGCCTGCTGGTGTTCGCCGTTACCTTCTTCATCGCCACCTTGCCGGTTGCCGGGGTCTTGCCCGAAGGGACCGGCGGCTGGCTGCTGGTGGTCCTGCTTGGGCTCGGTGTGGCCTGGGGCGTGTCCGAACTGTTTCTCGGCATGACCTGGGGCGGGCCGATGAAACACGCCTTCGCCGGTGCCCTGCACCTGGCCTGGCACCGCCGCGCCGAGCGCTTTGGCGGTGGCCGTTCCACCGGCCTCAAGCCGCTGGACCTGGAAGACCCGAACGCACCCCTGGGCGTGGAAAAGCCCAAGGATTTCACCTGGAACCAGCTGCTCGGCTTCGACGCCTGCGTGCAGTGCGGCAAGTGCGAGGCCATGTGCCCGGCCTTCGCCGCCGGCCAGCCGCTGAACCCGAAGAAACTGATCCAGGACATGGTCGTTGGCCTGGCCGGTGGCACCGACGCCAGCTTCGCCGGCAGCCCTTACCCGGGCAAACCCCTTGGCGAGCATGGCGGTAACCCGCACCAGCCGATCGTCAACGGCCTGGTCGATGCCGATACCCTGTGGTCCTGCACCACCTGCCGTGCCTGCGTCGAAGAATGCCCAATGATGATCGAGCACGTCGACGCCATCGTCGATATGCGCCGCCATCTGACCCTGGAGAAGGGCGCCACGCCGAACAAGGGCGCCGAGGTGCTCGATAACCTGATCGCCACCGACAACCCCGGCGGTTTTGCTCCAGGCGGACGGATGAACTGGGCCGCCGACCTCAACCTCAGGCTGCTGGCTGAGGTGAAGACCACCGAGGTGCTGTTCTGGGTCGGAGACGGCGCGTTCGACATGCGCAACCAGCGTACCCTTCGCGCCTTCGTGAAAGTGCTCAAGGCCTCTGGCGTGGACTTCGCCGTGCTCGGCCTGGAAGAGCGCGACAGCGGCGACGTGGCCCGCCGCCTGGGCGACGAGGCGACCTTCCAGCAACTGGCCCGGCGCAACATCCAGACCTTGGCCAAGTACCGTTTCCAGCGGATCGTCACCTGCGACCCGCACAGCTTCCACGTGCTCAAGAACGAATATGGCGCCCTCGGCGGGGAGTACCAAGTGCAGCATCACAGCACCTACATCGCCGAACTGATCGGCGCCGGGCGTCTGAACCTCGGCCAGCACAAGGGCGGCAGCGTGACCTACCACGATCCGTGCTACCTGGGCCGCTACAACGGCGAATACGAGGCCCCGCGCCAGGTGCTCAAGGCGCTGGGCATCGAGGTCCGCGAAATGCAGCGCTCGGGCTTCCGTTCGCGCTGCTGCGGCGGTGGCGGCGGCGCGCCGATCACCGACATTCCCGGCAAGCAACGGATCCCCGACATGCGCATGGACGATATCCGCGAAACCGAGGCTGAGCTGGTGGCCGTGGGTTGCCCACAGTGCACCGCCATGCTTGAAGGTGTGGTCGAACCCCGGCCACAGATCAAGGACCTGGCCGAGCTGGTGGCCGAGGCACTGCTCGAGGACGAGACCGCGCCCACGGCCAGCAAGCCTCAGGTGACGGCCGTACGTGAACCTGCGGAGGTGCATTGATGAGCGACATCATCCGCCGCGACCCTCGCGCCGAGTGGATCGCCCGTAACCGCCTGCATCCGTTGCATGCGGCCCTGCAGGCACAACAGACCAGCTGGATGGGGCCCCAGGGCATCATCCGCAAGAACCCGCACGCGGTCGGATTCATCGGCCCCAACGGCCTCAAGCGCATCGACCGCTCCGGTGCCCAGCAGGGCGGCGGGAACAAGCGCAGCGCAGCCGTCGAGGTGCAATTGCCGCTGCACCAGGTGGCGCAACCGGCGTTCTACATTGCCGTGGTGCCGGACCTGGTCGGCGGCCGCCTGGGCAGCCACGACCGCGACCTGCTCGGCCTGGCCCACAGCTTGGCCGGCAGCGATGGTGCGGTGCTGGCCGTGGTATTCGGCGAACACAAGGAAAGCCACTTTTCCACCGCCGGCGTCGACCGCTTGCTGGTCATCGATGGCGAGCAGTACCAAGAGTATGCACCGGAGCAACGGGTCCAGGGCCTGCGGGCTGTGGATAACCAGTTCGCTCCGCGGCATTGGCTGCTGCCCGACAGCCGCACCGGCGGCGGCGAGCTGGGCCGGCGCCTGGCCGCGGCATTGGGCGAGCGGCCGGCGACGCGCGTCTGGCAGGTCAAGGAGGGCGAGTGCATCGGGCGTGCCGGCGCAGGCCAGCAGGACCTGCAGCGCAGCCTGCCGCGGCTGATCCTGGCGGCGGCCGAATGCGCCGAACCCGTCAGCGAAACCCGTCACGAAGCCTTGCCGGTGGTGTTGTCCACAAGCGTCGCGCGCAGCCTGTCGCGCATCGACGACCTCGGCCCGGTGGCGGTGGACCCGGCGGCCATTGCCATGGCCGAGGCCGAGTTCATCGTCTCCGGCGGCAACGGCGTCAAGGATTGGGAGCTTTTCCACAACGCCACGGTGGCCCTGGGTGCCACCGAAGGCGCTTCGCGGGTGGCGGTGGACGACGGCTTCATGCCGCGCAACCGCCAGGTCGGCGCCACCGGGACCTGGGTCACGGCGCGGGTCTACATGGCGGTGGGGATTTCAGGGGCAATCCAGCACCTGCAGGGCATTGGCGCCTGCGACAAGGTCGTGGCGATCAACATGGACCCGGGCTGCGACATGATCAAACGGGCTGACCTGTCGGTGATTGGCGACAGCTCGGCGATTCTCCTGGCGTTGATCGCGGCTGTGGACAACTACCGCAACGCCGCCCAGCGCGACGCGGCATAGGGGCATGAGCATGAGTACGAAAGTCATCAGCCTGGTCTCCATCGGTGCTCATCCCAGCTCCGGCCGCGCTCGCCGCGCCGAGCAGGATGCGCGCGCGGTGGAACTGGGCCTGCAGCTGGCTGGGGATAACTTGCAGGTGGTGCATGCCGGCGATCCCCGTGAAGAGGCCCTGCGCGCCTACCTGGGCATGGGCCTGGCGCACCTTGATGTGCTGGAGCAACCGGCCGGTGCCGACGTACTCGGCGTGCTGGGGGATTACCTGCGCGATGCCGGCGCCCAATTGGTGCTGACCGGCAGTCAGGCGGAAACCGGCGAAGGTTCGGGCATGCTGCCCTTCCTTCTCGCCGAGCGCCTGGGCTGGCCGCTGGTGGTCGGCCTGGCCGAGGTCGAATCGATCGACAATGGCACCGCACAGATCCTGCAAGCCCTGCCACGCGGGCAGCGGCGCCGTCTGAAAGTCCGCCTGCCGCTGTTGGCCACTGTGGATAACGCCGCGCCCAAACCCCGCCAGAGCGCCTTCGGACCCGCCCGTCGCGGCGTACTGGCGGCGCGCAACGTGGCCCTGGTAGAGGACGCGCTGCTGGCCGAGGCCCCGCTGCAGCCGGCCAAGCCCCGGCCCAAGCGCCTCAAGGTGATCAAGGCCAAGAGCGGTGCGGACCGCATGAAGGCGGCTACGGCCAAGGCCAGTGGCGGTGGCGGCAAGGTGCTCAAGGATGTCACGCCCGAGGAAGGGGCCCAGGCCATTCTCAAGCTGTTGGTGGAGGAGGGGGTGTTGCGCTGAGGGGTTTGGACAGCCGAACCGCCGCACGGGATCCTGCATACCGCAGGCAGTGATCGACGTTTGCCCACAATCGCTGTTGGCGGCTCTGTGGATAATATGTTCGGTAATAGCCGCAGGCCCCGAATATCAAGGCCTAGGTAGTTTTGATCAATTATTGACCAATAAGGTCTTTAA
>JAEWGL010000126.1 GCA_023388335.1 Pseudomonadota bacterium | reverse complement strand
CATCACGCCCGCTTCGGCGGGCTTCTAATTCTCGCGCCCTGCCCTTGCAGGGCGCGTTTCATTTGCGCAATCGCTTCAGTTCCGTATCATGGCCGGTCTGTCTGTTCCGCTGGCGTCCCATGGCGCCAGCCTTGTCTCTGGAGTGCCCATGAGCTTGCAAGATCTGCAATCCCTGCCCGGTGTCAACGCGCAACCGGATGCTGCCACCCACAATTTCGTCTTCAACCACACTATGCTGCGGGTCAAGGACGTCGCCAAGTCGCTGGACTTCTACACCCGTGTGCTGGGTTTCAGCCTGGTAGAAAAGCGCGACTTCGCCGAAGCCCAGTTCAGCCTGTACTTCCTCGCCCTGGTCGACCCGGCGCAGATCCCTGCCGATGACGCCAAACGTACCGAGTGGATGAAGTCGATTCCCGGCATCCTCGAGTTGACCCACAACCACGGCACCGAGAACGATGCCGAGTTCGCCTATCACAACGGCAACACCGACCCGCGCGGCTTCGGTCATATCTGCATCTCGGTGCCGGATATCCGTGCGGCCTGCGAGCGCTTCGAGGCCCTGGGTGTGAACTTTCAGAAGCGCCTGAGCGACGGACGCATGAAGCACCTGGCCTTCATCAAGGACCCGGACGACTACTGGGTCGAAATCATCCAGCCGACCGAATTCTGAATACCGCGCCTCCGGGGCACGCTCGTCGGGCCGGGAACTCTCGGCGCCTCGCTGTGGTATATGGGAGTAACAGCTTCCATGCCACAGCGAGGTAAGGACGATGCAAACCCTTCACTGTGAACACCGCAACCACACCATCACCGCCAATGTCGTGACCCATCCAGGCTCTCCCATGCCCTACTCGGGCGGCTGCCTGATCAGCGGTCCCGATGGTCAGGTCAGCAAGCGCTATCCGCTCCCGCTCGATAAATCGCACTTCACCAACCTGGAAAACGCGCAGCACGCGTCGCTGGCCCATGGTCGATGGCTGGTTGATCAGCTGTTGGATGAGCAGCGCAAAGTGTCCTGAGCGGTCAGGTGTGCTGGGCAGCACCTTCGTGAAAAATCGCCGTGCGGTCGACGCAAATGGATGTGTGGGAATGGGCTTGCCCCGCGATCGGCCGCGCAGCCCTCACCCACCCTATCCGCGGGCATACGCTACCGCCGCGTCCACCTGTTCTTGTGACGGCCGTATACCGGTGTAGAGCACGAACTGCTCCAGCGCCTGCAGGGCAATCACCTCAAGGCCCGTGATCACCGGCTTGCCCAGTGCCTGGGCCTGTTCGACAAGCGGCGTCTGCACCGGCATGGCGACGACGTCGAATACCCGCTCGGCCACGGCGACCGCGGTTTCCGGGAATGCCAGTTGGTGGGCCTCGGGCCCGCCCGCCATGCCAATGGGGGTGACGTTGATCAGCATCGGCGGGCATAGGTCGCCCAGTTCAGCCTGCCATCGATAGCCGCATACATCCGCCAGCTGCCGCCCCGCCTGTTCATTACGCGCCACGATCAGGCCTTGATCGAAACCCGCATCACGCAACGCGCTGGCGACGGCCTTGGCCATACCGCCACTGCCGCGCAGTGCGAATGCCGTGCCGGGATCGACCTGATGCCGCGCCAGCAGTTGACGCACGGCCAGGTAATCGGTGTTGTAGGCCTTGAGATGGCCGTTGGTGTTGACCAGGGTGTTGACCGAGTCGATGGCAGCTGCCGACGGGTCGATTTCGTCCACCAGGGCCATGCAGGCTTCCTTGTAAGGCATGGAGACCCCACAGCCGCGAATGCCCAGCGCGCGAATGCCCGCCACCGCCGCCGGCAAGTCCTGGGTAGTCATGGCCTTGTAGTAGTAGTCGAGCCCCAGTTGTTGGTACAGATGGTTGTGAAAGCGCACGCCGAAGGTGCCAGGGCGCCCGGCCAGGGAAATGCACAGGACGGTGTCTCTACTCGGTTCTACGGTCATGCTCGACTCCTTCACATCATTTCAGCGCAATTATGCCCGACTTCGCGTGACAACCACTGATCGCTCCTTGCACAACCTCCCCACTGTCCAATGCCACGCCTTGGAGGGGCCGCTTGCAGCCACCCGGCTGGTCGCCCGTCCCACCTTTTTCGCGGTGCAGTTTTGCATCGGCCGTTACCGATGTCACTGGACGACTGGCCTAACGATGAGGGTCTTGTTTGCTGTCGGCATGCAAGCCCGCGCCTAAACCCATCCCCGCGCCGCCTTCTCCACCTGCGCCGCCACCTTTGCCCGCACCTTTTTTCTCTTCGCTCTTCGCGCCTTTGCCACCACCGACAGAGGACGGCCGGGTCGGGCCCTGTTTGGGGATTGAAAGTTGGGCAGGTACCGGGTCCAAATTGAGCACGGCACGGATGAAGTCGCGCAAGGAGATGACCAGTTCAGCGGTGTGTATCGGGCGGCCGGCGACCAGCTCAGAGGCAGCCCTGGCAGCCAACCGCACCTGGTCCTCGGTACCCAGCAAAATAATATCGGACAACGCGGCTTCTACCGCGTCGCGAACTCGCCGTGATCGATCGCCAGCAGCCCCTTCATTACCCAGTTCGGCAAATGTCAGCGCATCTGCCACGCCCCCCGCATCGGCCGCTTCTTTTTTGGCGACCGAGACATCGCCCTGTCTGCGTCGCAGGTCTCGAAGATGGGTAGGATCGACCTCAAGGTTCCCGGTGAAAGAGCCGCCCAGCGTCTTGTAGGCTGCCATGAGCGTACGCAACCGTTCGTTGATCTGTCGATTTTCCCGCTCACGCCGCTGTTGAATGGTCTGCATGACAAGCAAACGGATACCGACCCCAATCACGGTAATCACGGCCAGTCCAAACAAGGTCGAAAGAACGCCCTCCCACGAACTGAAATCCAGATTGCGCATACACAGACTCCACAGTCACGAAAATTGAATCAGTGGGCCAAGCTTCCCCGGCCTGAAGGCAGCACTCTATCATCGGACTCCTGTATCCCTGCAGTAGGTCCTGCAGTAGGTAATATCGATGTACCTGATGGCCGGAAATGAACCTGGTTTTTATCGCCCGACAGCTCAGTCACACCGGCCCAGGGCTAGTGTCCCACCCGCACCAAGTAATTCACTTCGGCCAACGATCGGGCAGGATTTGACGCGCTGCAAATACAGCCAAGCAGGTACAGAATCGGTACACGATTAAATTTCCTTCATAAATGGCTCAGTCTTCACAGGCTAATCGACAGACTGTGAGCCATACTCCAGAATGCAGCGGTTTTTTTGGGGAAAACCCTTGCACAGCCAACGACATACCATCACTTAGTGAGTCTCAACGTGAAAACTTCCCTGTCCATACTCAGCCTGCTGCTGTTGCTTACAGGAACCACGACCTTTCCGTCGACCGCTGCTGCACAACCCCCGGCGCAGGTCCAGCGCGACCCGTCCAAACTGCACCTGGCATCGGGCAGTGCCTTGCTGGTCGATCTTGCGACCGGCCAGGAACTTTATTCCAGTCACGCCGAACGCGTGGTGCCCATCGCTTCGGTGACCAAGCTGATGACCGCCATGGTGGTACTCGATGCCAAGCTGCCGATGGACGAGATGCTCACCATGACCATCGCTGGCAATCCGCAGATGAAGGGCGTGTACTCGCGGGTGCGCCTGGGCAGCCAGCTCGACCGCCGCGAAACCTTGCTGATTACCCTCATGTCCTCGGAGAACCGCGCCGCCAATAGCCTGGCCAATCATTACCCAGGGGGCTATGGCGCCTTCATCAAGGCCATGAACGCCAAGGCGCGCAGCCTGGGCATGAAACACACCCGGTACGTCGAACCGACCGGCCTGTCGACCCAGAACGTGTCCAGCGCCCGCGACTTGGCCAAGCTGCTGCTGGCGGCGCGCAATTATCCCCTGCTGAGCCAGCTGAGCACGACCCGCGAGAAGACTGTGGCGTTTCGCAAGCCCAACTACACCCTGGGTTTTCGCAACACCGACCACCTGGTCAACAAGAGCAACTGGGACATCAAGCTGACCAAGACCGGTTTTACCAACGAAGCGGGCCACTGTCTGGTGCTGCTGACCCGCATGAACAACCGCCCGGTGGCCATGGTGATCCTTGACGCGTTCGGCAAGTACACCCACTTCGCCGATGCCAGCCGCATGCGTCAGTGGCTGGAAACCGGCAGTGCCAAGCCCGCACCCGCTGTGGCCATGCAATACAAGGCATCGCGCCAAGGTCGCAGCCTGGCCGCGGAATGATGCCCATGGCCGCCTGTCTTGCGCGCGGCGGCCATTCAACCAACGTCAGGCCTGGGTGTTGGCCCTCCCGCCGGCACTGCTGCCCCAGTCCTTGGCCAAGGCCTCCAGCAACTGCGCGGTCGTGGCCTGGATCTGGCCGCTGAGGGTGGCCATGCGGGCCTGCGTGGCGCAGACCGCGGACAACCTGGCGGTCCCTTCCAGATGGCAGGCCCTTGTTTCGCCCTCCAGATGAAGTGCCTTAGCCATTCCCCGCCGTTAAATTCCGCTCTGCCCCTCTCGTTCTAAGGATGTACCTGCCCAGGAGCCCGGCGCCCAAGCTGGGGCCACTACTTGATCATCCACGGAACCGCAGCCATGAGCCCGACGCACGCGACGCAAACCATCAATGACCTGATCGGCGTGGGCTTTGGCCCTTCCAACCTGGCCCTGGCCATTGCCCTGGAAGAGCTCGCCCAAACCCACGGCCACGCGCTGGATGCCCTGTTCATCGACAAGCAGACCGACTATCGCTGGCACGGCAACACCCTGGCTACCCAGAGCGAGCTGCAGATCTCGTTCCTCAAGGACCTGGTCTCCCTGCGAACCCCGACCAGCCCCTACAGCTTCGTCAATTACCTGCACCAGAAGCAGCGCCTGGCCGATTTCATCAACCTCGGTACCTTCTACCCGTGCCGCCTGGAATACAACGACTACCTGCGCTGGGCCGCCGAGCATTTTGCCACCCAGGCCGTCTACGGCGAAGAAGTGATCCGTATCGAGCCAGAGGTGCACAACGGCCGCGTCGAGCACTTGCGCTTGGTCTCGCGCGATGTCCAGGGTCGCGAGCACAGCCGTCGGACCCGCTCGGTGGTGGTCGGCAGCGGCGGCACGCCGAAGATCCCCCAGGTCTTCGCCGCCTTCAGAAACGATCCGCGGGTCTTCCACCACTCTCAATACCTGAACAGCCTGGCACAACTGCCCTGCTCCCAAGGCAAGCCAATGCGCATAGCGGTGATCGGCTCCGGACAGAGCGCCGCCGAGGCCTTCATTGACCTTAACGACAGCTACCCCTCGGTCAAGGTCGACATGGTCCTGCGCAGTTCGGCGCTCAAGCCTGCCGATGACAGCCCCTTCGTCAACGAGATCTTCACGCCCGACTACACCGACCTGGTGTTCAACCAGCCGGTGGCTGAGCGCAGCAAGCTGATCGAGGAATACCACAACACCAACTATTCGGTGGTCGATGTCGACCTGATCGAGCGCATCTACGGCATCCTCTACCGGCAGAAGGTCGCCCATCAGTTCCGCCATAACGTACTCTGCCGACGCCAGGTCCACACCGTGGTCTCCACCGTCGAGGGCATCGAGCTGTCCCTGCGCGACCTGGCCACGGGTCAGGAACAAACCCACCGCTACGATGCGGTGATCCTGGCTACCGGCTACGAGCGCCGCTCGCACCGCGACCTGCTGGCACCGCTGCAGGGTTACCTGGACGACTTCAGCGTCGACCGCAACTACCGCGTCCTGGCCAGCCCCGACCTGCAGGCCTCGGTATACCTGCAAGGCTTCTGCGAAGCCTCGCACGGCCTGAGCGACACGCTACTCTCGGTACTGCCGGTGCGTGCAGCGGAAATCGGCCAGGCGCTCTACCGCGACCTGGCGCAACACATTACGCCAGCGTGTTCTGCGGTGGCGCTCAGCGGCGCCTGACGGCGGCACAAACGCCTCAGCGTTCCCTCAACCCGGTACCTGGCCATGCGCCAGGTATCGGGTTTTTCGCGCTTCTGAAACATTTGCTTTCATTTTACTTGGCAGGATTTGGATTCTCATTCGTCTTTACTAGTGCAGCCTCAAGGTTGAGCCGTAACTCGACCCCACATTTTCTCAATAGAACAGACCGATGGCCCAACAATCGAAAAAGTCAAAATCCAGGTTGTGGTTCCTGGTCCACAGCTGGCTCGCCCTGCCGATCTGGTTCTTCGTCCTGATCGTCTGCTTTACCGGGATGCTGGCTGTCGTCAGCCAGGAGATCGTCTGGCTGGCCAATCCAGACGTACGCGCCACCAAACCCAACGGTGACGCCCAGCGCCTGAGCTACCAGCAGATCCTCGACGCCCTGCACAAGGCCGAGCCGGACATGGCCGTGCGCTCCCTGAGGCAGCCGGACGGCTCGCATTTCGCCCTCAGCGCCGCCGTGACGATGCCCAACGGCACCTCGCCGACGGTCTACGTCAACCCGTACACCGGGGCGATCCAGGGCAAGCGCCCGGACTTCGACTTCGAGGCCTTCACGCGGGCCCTGCACGGCTGGTGGCTGGTACCGTTCACCAACGGCTTCAGCTGGGGCTGGTACCTGGTCTCGCTGCTCGGCCTGCCCATGCTGGCCTCGCTGGTCACAGGCCTGGTGGTCTACAAGAAGTTCTGGAAAGGCTTTTTCAAACCGGTGCGTACGGGCCATGGCTCGCGGATCTTCTGGGGTGATGTGCACCGGCTGGCGGGTGTCTGGTCGATCTGGTTCATCGCGGTAATCTCGATCACCGGCACCTGGTTCCTGATCCAGGCGATCCTGGCCGACAACCACATCACTCTCTCCACCGAGCCGGTCGTCCCGGTGATTGCCCGCGAACAGGTGCCGCAGACCGTCGATGGCACCCCAGCGCCACGCATCGACATGGACGAGGCAGTGCGCATTGCCACCTCGCAGATTCCTGGCCTGGACATCACGTCCATCTTCCTGCCAGCTACCGCCTACAGCCATGTCAGCCTGAGTGGTCGAGGCTGGTATCCGCTGATGTTCCAAAGCGCCAGCGTCAATCCGTACACCAGCAAGGTGGATAGCCAGTTCCTGCTGTCCGACCGCTCGACGCTGGAATTCGTCACCGAGTCCATGCGCCCGCTGCATACGGGTGATTTCGGCGGGCTGGCAATCAAGCTGATCTGGGCGTTCTTCGGCCTGATCCTCACGCTCATGGTGCTCAGCGGGCTATTGATCTGGACCAAGCGCACCGCCCAGGCCACCGCTGCCGCCTTCAAGCGCGGCGAGCGCACGTCGCGCCCACGTCAAACCCTTCCCAAGCCCGCTACGGAGGTCCAGCCATGAGCCAGGCCCGAGCCCTGCCCGCCAGCCCATTGAAACAGTTCTGGCTGAAATGGCGCTTCCACCTGAATATCCTGCTGCTGCTGATCCCGCTGGGCTTCATGCCCAAGTACTTCGCCGATGCCAGGATGTTCCGCGGCGAAAACGGCCTGGGCGTCCATCAGATCAGCGGCATCCAGGTCGGTCGCTGGAGCCTGGACCTGGCCGAGCTGCGCAATGAGGCACCCCGCGCCAACGGCCCGGCGGGCCATTTCAAGACCTTCAACGCCGCGCTTTGCAAAACCTGCGATGACGGCGTGAAGGCCATCTACCTGCGTATCGGCAAGCCACGCAGCCTGCGGGCGGCCGGTGCTATCTTCTTCGGCACCCCTTACCGCATGAGCACCTCGTTGCCGATCCCGCCGCGGACCCGGCCGGATGCCGATATCTGGATCACCATCGAAGGCTGGGACGGCAGCGTGCACCAGGCTTCGGTGCCACTGGCCAAGGCCTCGCCGGCCACCCTCGCCTGGCTGAACACACAAGGAGGCAAGAAATGAAACCCTACCTGCGCAGGTTGACCCTGCCCCTGCTGATGCTGGCCGCAAGCCCTGCCCTGGCGCACAACCCCATGTGCGAGTGCGAGGCGATCGGTACCGAACAAGTCAAATGCACCGGCGGTTTCTCCGACGGCAGCGGTGCGGCGGGCGTGACCCTTGATGTGATCGCCTATGACGAGCAGGTCCTGGTACCCGGAAAACTCGGCGATGACTCCAGCCTTACCTTCAAGCGCCCTGACGGCGAGTTCTACGTGCTGTTCGATGCCGGCCCCGGTCACGTGGTCGAAGTCGACTACACCGACATCGGTGAACCATGAGCCGCGCACAGGTCGTGCGTCCGGCCGGCGCCGGGCATGAAACCCTTTATGTGCTGCTGGTCAGCCTGCTGATCGTGCTCCTGGCCGCCACGGTGGTTTCACTGCGTGGAGAGCGGGAGGACGAAGTGGCGATAGCCGCTCACCAGCTCGATGCCCGCCGCGACCTCAACGCCGCCGAGCAGGGTATCTACACCGATCTACGGGTAGCGTTCGACGAGATCCAGCTGCTGCGCGAGGAAAGCGCTGCAACGCCTAGCGTCCAGACGTTGGCTGAAGAGGGCTTCCCGCCCTTCGTCAAGGATGCCAGCAGCGTCAGCCGCGGCCGCCACCAGTGGCAATGGCTGGAAGCCGGCGCCTACCTGGGCCAGAGCGGTGATAGCCAAGTCGCCGGCAGTTTCCTGCTGGTGCTGCCCACGGACAGTGACGGCGAGGCAGATGTCTGGCTGCGCCGCGACAGCGCCAGCCCGGTACCGGTCGCCCTGGCTGCCGACGCCCTGATCGCCGCCGGCTGGCAGCAGATTGCCACCCACTATGATGCCGGGGTCACCCGCCAACACCGTCACTGACACAAGGACGCCCCATGTTCCGCTCCACCCTCGCCCGCCGTGTTCTGAGCCTGCTGCTTGCCTGCGCCCTGCCGGCTTTGGCCCTGGCCGACAACGGCAAGCCGCTGCGCATCGGTATTACCCTGCATCCCTACTACAGCTACGTGAGCAACATTGTCGGCGACAAGGCCGAAGTGGTGCCGCTGATTCCCGCAGGCTTCAATCCGCACGCCTACGAGCCCCGCGCCGAAGACATCAAGCGCATCGGTACGCTTGATGTGATCGTGCTCAACGGGGTCGGCCATGACGACTTCGCCGACCGCATGATCGCCGCCAGCGAAAAGCCCGACATCAAGACCATCGAATCAAACGCCAACGTGCCACTGCTGGCCGCCACCGGCATCGCCGCCCGGGGCGCTGGCAAGGTGGTCAACCCGCACACCTTCCTGTCGATCAGCGCCAGCATCGCCCAGGTCAACAATATCGCCCGCGAACTGGGCAAGCTCGACCCGGACAACGCCCGCTACTACACGCAGAACGCCCGGGCCTATGCCAAGCGTCTGCGCGGCCTGCGCGCCGAGGCGCTGGCCAAGGTCACCGAAGCGCCTGACGCCGAGTTTCGCGTGGCGACCATCCATGCCGCCTACGACTACCTGGTACGCGAGTTCGGCCTGGAGGTCACCGCGGTGGTCGAACCGGCCCACGGCATCGAACCGAGCCCCGCGCAGCTGAAGAAAACCATCGACCAGCTCAAGGCCTTGGACGTCAAGGTGATCTTCTCCGAGATGGACTTCCCTTCAGCCTATGTCGATACCATCCAGCGTGAGTCGGGTGTGAAGATCTACCCGCTCACGCATATCTCCTACGGCGAATACACCAAGGAGAAGTACGAGGTGGAGATGAAACGCAACCTCGATACCGTGGTCAAGGCCATCCAGGAGTCGCGGGCATGACGGCGGTGGCCAATGTGATCGCGCCCTGCGGGCCGCGCATCGAGTTTGCCAACATCGACCTGAGCCTGGGCCGCACGCGCATCCTCGAACAGGTCAGCTTCGGCGTTGCCGCTGGCAGCGTGCATGCCATCGTCGGCCCCAATGGCGGCGGCAAGAGCTCGCTGATCAAGACCCTGCTCGGACAGATGCCGCACCAGGGCGAACTGACCCTGCACTGGCCTGGTGAAACCCAGGTGATCGGCTATGTGCCGCAGGCACTGGAATTCGATCGGGGCTTGCCGATGACCGTGGATGATTTCATGGCCGCCATGTGCCAGAAGCGTCCGGCCTTCCTCGGCCTGTCGCGTCGCGTTAGCCCGGCCATCGATGCGGCGCTTGCCCGCGTCGGCATGCTCGACAAGCGCAAGCGCCGCATGGGTGCGCTGTCTGGGGGCGAGCGCCAGCGTGTGCTGCTGGCCCAGGGCTTGATCCCGGCGCCACAGCTATTGGTGCTCGACGAACCCATGTCGGCGCTGGATGAGGCCGGCATCCGGGTATTCGAGCAACTGCTGCACGCCTGGCGCCAGGCTGGCACCACCGTACTGTGGATCGAGCACGACCTCGAAGCGGTACTGCGCCTGGCCGACCGTGTCACTGGGCTGAGCCGCAGGGTGCTGTTCGATGCTCCACCTGCCCAGGCCCTCACCCCGGAACGCCTGCTTGGGCTGTTCTCCATCCATCCGCGCAGCGAGACCCTGGCCTGATGAACTACGAAGCATTCCGCCTGCTGATCCAGGAATGGGCCAGCGCCGGCTACCTGCCCGAGGCCCTGGCCTACGGGTTCGTGGTCAATGCCCTGCTCGCCGGCCTGATGATCGGTCCGGTGCTTGGCGGTCTTGGGACCCTGGTGGTGGTCAAGCGATTCGCCTTCTTCTCCGAGGCGGTCGGCCATGCCGCACTGACTGGCGTGGCCATCGGCATCCTGCTCGGCGAACCCTATACCGGCCCCTACGGCAGCCTGTTCGGCTACTGCCTGCTGTTCGGCATCCTGCTCAACTTCCTGCGCAACCGCACCGGCCTGTCGCCGGACACGCTGATCGGCGTGTTTCTGTCGGTGTCGCTGGCGCTGGGCGCGAGCCTGCTGCTGATATTGGCCGGCAAGATCAACGTCCACATCCTCGAGAACGTGCTGTTCGGCTCGGTGCTGACGGTCAGCGCCCAGGACCTGCTGGTGCTGGGCATCGTTGCACTGGTGGTGCTGTGCCTGGCCCTGCCGCTGTACAACCGCATCATCCTTGCCAGCTTCAATCCGCAACTGGCGGCGGTGCGCGGGGTAGCGGTGAAGACGTT
Organism: Pseudomonadota bacterium; assembly: GCA_023388335.1. GTDB lineage: Bacteria > Pseudomonadota > Gammaproteobacteria > Pseudomonadales > Pseudomonadaceae > Aquipseudomonas. Next base: position 2,919 of record JAEWGL010000126.1, on the reverse strand, counting down.
GGACTACCTGTTCGTGGTCCTGGTGACCCTCGTCACCGTGGCCGCGGTCAAGGTCATCGGCGCCATCCTGGTCGGCGCCCTGCTGGTGATCCCGGCCGCTGCCGCGCGCCTGGTCAGCCAGTCGCTCAAAGGGTTTTTCTGGGCGTCGGTGCTGATCGCCACCCTGAGCACCCTATGCGGCATTCTCTTGCCCATCGTCTTCGACCTGCCGGTGCCTTCCGGCGCTGCGATCATCCTGGTCGCGGGCGTCTGCTTCGCCCTCGCCGCGCTGGCCCGCGCCCTCGTCCCCCGCCTGCAAGGAAACCCGGCATGATCCTGAGCTTCAAGCACCTGCCTCAGTCCCTGGCCCTGGCCATCGCCCTGGCCGGACTGCCCGCCCTGAGCCTGGCGGCGCAACCCTCCAGTGCCACGGCGGCGCACGCCGCACCGCTGGTCCTGACCACCCTGCCGGTCACCCACAGCCTGGCCAGCGCCTTGCTCGACGGCACCAGGGTGCAGCTCAAGCGCGCTGCCCCGGCCAACCTGCCGGCGTCCCGTCAGCCGTCCTATTTCGAGGGCCGCGGCGGCGCCAGCCTGCAGAAAGTGGCGCAGCAGGCCGACGCGGTAATCGCCCTGCGCTCGATCTGGCGGGATGATCCGCTCTACCCGATGGCCCGCCGTAGCAACATCCGCATCGTCGAGATAGACGCCGCGCGCCCGGTCGACGGCGCCCTGCCTGGCATCGCGGTACAGGGGGACGATGCCTTCGCCGCCTATCCCTGGCTGAATCCCACCAACCTCGGGCGAATGGCCGACGTATTGGCCAACGACCTGGAGCGCCTGGCCCCAGCCGACAAGGTGAAGATCCAGGCCAACCTGGCCGGCCTCAAGCGCCAACTGCTGGAACTCACCTCCAGCAGCGAAGCGCGCCTGGCCGAGGCCGACAACCTGAGCGTAGTGAGCCTGTCAGAACGTTTGGGTTACCTGGCCAGCGGCCTGAACCTGGACGTGGTCGAACAGCCGCTGCCGGCCGAGGACAAGTGGGATGAAGCCGCCCTCAAAGCCCTGGGCCAGACGCTCGAGCAGCAGGACGTCGCCCTGGTGCTGCATCACCGCCAACCAGACTCCGCCGTGGCCGAGGTGATCGCCGCGTCCGGCGCCCGGCTGCTGGTGCTCGACAGCGACCCTGAAGACACCCTGGCCGGTCTCAAGGCCAGCGTCGAGCAGGTGGTCGGAGCCCTGAACAAGGGCTGAGCATCTGCCGCCGGGCGAGACACACTCACCGCCTCGCCTGGCGATCAGGGCGCCGTACGCGTAGGCAGCCTAGATCGCATGCGCGGCCAGCAACTCGGTCAGCACCCCGGCCAAGGCCTTGACCATCACATCCGCCGTCGGCCGATGGACGATGACGATTTCGTAGCTGTCCACTACCGGCAAGCCCTGTTCAGTACCCAGTACCCGATGCTCACGGGTAGCCGCCCGCGGCGGCAGCAGGCTGACGCCCATGCCATCGGCAACGGCGGCCTGGATGCCGCTGAGGCTGGAGCTGGTGAAGCTGATGCGCCAGCGTCGGCCCATGCCTTCAATGGCCGTGATCATGTCGTCGCGGTACAACCCGCGCGGGGGAAAGGTCACCAGAGGGATGGGGTCGAGCTCGAAGGCCGGGGTCTTGGCACTGTCAATCCATTGCAACTGCTCTGGCCAGCAAGCCACCCCTTCCCGGGTGTTGCGCCGCTGCTTGAGCAATACCAGGTCCAGTTCACCGTTGTCATAGTTCTGGCTCAGGTCCCGGCACAGGCCGCTGGTAACCTCCAGCTTGACCTGCGGGTGCTGCCGGCTGAATGCCGACAGCGCATTGGTGGTGCGCCCGCCGACAAAATCCTCCGGCACCCCGAGGCGTACCGTCATGCCAACCATGGCGCCGGCCAGCGCCTGGAGCATCTGGTCGTTGAGCGCCAGCATGTGCCGGGCATAGCCCAGCAGTGTCTGCCCGGCATCGGTCGGCAGCACATCGCGATTGCCGCGCACCAGCAGGCGATGGCCGACCATGTCTTCCAGCCGCCGGACTTTCTGGCTGACCGTGGACTGGGTGGAATGCAGGCGCGACGCCGCCGTGGTGAAGCTGCCGCAATCGGCCACCACGACTATGGCCCGCAGCAGGTCGAGGTCGAACAGGGCTCTATTGGGTTTCACGCTGTTGGACATCTGTGTATTCAACTTATGAATGTAAGCCTGCGTTCTAGCACGGGCGCGGGTGCCGGGCAACGGCGCATCGCCACGAAGCCCGCGCGCGCAGCAGCCACGGACGCGCAGGGCGATTGGGCTATTCGACGCTCTCGAACGGCAACCCGACATAGTTCTCGGCAATGTTCGCCAGACCTGCCGGCGAGTTGAGGAAATAGTCGCGATCGGCTTCCTGCATCTTCTGGTCCCATCCATCCATGTGCTCGCCGAAATTGTGCAGCAGGTTGGTCATGAACCAGCTGAAGCGCTCGCCCTTCCAGACCCGGCGCAAGGCCAGCGGCGAGTAGCGCTCCAGCAGGTCGGTGCGCCCTTCGCGATAGACCTTGAGCAGGATGCGGAACAGGTAGTTGACGTCGGAGGCCGCCAGGTTGAGGCCTTTGGCTCCGGTGGGCGGGACGATGTGCGCAGCGTCCCCGACCAGGAACAGACGGCCATACTGCATCGGCTCGACCACCAGGCTGCGCAGCGGCGCAATGCTCTTTTCCAATGACGGACCGGTGACCAGGCGTGCGGCCACATCCTCGGGCAGGCGCGCGCGCAGTTCCTGCCAGAAACGCTCGTCCGACCAATCACTGGCCTGATCGCTCAGGGGCACTTGCAGGTAGTAACGGCTGCGGGTCTGGGAGCGCTGGCTGCAGAGCATGAAGCCGCGTTCGTGATGGGCATAGATCAGTTCATGGTTGACCGGCGGGGTGT
>JAEWGL010000059.1 GCA_023388335.1 Pseudomonadota bacterium | reverse complement strand
CAGCGCGGTTGCAGGGTTGCGGCCGCTGCGCGCCCGATCGCGCGGTCCGGCGTCCCGGCACAAGGCCGCTCCTACCCAGCCTCTTGCATGAACTGCTGCCGATACTGATTCGGTGACAGCTCGGTGTGCTGGCGGAACAGCCGGGCGAAGAAGCTGGCATCGTCGTAGCCGACTTCGTAGCTGATGGTCTTGATGCTCTTGCGGGTGCTCGACAGCAGGCCCTTGGCGGTTTCGATACGCAGGCGTTGCAGGTAGTGCAGAGGCTTGTCGCCAGTGGCGCTCTGGAAGCGGCGCATGAAGTTGCGAATGCTCATGCCATGGTTGCGGGCCACGTCCTCGAAACGGAACTTGTCGGAAAAGTGCTCCTCCAGCCAGTGCTGGATCTGCAGGATGATCAGGTCCTGGTGCAGCTTCTGGCCGCCAAAGCCCATGCGCCCTGGGGTATAGCTGCGCTGCACTTCGTAGAGGATGTCGCGGGCCACGGCCTGGGCGACGTTGGCGCCGCAGAAACGCTCGATGAGGTAGATGTAGAGGTCGCAGGCCGATGTGGTGCCGCCGGCACAGTAGAGGTTGTCGGCGTCGGTCAGGTGCTTGTCCTGGTTCAGCCGTACCTTGGGGAAGCGCTCGGCGAAGCTGTTGAAGAACCGCCAGTAGGTGGTCGCTTCCTTGCCGTCGAGCAATCCGGCCTCGGCCAGCCAGAACACGCCGCTGGCCTCGCCACAGAGCACCGCGCCCCGGGCGTGCTGTTCGCGCAGCCACGGCAGGATTTGCGGGTAACGGCTGGATAGATCGTCGAAATCGTCCCAGAACGCCGGGAGGATGATGATATCGGCCTGTTCCAAGCCACCGTCGACCGGGATCTGCACATCGCTGAAGCTGTCCACCGGCTGCCCGTCCGGGCTTACCAGGCGTGTCTCGAACAGCGGCTGCAGACCTAGCCCCATCTGCTTGCCGTAGCGCAGGCTGGCGAGGTGGAAGAAATCCTTGGCTTGCATCAAGGTCGAAGCGAACACCTTGTCAATGGCCAGGATGCTGACGCGCCGCAGGGACGCGGATGGTTGGGTTAACATCATTGTCATTGTTCTTATAAGGTAGAGTGGTCAATCACCGGCTGGATCGTCTTATTTTTTGGCGATTGTGTCTACCCTGGGGTTTTGCGCCGGCTGTCCACCTGGGTGTCGGGCAAGCCGGAGCGCGGCTTGCTCACGATCGGACGGCAAGGCAGCCTTGGGTTCATCATGGAGCCGGATTGGGTTGCTCCTGATGAATCGCCTCGATGGCAGCCAGTAGCTCGTCACCCAGCACCAGCTCGCGGCTGGCCAAGTTGCTGTCCAGTTGCGCCAGGCTGGTGGCACCGATGATGTTGCTGGTCACGAAGGGTTGCTGGGTGACGAAGGCCAGCGCCATCTGTGCCGGGTCCACACCATGCTGTTGGGCCAGCGCGACATAACGGCTGCAGGCCGCCACGGTCTGCGCGCTGGAGTAGCGAGCGAAGCGGCTGAACAGCGTCAGGCGGGCGTTCTCGGGGCGTGCTCCGTTTTCATACTTGCCCGAGAGCATGCCAAAGGCCAGCGGCGAATAGGCCAGCAGACCGCATTGTTCGCGGATGGCGATCTCCGCCAGGCCGACCTCGAAACTGCGGTTGAGCAGGTTGTAGGGGTTCTGGATCGACACCGCGCGCGGCCAGCCGCGGCTTTCGGCCAATTGCAGGAACTTCATGGTGCCCCAGGGTGTTTCGTTGGACAGGCCGATGTGGCGGATCTTGCCGGCACGCACCTGCTCGTCGAGCACCTCGAGGGTCTCTTCCAGGGGGGTGAAGAGATCCTGGGGCAGGTGCTGGTAACCCAGCTTGCCGAAGAAATTGGTGCTGCGTTCGGGCCAGTGCAGCTGGTAGAGGTCGATGCGGTCGGTTTGCAGGCGCTGCAGGCTGTCTTCCAAGGCCGCGACGATGTGCTGGCGATTGTGCTTGAGCTGGCCGTCACGGATATGGCTGATGCCGTTGCCGGGGCCAGCCACCTTGCTCGCCAGGATCCACTGGTCGCGATCGCCTGTGGTCTTGAACCAGTTGCCGATGATGCGCTCGGTGGCGGCGTAGGTTTCCGGGCGAGGAGGGACCGGGTACATCTCGGCGGTATCGATGAAGTTGATGCCGCTGTCCTTGGCCCGGGCAATCTGGGCGAAAGCCTCGTCCTGGACGTTCTGCTCGCCCCAAGTCATGGTGCCCAGGCACAGCGCGCTGACACTCAGATCGGTGCGACCCAGCTGGCGATAATCCATGTATCTTCTCTTCCAGGTGAAAATAGCCATCAAAGCAGGTTGAATTTTTTTCCGCAATCTGGATAATTCTGACCCTCTCCGTGTGGTGGGAGTGATGCCCCGCCCTCTGAAGAAACCCTGCCGAATATTGGACGCGCTGACCCGAGCCCCCGATAGCGTCCGTGTGCGGCTGCGCGCTTGAACTTGTCAAGCGAAGCACTATCCAGTAAGATCCGCCGTCTTATTTTCGCTGGGCGGCCCCTGAGGCTATAAAGAATGAAAACTTTTACTGCTAAACCGGAAACAGTAAAGCGCGACTGGTACGTAGTTGACGCCGCTGGTCAGACCCTGGGTCGTCTGGCCACCGAAATCGCTAGCCGTCTGCGTGGCAAGCACAAGCCAGAATACACCCCTCACGTTGACACCGGCGACTACATCGTCGTTATCAATGCTGAGCAGATCCGTGTCACGGGCGCCAAGACCACGGACAAAATGTACTACTCCCACTCCGGTTTCCCGGGCGGTATCAAGGAAATCAACTTCGAGAAGTTGATCGCCAAGGCCCCTGAGCGCGTGATCGAGACCGCGGTAAAAGGCATGCTGCCTAAGAACCCGCTGGGTCGCGACATGTACCGTAAGCTGAAAGTCTATGCGGGCGCTGCTCACCCTCATACTGCTCAGCAGCCCCAAGAACTGAAGATTTAACGGAATAGTTCATTATGTCGGTGACTCAAAATTACGGCACTGGCCGTCGCAAGACCGCAACCGCTCGCGTTTTCCTGCGTCCGGGTACTGGTAACATCTCCATCAACAACCGTTCTCTGGACGCCTTCTTCGGCCGCGAAACCGCTCGCATGGTTGTTCGCCAGCCGCTGGAGCTGACCGAGACCACCGAGAAGTTCGACATCTACGTCACCGTTATCGGTGGTGGTGTCAGTGGTCAGGCCGGTGCTATCCGTCACGGTATCACCCGTGCACTGATGAGCTACGACGAATCCCTGCGTGGCGCTCTGCGTCGTGCTGGCTTCGTTACCCGTGACGCTCGTGAAGTCGAGCGTAAGAAAGTGGGTCTGCGTAAAGCACGTAAGCGTCCTCAGTACTCCAAGCGTTAATTCGCTTCGGCAGTCAGAAAAAGCCCGGTTCCGGAAGGAACCGGGCTTTTTTTATGGCTTGAACTAACCTCTCAAACATATCCGTGACAACTCACCGCATAGACGCAGGTCAAGCATTGCACGGGTTGTAGCCTGTTGGCGGGGTAATCACCTTGTCACTGTGTGGTTTTTTTATTTACCATGCGGCCAATTTTTAGTACTACAGACATTACTCAATTAGATGCCTGTTCGAACAGGCCACAATGCTGAGGGGAGAGGACTGAATGAGCAATGACGGCGTCAACGCTGGCCGACGTCGCTTCCTCGTGACCGCCACGTCCGTGGTGGGTGCAGTGGGAGCGGTGGGGGCGGCGGTCCCGTTCGTAGGGTCATGGTTTCCCAGTGCCAAGGCGAAGGCCGCAGGCGCGCCGGTCAAGATCAATATCGCCAAGGTCGAGCCGGGTCAGCAAATGGTCGCGGAATGGCGTGGTCAGCCGGTATTCATTGTGCGGCGAACGGAAGAGATCCTCGGCAACCTGAAGAAAATCGCCAGTGAGTTGTCAGATCCTGAATCCAAGGCGTCCGATCAGCCAGCCTACGTCAACCCTGAAAACCGCGCCATCAAGCCTGAAATCCTCGTCCTCGTTGGCCTGTGCACTCACCTGGGCTGTTCGCCCACGTTCCGTCCCGAAGTAGCCCCTGCCGACCTGGGTCCGAAATGGCTCGGTGGCTATTTCTGCCCTTGTCACGGGTCGCATTACGACATGGCAGGTCGCGTGTACAAATCGCAGCCGGCGCCGCTGAATCTGCCGGTGCCACCGCACTCGTACGAATCGGACGATGTCATCGTCGTCGGCGTCGATCAGGAGAACGCGTGATGAGTAAGTTCATGGACTGGGTTGACGCTCGCTTCCCCGCCACCAAGATGTGGGAAGATCACCTGAGCAAGTATTACGCACCAAGGAACTTCAACTTCCTGTATTTCTTCGGCTCCCTGGCGCTGCTGGTGCTGGTCAACCAATTGGTCACCGGGGTCTGGCTGACCATGAGTTTCACCCCTTCGGCCGAGGAGGCGTTCGCCTCGGTCGAATACATCATGCGCGATGTGGAGTACGGCTGGATCTTGCGCTACCTGCACTCCACCGGCGCTTCGGCGTTCTTTATCGTGGTCTACCTGCACATGTTCCGGGGTCTGCTCTATGGCTCCTACCAGAAGCCCCGCGAGCTGGTCTGGCTGTTCGGCATGCTGATCTACCTGGCGCTGATGGCCGAGGCCTTCATGGGTTATCTGCTGCCGTGGGGGCAGATGTCCTACTGGGGCGCACAGGTGATCATCTCGCTGTTCGGTGCAATCCCGCTGATAGGTGACGACCTGACCCAATGGATCCGCGGTGACTACCTGATCTCGGGCATTACCCTGAACCGTTTCTTCGCGCTGCACGTGATTGCCCTGCCAATCGTCATTCTCGGCCTGGTGGTGCTGCACATCCTGGCGCTACATGAAGTGGGCTCGAACAACCCTGACGGCGTCGATATCAAGAAGCACAAGGATGAGAACGGCGTGCCACTGGACGGCATTCCCTTCCACCCGTACTACACGGTCAAGGACATCGTCGGTGTCGTGGTCTTCCTTTTCGTGTTCTGCGCCGTGGTGTTCTTCTTCCCGGAAATGGGTGGTTACTTCCTGGAAAAACCCAACTTCGAGCAGGCCAATGCCTTCAAGACCCCCGAGCACATCGCACCGGTCTGGTACTTCACGCCGTTTTACGCGATCTTGCGCGCGGTGCCCGACAAGCTGCTCGGTGTCATGGCCATGGGCGCTGCGATCGCCGTGCTGTTCGTCCTGCCCTGGCTTGACCGCAGCCCGGTACGTTCGATGCGCTACAAGGGCTGGATGAGCAAGGTAGCGCTGCTGCTGTTCTGCGTCGCCTTCGTCATCCTCGGCGTGCTGGGGGTGCAGGCACCGACGCCGGGCCGCACCCTGCTGTCGCAGGTCTGTACCGTGCTGTATTTCGCCTATTTCATTCTGATGCCGATCTATACCAGGCTCGAGAAGACAAAACCGGTTCCGGAAAGGGTGACTGGCTGATGAAAAAGCTTATTGCAGTAATGATCCTGGCAGTGATGCCCGCCTTTTCCTTCGCAGCCGAGCACGCTCTGGAACTGGACAAGGTCGATGTCGACCTGAGCGACAAGGCCGCCCTGCAGGACGGTGCGCGGACCTTTGCCAACTATTGCATGGGCTGCCACAGTGCCAAGTTCCAGCGCTACGAGCGTGTTGCCGATGACCTGGGGGTTCCCCACGAGCTGATGCTCGAGAAGCTGGTGTTCACCGGTGCCAAGATTGGCGATCACATGAACATCGGCATGCAGGCGAACGATGCCAAGGCCTGGTTCGGCGCCGTGCCACCCGACCTTACCCTGGTTGCGCGGGTGCGCGGCGACGACTGGCTGTACGGTTACCTGCGCAGCTTCTACGAAGACACATCGCGGCCTTTTGGAGCGAACAACAAGGTGTTCCCCAACGTCGGCATGCCCAACGTGCTGGTGGGCCTGCAAGGCAATCAGGTGATTGGCTGCAAGCAGGTGCAGACCGTGGTCGACGGCAAGAAACAATTTGACCCATTGACAGGCAGTCCTTTGACCCATGAAGCCTGTGACCAGCTGACCATCGAGCCGAATTCCGGTACCCTGACGCCAGAGCAGTTCGACGAGAAGGTCAAGAACCTGGTGACCTTCCTGGCCTACTCGGCCAACCCGGTCAAACTGGAGAGCCAGCGCATCGGCACTTATGTGCTGCTTTACCTGGCTTTCTTCTTCGTGTTCGCCTACTTGCTCAAGCGCGAATACTGGAAGGACGTGCACTGATCACGCAGTAGTTTCTGGTAGTTGAATGCGCCCTGTGGGCGCTCCTGCGCAAGCAGGGGTGGCCGCAGGGCGCGTTTGCATTTGTATCTCTCAAGAATGTCGTTCTGAAACCCCTGCGAGGAGGACCACCATGGGCGTGACCAACAGGTTAGCCTGCTACTCCGACCCCGCTGACCATTATTCTCACCGGGTGCGCCTCGTTCTCGCCGAGAAGGGCATCAGTGTGCAGATCATCGATGTCGATGCCAGCCGCCTGCCCCCGAAGCTGATCGAAGTGAACCCTTATGGCAGCCTACCAACCCTGGTCGATCGTGACCTGGCGTTGTATGAATCGACCGTGGTGATGGAATACCTCGACGAGCGTTATCCGCATCCTCCCTTGTTGCCGGTATATCCGGTGGCGCGGGGTAACAGTCGGCTGTTGATGCATCGCATCCAGCGCGACTGGTGTGCTCTGGTGGATGTCATCCTCGAGCCGCGCAGCAAGGACAGCGCGCGTACCCAGGCGCGCAAGGAGCTGCGCGAGAGCCTGACGGGTGTATCGCCGCTGTTTGCGGAGATGGCCTGTTTCATGAGTGAGGAGCAAAGCCTGGTCGATTGTTGTCTACTGCCCATGCTCTGGCGTCTGCCGGTACTGGGTATCGAACTGCCGCGGCAAGCCAAGCCGCTGCTTGATTATATGGAGCGACAGTTTGCCCGCGAAGCCTTCCGGGTGAGCCTGTCTGCTGTTGAACGTGAAATGCGCAAGGTTTAAGAAGGAGCTGTTGATGAACTCCAGTCGCCCTTATCTGGTACGAGCACTGTACGAGTGGATCGTCGATAACGATTGCACCCCCCATATGCTGGTCAATGCCGAATACCCGGCGGTCCAGGTGCCCCAGGGTTTCGCCAGTGATGGCCAGATCGTCCTGAACATCTCTCCCAGTGCGGTGCGCCAGCTGCACATGGATAACGACGCCGTGAGCTTCGAGGGGCGCTTCAGTGGCGTGGCCCACACGCTCTATGTACCGATCAGTGCGATCC
>JAEWGL010000016.1 GCA_023388335.1 Pseudomonadota bacterium | reverse complement strand
GTGTAGAAGGTCTCGCCGAGCGGGTGCGTCAGCGGATGGCCTCCCAAGCTTTTCAAGGTTGCGCTTTGCCCGCCCACTGCCTCCACCGCCGCTTCAACGCCACGCAAGGTGGCAGACATGGCCTTTTTCAGTCTCGGTACCTTGTCGGTGGTTTTTGCCAACAGTTTCAGGGTCTTCAGAAATGCTGCAGGGGTGGCTGCGGTGAACGCCTTGGCGTTCTGCAGCACGAAGTCCTGCGTCGTGTCGCCGTCACTGCCCGGCAAACGTTCGCCTTGCACGCCCAGCACCTTGATGGCCATGCCGCGCGGCGTGGACACCTTGTCGTCGAGGATGTCCCCGGGGTTGGTCGACAGGCGCATGACGATCGGGAACGTCCCGGGACGTGCGAACACACCCTGGGCCAACTCCACTGAAAGCGTATCGGGCACCGTCAGTGTGCCAGTGAGCAAGCCATGCGCCTTGGCGTGCACACTGCGCACGGCATGGCCATAATCTGCCAGGGTTTTCTCCAGGATCCTGTGCATCGCTTCGACCAGCTCCGCGCTGGTCTGGGCCTCGTCGTCCGGCACTTGCTCGAATGAGGGCTCGAACAGGATCGGGCGGGCCACTGCGGGTTGTTCGCTCATGATGCTTGCTCACTCGGCTGCAGGATCTTGTCCAGGGTGATAGGGAAGTCCCTGATTCGCTTGCCGGTCGCGTGATAGACCGCGTTGGCCACAGCGGCGGCAACACCGACGATGCCAATCTCGCCCACCCCTTTGGAACCAAGCTCGTTGACGATGTCGTCCGGTTCATCGACGAAGATCACCTCGATGTCGCCAATGTCGGCATTCACTGGGATGTGATACTCGGCCAGGTTGTGGTTCATGATGCGCCCCAGGTGATGGTCGGTCTGGGCGTCCTCCTGCAGAGCCATGCCCAGGCCCCAGACCACGCCACCGAGGATCTGGCTGCGCGCCATCTTGGGATTGATCACTCGCCCCGCCGCCACGGCGCTGACGACCCGGCTGACCTTGACGGTGCCCAGGTCTTCATCCACCTGCACCTCGACGAAGACCGCCGAGTGGGTGGCCGTGGCATAGCCGTCACGCTGCGCGCCGGGTTCGGCGTCGATCTGCACCTCGATGGCACCCTCGGCGTACCCGTCCAGCAGATCGGCCAACGCAAAGCGGCGCTCGCCGACCTGCAGCGCGCCCTCGGCAACGACGAAAGTGTCTTCCGGCGCCTGGCCAAGCGCTGGGAAGCGTTGGCGCGCGGCCTGCACGAGCTTGGCACGCAGGATCGAGCAGGCCTGGCGTACGGCCGAGCCCACCGACGAAACGGTAAACGAGCCGCCCTGCAACGGCGCGGTGGGCAGCGAGGAGTCGCCCAGCAGGAAGGTCACATCCTCCATCGCCACGCCTGCCGCATCCGCGGCGATCTGGGTCATCACCGTGTAGGTACCCGTGCCGATGTCGGTGGTTGCGCTGCTGACCGTCAGGTGCCCGTGGCTGTCGAAGCGGGCCTTGGCGCTGGCTTTCATCTGCATCGCCTCCCACACGCCACCGGCCATGCCCCAACCCACGAGCTGGCTACCCTTGCGCATGCTGCGTGGCGCAGGGTCGCGCTGGCTCCAGCCGAAGCTCGCCGCGCCTTGGTCGTAGCAGGCTTGCAACTCTTTGCTCGAATAGGGTTTGCCCTCGTTGCCATTGCTGTCGGCGAAATTGATCCGGCGCAGGTGCACCGGGTCGATGCCGCCGGCATAGGCCAATTCGTCCATGGCACACTCCAGGCCGATAAGGCCCAGCGCCGCGCCTGGCGCGCGCATGTCCAAGGGCGTATAGACATCCAGTGGTACCAGTCGGTAGTTCAACGCCACGTTGTCGCACTTGTAGAGCATGCCGCTCCACTCCACCACATGCTCGGTGAAATCCTCGAACCGCGAAGTCTGCCCGGTCGCCTCATGGCTGACCGCCAGCAGGTTGCCATCGGCACTGGCCCCCAGGCGCAGGCGTTGCACAGTCCGTGGCCGGTAGCCAAAGGTGAACATCTGCTGCCGGGTCAGGGTTACCCGCACGGAGCGCTTGAGCTGCAGCGCCGCCATCACCGCCAGGGGCAGTTGATACTGGGGACGCAGCCCGGAGCCGAAGGCACCGCCGACGAATGAAGCCAGGATCCGGATTTTCTCCTTGGGCAGGCCGAATACATTGTGCAGGTACTCCTGGCAGTTCTGCGTACCCTGGGTCTTGTCGTGGATATCCAGGCTGCCGTCCGGCTTGTAGAACACCGTGGAAGCGTGCGGCTCCATGGGGTTGTGGTGTTCGGCGGGCGTGCTGTAGGTCGCATCGACGCTGACGGGGGCCTTGGCATATTGGCCCTGGAAGTCGCCGCGGGGCTTGGGCAGCTCGGCCGGGGCCTGATGACCGCTGCCCAGCGCGGCCAGCAGGTCGGTCTGATGGTCCTGCTCGTCATAGCGGATGCGCATCAGGGACCCGGCATAGCGCGCAACCTCCAGGCTTTCGGCTACCACCAGGGCCAAGGGCTGGCCGCTGTACAGCACACGATCGTTGTAGAGCGGTCGGAAGGGTGAGCCTTCGGCGGCGTCGTCATCGCTGTAGCTGTCATCGTAACTGGACAACTTCGGTCGGTTGCGGTGATCGAGCACCAGCACTACGCCCGGCACTTTGAGCGCCTCGGAGCTGTCGATGTCCAGCACCCGCCCGTGGGCGATGCTGCTGGACACCTGT
>JAEWGL010000245.1 GCA_023388335.1 Pseudomonadota bacterium | reverse complement strand
CACCCCCTCCAGCTTGCCCGCCAGGCGCAACTGGGTCAGCAATCGGTCGACGCGATACAGCGGCTCGTTGACGTCCTCGATGAACAGGATGCTGCCGTCCAGGTTTACTTCGGCCGGCGTGCCGAGGGTGGCCGCCAGCAAGGACAGATTGCCGCCCATCAGGCGTCCGCTGGCCACGCCCGGCAGCACGGCGCTCAGCGGATAACCCGCCGGATGCTGCAGCACACTGCCCTCCCCCAATCGCCCGCTCAACTGGGCGAGCAGCGAGCTGACGGTGGGTTCGAGCTTCTCGCCCAGCAGATCGGCACTGAGCATGGCGCCGTGGAAGGTAACGAATCCGGCGTGCCGGGCAATCGCGGTATGCAACGCCGTGATGTCGCTGTAGCCGATCAGCGGCTTGGGGTTGTCACGCAGCAGCTGGAAGTCGATCTTGTCGAGCAGGCGCATGCTGCCGTAACCACCCCGCATGCAGAGAATCGCGTCGATCCGCGGATCGGCAAAGGCATCGTGCAGGTCTTGCAGGCGGCGTTCGTCAGTACCGGCGAGGTAACCATGAGCCTGGCTGACGCCAGGGTAGAGCCGGCACCCCAGGCCGTGGCGGGCAAACCACTGGCTGGCCTTGTCGGCGTCCAACCGCACCGGGCCCGCCGGTGCGATGATGGCAACGCGGCCGTGCCGTGGCAGTGGCGCGGGCAGCCGCGAATCGGTGAGGTCAGGACAGGCGTGGGTCATCCGTGCAATTCCTTCTTGGGGACTGCCTGGGCAGCGCCCGTGGGCAACGTGTCCCCCTATACAAAAATGCCGATGCCGCCTCACGGCGCGCATCGGCATGATCAACCCGCCAGGCTCAGAGCTTGATCTTGGCCTCGTGCGCCTGCTGGTCGGCGTGGTACGAAGAACGCACCAGCGGACCGGATGCCACGTTCTTGAAGCCCATGCGGTAACCTTCCTCGGCGAACCAGGCGAAGGTGTCCGGGTGGACGAAACGCTGCACCGGCAGGTGGCTACGCGACGGCTGCAGGTACTGGCCGAGGGTCAGCATGTCGATGTTGTGCTCGCGCATGCGCTGCATCACTTCGATCACTTCCTCGTCGGTCTCGCCCAAGCCGAGCATCAGGCCGGACTTGGTCGGTACGTGCGGCACCAGCTCCTTGAACTTCTGCAGCAGGGTCAGCGACCACTGGTAGTCCGAACCCGGGCGCGCGGCCTTGTACAGGCGCGGCACGGTTTCGAGGTTGTGGTTGAACACATCCGGCGGCTCCTGGGCAGTAATGGCCAGGGCCACGTCCATGCGGCCGCGGTAGTCCGGCACCAGGGTCTCGAGCTGGACGCCTGGGGACAGCGCGCGGATTTCCCGCAGGCAGTCGGCGAAGTGCTGGGCACCGCCGTCGCGCAGGTCGTCGCGGTCCACCGAGGTGATCACCACGTACTTCAGGCGCAAGTCGGCGATGGCCACGGCCAGGTTCTTCGGCTCGTCGACATCCAACGGCTTCGGCCGGCCGTGGCCGACGTCGCAGAACGGGCAGCGACGGGTGCAGATGTCGCCCATGATCATGAAGGTCGCGGTACCGCCAGAGAAGCACTCGCCCAGGTTCGGGCAAGACGCCTCTTCGCAGACGCTGTGCAGCTTGTGCTTGCGCAGCAGCTGCTTGATGCGGTCGACTTCCGGGGAGACCGGGATCCGCACGCGAATCCAGTCGGGCTTTTTCGGCAGCTCTTCGGTGGGGATGATCTTTACCGGGATGCGGGCAACCTTCTCCGCCCCCCGCAGTTTCACACCCGCTTCGACCTTCGGCCGTGGGGCTGGGCGTGGGGTGACATCCTGTGTGGATATCAGGTTGGGCACGGTTTCTTGCACTATTGTCATAATCGGTCGATTCCGCCCGTAAGGGTCGTCTGCTCGGCATAGTCGAGGTGCTTGACCAGCTGTGCGCGCAGCCTTGTCCTGACCTCGGAGAGTTCGATCGGGCCTGCCTGATCGCGCAGCTGGGTCATGGCCAGCCCCGCATACCCGCAGGGGTTGATTCGGCGAAATGGCGCCAGGTCCATGTCCACGTTCAGGGCAAGGCCGTGGAAAGAGCGGCCGTTGCGGATCCGCAGGCCGAGGGAGGCGATCTTCGCCCCATCGACATACACGCCCGGCGCATCGGGCTTGGCCGCGGCCTGAACGTCGAAGCTGGCGAGCAGCTCGATCAGGCTGCTTTCGATGCGGCTGACCAGGTCGCGCACACCGAAGCCCAGGCGACGCACATCGAGCAACAGATAGGCCACCTGCTGGCCGGGGCCATGGTAGGTGACCTGGCCACCGCGGTCGGTCTGCACCACGGGGATGTCGCCGGGCACCAACAGGTGCTCGGCCTTGCCCGCCTGGCCCTGGGTGAACACCGACGGGTGTTCGACCAGCCACAGCTCGTCGCGGGTCTGGGCATCGCGCTGGTCGGTAAAGCGGCGCATGGCCGCCAGCACCGTTTCGTACGGCTGCAGCCCGAGGTCGCGAACGCCGAGACTCGCTGGCATCAGAGCACCATTTTCACGATTCCAGTAGCGCGCAGGGCACTGTTGATATCGTGCAGCTGGTCTTCGCCGGTGGCCACGATGTGCAATTGCACCGTGGTGTACTTGCCTTCCTTGCTCTGGCGCTCGGCCAGGGTGGCGAGGTCGACCTCGGCGTACTTCTTCAGGATCTCGATCACCGTGTCCTTGAAGTTGACCACGGTGTCGCCGATCACCTTGATCGGGTAATCGGCGCAGGGGAATTCGATTTTGTGCGACTTGACGTCTGGTTCGCTCATGGCGGTAACGGCCTCGTAAGCCGTGGCAACAACAACGCCCCCGCGAATACAGGCGGGGGCGCGGCAGGTCACGATATCAGTTGAACAACCCGTAGAAGAACAGACGAATGCTATCCCACATACGACCGAAGAAACCAGCTTCCTCGACCGCATCCAGGGCGATCAGATCAGCGCTGTGTACAACCTTCTCGTCCAGTTTGACTTCCACTTTACCGATTACGTCACCTTTGGCGATGGGCGCGGTCAGTTGTGGGTTCATGGTCATGCTTGCGGCCAGGCGTTTCAATTGGCCTTTAGGCATAGTCATGGTCAGGTCGTCGGCCAGGCCGGCCTTGACCTGGCTGGCCGCGCCCTTCCATACCGGGGCCTGGGCCAGCTCGGTGCCCTTCTGGTAGAAGGTCTGGGTTTCGAAGAAGCGGAAACCGTAGGTCAGCAGCTTCTGGGTCTCGGCAGCGCGGGACTGCTCGCTGTTGGTGCCGAAGACCACGGCGATCAGGCGCATGCCGTCACGTACCGCCGAAGACACCATGCAGTAGCCGGCCTCCTCGGTGTGGCCAGTCTTCAGGCCGTCGACAGTCTTGTCACGCCACAGCAGCAGGTTGCGGTTGGGCTGCTTGATGTTGTTCCAGTAGAACTCCTTCTGCGAGTAGATCGCATAGTGCGCCGGGTCTTCGTCGATGATCGCGCGCGCCAGCACGGCCATGTCATGCGCCGAGGAGTAGTGCTCCGGGTGCGGTAGGCCGGTGGGGTTCATGAAGTGGCTGTTGCTCATGCCAAGGTCGGCGGCCGTCTTGTTCATCATGTCGGCGAAGGCGTCTTCGCTGCCGGCGATGTGCTCGGCCAGGGCGACGCTGGCGTCGTTGCCCGACTGGATGATGATGCCGTGCAGCAGGTCGCTGACGCTGACCTGGCTACCGACCTTGATGAACATGCGCGAACCGCCGGTGCGCCAGGCGTTCTCGCTGACGGTCACCGGATCGTTCTCGCCGATCTGCCCACGGCGGATGTCCAGCGTGGCGAGGTAGGCGGTCATCAGCTTGGTCAGGCTGGCCGGCGGAAGACGCTCGTCACCATTGTTCTCGACCAGGACATTACCGCTGGACGCTTCCATGAGCACATAGGACTTGGCAGCCAGTTGCGGCGGCGACGGCATCATCTGCTCTGCCGCGAACGCAGCAGGGGTGATCATCAGCGGTACAAGCAGGCAAAGGCGTTTGGCGAAGGTGGTGATGTTCATCCGTCTCTCGAAATGACTAATGGGCTCATGCCCTCATGGGCAAAACGTTAACAGGCCGGGGCCTTGCGGGCAAAACAGCCATTGTACAGGGGCCTCGGCGAGCCTCAAGCTCCAAGCTCCAAGCTGCAAGAAAAAGCAGGCCGGGGCCGGTCCGCCCTTCTCTTGCAGCTTGTAGCTTGTGGCTTGAAGCTCAATCCGCCGTGACCACTTTGGCCTGGCCAAGATTGGCCAGCCGTACGCTGTTCTGCATTTGCTGGGCCTCGCCCTGGCTGCTGATCGGCCCCAGGCGCACGCGGTGCAGGGTCTGCTGGTTGCGCACGATGGAACTGATGAACACCGGCGCGCTGACCATGGTACTGAGCTTGGAACGCAGCAGTTCGGCGGCATCCGGGTTGGCGAAGGCGCCGACCTGCAGGAACAGGCCATCGTTGTTGCTGATCGCGTTGCTGCGGGCCACCTGCACCGGGACCACGGCCGCGGCGTGTTGCTGGGCCGGTGGGGTCCACTGTTCGACGCTGCCGGTGCTGGCCGGCAGTGGCTTGGTCTGCGCCACTTGCGGCTGCTGCAGCACCATCGGCGCCGCCTGGCCGCGCG
This sequence comes from Pseudomonadota bacterium, assembly GCA_023388335.1. Taxonomy (GTDB): domain Bacteria; phylum Pseudomonadota; class Gammaproteobacteria; order Pseudomonadales; family Pseudomonadaceae; genus Aquipseudomonas. The sequence goes on along the minus strand of JAEWGL010000245.1, from coordinate 1,026 downwards.
CGGCCCACCACTGCTGGGGATCGATGCCTTCGACGCGCACGCGGGCGGTGCCGCTTTCGGCATAGCCGAGTTTTTTCGCTGCCGCGTAGGACAAGTCGATGATCCGGTCGGAATAGAACGGGCCCCGATCGTTTACCCGTAGGATCACGGTGCGGTTGTTGTCCAGGTTGGTCACCCGCACGTAGGCCGGAAGCGGCAGGGTCTTGTGCGCCGCGCTCATGCCATACAGGTCATAGACCTCGCCATTGGCGGTGTTCTGGCCGTGGAACTTGGTGCCGTACCAGGACGCCGTGCCTTCGGCGCGGTAGTTGCGCGATTCCTGGATGGGGAAGTAGGTCTTGCCCAACACGGTGTACGGGTTGGCCTTGTAGTTGCCGGTGTGCACCGTGGGCGTGGCGTCGGGAATCTTCGAGACATCGACGTCCCACCACGGCGCGCCATCCTTGTGCGCGCGGTTGATGTCCAGGCCTGGCTGGGCGCGCACGATATTGCCCTGCTGCTGTTGCTGCGGCGCACGGCTGCTCGAGCAGCTGGCGAGCACCAGGCCCAGGGCGACGCAGGTCAGCAGTTTGAAGGAAGTGGAGTTGAACAAAACGCGCATTACTTGACGCCCCGTGCTTGAACCAGCAGGTCCGATAGCTGATGTACCGCCATCGCGTACATCACGCTGCGGTTGTAGCGAGTGATCGCGTAGAAGTTCTTCAGGCCCAGCCAGTATTCCGGGCCGTTGTCGCCTTCGAGCCGGAAGGCGGTGACCGGCAGATCCTCGCGCAGCGCATCATGACTTGACCAGCCCAGTACCTGCAACTCTGCGACTGTCTTGACCGCCTCGATGCCGGGGCTCAGGCCCTCGTCGACGCGCTCGCCGCGCACCGTGGCGCGGCTGACCACCGCCTCGCCGGCCACCCAGCCGTGGCGCTTGAAGTAGCTGGCGACGCTGCCGATGGCATCGTCCGGGTTGTTCCAGATGTTGATGTGGCCGTCACCGTCGAAATCCACGGCATAGGCGCGGAAGCTGCTCGGCAT
>JAEWGL010000222.1 GCA_023388335.1 Pseudomonadota bacterium | reverse complement strand
CCCTGAGCAGCGCCCAGCTGGCGGAAGCCAAAGCGCAGAACCTGTCGATCCTGTCGTACCTGGCCAACCACTTCAGCAACCCGAGCATCGCCTTCGCCGCGCCGCTGATCGCCTTCGTCGCTATCGCCAAGTCGTTCCTGGGTCACTACATCGGTGCCAGCGAAGGCCTCAAGGGCATCATCGCCAAGACTGGCCTGCGCCCCGGCGCGAAAACCCTGGACCGCGTGGTGGCGGCCCTGATGCTGGTGGTGTGCTGGATCGTCGCCACCCTCAATCCGAGCATCCTGGGCATGATCGAGTCCTTGGGCGGCCCGGTGATCGCGGCCATCCTGTTCCTCATGCCGATGTACGCCATTCGCCGCGTGCCGGCCATGCGCAAGTACAGCGGCGCGCTGTCCAACCTGTTCGTCGTGGCGGTAGGCCTGGTGGCCATGTCCTCGGTGGTCTTCTCGTTGGTGAACGCAGTGCTGGGTTGATCGCCTGACACCAATGCCCGGGACGGTTGTCGCCACCCGGGCATTTTCTTGTCCGCAGACAGTGTCCTTCGACAAAACAATTTTCCGCTGCACCATAGGTACTTCGGCGCTTTCATGCTTAACTCAGGATCCTTTCAAACCCCTGCACAAGGATATCCGTTCATGGCTCAAGTCACTCTCAAAGGCAACCCGGTCCAGGTCAACGGCCAGCTGCCGCAAGCAGGCACCGCGGCCCCGGCGTTCTCCCTGGTCGGCGACGGTCTGGCCGACAAGTCGCTCAAGGACTTTGCCGGCAAGCGCAAGGTGCTGAACATCTTCCCAAGCGTCGACACCCCGACCTGCGCCACGTCCGTGCGCACGTTCAACGAGCAGGCCAACAAGCTGGGCAATACCGTGATCCTCTGCGTCTCCGCCGACCTGCCGTTCGCCCAGGCACGCTTCTGTGGTGCCGAAGGCCTGGCCAACGTACAGAACCTCTCGACCCTGCGCGGCCGCGAGTTCCTCGAGAACTACGGCGTCGCCATCGCCGACGGCCCTCTGGCAGGCCTGGCCGCACGCGCGGTCGTGGTGTTGGATGAGAACGATAAGGTTCTGTACAGCGAGCTGGTCAAGGAAATCGCCGAAGAGCCGAACTATGAGGCGGCCCTGGCTGTCTTGTAAGCGGGCTTGACCTTGATCGGGCCGTGAGCGGCCCCGCTGCATGATCCTCGGAGCATGATCCTGGCGGCCATCCGGCTTCGCATCATGCTCACGCAGAAACGGCCTGGCCATCGCCAGGCCGTTTTCATTTAAAGTTCATCGCCTTAGCTGCGTCAGTCAAAGGTAAAGTCGCGGTAAAGGCGCTTTGCTAAAACGGCACCAGTGCTTATCGTTTACCTCCCGACCACGTCTTTTCTCGAACAAGGTTCGTTCAACCCATGCAAGCTTCTGTCTCCCGTTCCTCTCGTCGCTGGCTCGTCGGCCTGCTGATCCTGCTGCTGGTGGTCGCCCTGGTCTGGTGGTTGTGGCCTGTCACGACCCCGGATCAGCAGCCGGCAGGGCAGGGCGGCAGGGGCGGCCGCCCTGGCTTCGGCACCTCCAGTGACCCGGTGCCGGTGCGCGTGGAGCCGATCAAGGTGGGTGACTTCCCGCTGTACTTCAAGGCGCTGGGCACGGTCACCGCGACCAACACGGTCAACGTGCGCAGCCGCGTGGCCGGGGAACTGGTCAAGGTGCACTTCAAGGAAGGGCAACTGGTCAAGGCCGGCGACCTGCTCGCCGAGATCGACCCCCGTCAATACCGCATCGCCTTGCAGCAAGCCGAGGGGACCCTGGCGCAGAACCAGGCCCAGTTGAAGAACGCCCAGGTCGACGTGGCGCGTTATAAAGGCCTGTACGCCGAGGACAGCATCGCCAAGCAGACCCTGGACACCGCCGAGGCACTGGTCGGGCAGTACCAGGGCACGGTCAAGACCAACCAGGCGGCGGTGAACGACGCCCGTCTCAACCTGGAATTCACCCAGATCCGCGCGCCGATCAGCGGACGCCTGGGCCTGCGCCAACTTGACCTGGGCAACCTGGTCGCGGCCAACGACACGACGGCCCTGGTGGTGATCACCCAGACCGAGCCGATCAATGTGGCCTTTACCTTGCCGGAAACCGAATTGCCCGCGGTGCTCGAGCGCTACCGCAGCGGCACGAGCCTGCCGGTCGAAGCCTGGGACCGCGGCGACACTCGCCTGCAGGCCACAGGCGTGCTCGGCAGCCTGGACAACCAGATCGACACTACTACCGGCACCCTGAAGTTCAAGGCCCGTTTCGAGAACAAGGACCAGGTGCTGTTCCCCAACCAGTTCGTCAACGTGCGCTTGCTCGCCGACACCCTCAAGCAGGTGGTCCTGGCCCCCGCCGCGGCGATCCAGTTCGGCACCGACGGTACCTTCGCCTACGTGGTCAATAGCGAGAACAAGGTCAATGTGCGCAAACTCAAGGTAGGCGCCAGCGACGGCGAGCACAGCGTGATCCTCGAAGGTCTGGCGGCGGGGGACCGGATCGTGCTCGAAGGGACCGACCGCCTGCGTGAGGGCGCCCTGGTGGAAGTGGTGCAGGACAGCTCGCAGGTGCCGACCACGCCGGGCCAGCATCTGCAGGGCCAGGACAGGGGCGCCTCGACCGGTGCCGCCGCACAGGGCAAGGCCGGGGCATGAATATCTCGCGGCTGTTTATCCTGCGCCCGGTGGCGACCACCCTGAGCATGCTGGCTCTGGTGCTCGCCGGCCTGATCGGCTACAAATTGCTGCCGGTCTCGGCCTTGCCCCAGGTTGACTACCCGACCATCCGGGTCATGACCCTGTACCCCGGCGCCAGCCCCGAGGTCATGACCAGCGCCGTCACTGCGCCCCTGGAGCGGCAGTTCGGACAGATGCCAGGCCTGACCCAGATGGCCTCGACCAGTTCGGGCGGCGCCTCGGTGCTGACCCTGCGCTTCAGCCTTGAGATGAACATGGACGTCGCCGAGCAACAGGTGCAGGCGGCGATCAATGCCGCCAGCAACCTGCTGCCCAGCGACTTGCCTGCCCCGCCGGTATACAACAAGGTCAACCCGGCCGACACGCCAGTGCTGACCCTGGCCATCGCTTCCAAGACCATGCCGTTGCCCAAGCTCAACGACCTGGTCGACACCCGGGTGGCACAGAAGCTTGCGCAAATCAGCGGCGTGGGCATGGTCAGCATCGCCGGCGGCCAGCGCCAGGCGGTGCGCATCAAGGTCAACGCCGACGCCCTGGCCGCCGCCGGGCTCAGCCTGGAAGACGTGCGCACGCTGGTCGGCGCCTCCAACGTCAACCAGCCCAAGGGCAATTTCGACGGCCCGACCCGCGTCTCGATGCTTGACGCCAATGACCAGCTGCGCTCGCCCGAGGAGTACGCCAACCTCATCCTGACCTACAACAATGGCGCGCCGCTGCGCCTGAAGGATGTCGCCGAGATCGTCGACGGCGCCGAGAACGAGCGCCTGGCTGCCTGGGCCAACGAGAACCAGGCCGTGCTGCTGAACATCCAGCGTCAGCCAGGGGCCAACGTCATCCAGGTGGTCGACCGGATCAAGCAGTTGCTGCCCACGATCACCGACAACCTGCCGGCCGGCCTCGATGTCACCGTGCTCACCGACCGCACCCAGACCATCCGTGCGGCGGTCACCGACGTGCAGCACGAGCTGCTGATCGCCATCGTGCTGGTGGTGATGGTCACCTTCCTCTTCCTGCGCCGGGTCAGCGCCACGATCATTCCCTCGATCGCCGTGCCGCTGTCGTTGATCGGCACGTTCGGGGTGATGTACCTGGCCGGTTTTTCGATCAACAACCTGACCCTCATGGCCCTGACCATTGCCACCGGTTTCGTGGTGGATGATGCGATCGTCATGCTGGAGAACATCTCCCGGCACATCGAGGAAGGGGAGACACCGATGCAGGCGGCGCTCAAGGGCGCCAGGCAGATTGGCTTCACCCTGATCTCGCTGACCTTCTCGCTGATCGCCGTGCTGATCCCGCTGCTGTTCATGGCCGATGTGGTCGGGCGGCTGTTCCGCGAGTTCGCCATCACCCTGGCGGTGGCCATCCTGATTTCCCT